>JAHPYY010000207.1 GCA_019058515.1 Promethearchaeota archaeon
CACTAGTGCACATGTGGCATTTAACGCACATATCTTCGCGATCCTCCACTACGGTACTTTCAGGCGAAGAGTCTTTATTTATGACTTTGTAAATCCCTCGAAAGCACGCCTCTTCGCAGGAAAATTTCGTGCATTGATGACATTTATCTACATCAATATGATGAAAGGCATAGTGCTTAATATTCTTAGGTTGAGTTGCAGTAGTCATACAAGCTAGATCTATTAAAACTTGCTTTTATCCCTTAAGGTTCTAAAAAATAAGATGTTAAAACTTCACACGAGTAGTTGATTTCCGCTAGAGTGGTCTTCCTTAATAAAGACAAGCCTAGTTCCATCGAGTTCCGTCCGAAACTTTTGATTACCTAATCGTTCAAACACGCGGAATTTAATTTCGTTGTCGTCGAATTCGAGTGTATCGTTTTTGAACTTAATATAATTAATTAAGTCTTCTATTTCAACCGAAAGCGAGATGTTGTAAAAAAAATTTAAAGCCATGTCGATATTATTCTCGAGAACGCTCCTTTTTTCGATGATACGCTTAGCGTTGAGCACTTTTACTCGTAGCTCTTTTATATCTTCGTAATCTTCGTCAATTTCAATTACTTTATTACAACAATTCAAGGCTTTTCTGTAATCTCGCCCTACATAGTAAGTTTCTGCCATTTGTTTCCAAATAGAACAATCTTCTATCTTTTCGTCGAGTAGGGCGTTATATATCGTATTTAAATTAGAATAAGGCAGGTCGTATTTCCAATCAAGCTTTAAGGAGCGCTTCAGGTATTTTATAGCCTTTAAGTATTCTTTTTTCAGGTAATACGCGTAACCAATGTTGTTGTGAGCCAATTCGTTATTAGGATCAAACTTTAACGCGGTTAGATACGATTCAATTGCATCGTCGTATTCTTCGAGATAACGATACGCTAATCCCAGATCGATCCAGTTGGCGGAGTTAATAGAATCGATCTCGAGCGCTCTTTTTAATAAATCGACGCTTTTCTGGTACTCTTCTCTGTTGTTATATATAGTGGTTAGGTTAACAAGAGGGAGTTCGTAAGCGGGATCTAACTCAAGAGATTTGACGTAATAATCGATAGCTTTGTCAACCTCCTCTTTACACTCGTACGCATATCCCACATTGTTAAGGGCAGTTTTGTTGTCTGGTTCAATTTCCAAAGCCTTGTTATAATAGTCTATAGCTTCGTCGTATTCTTCTTTGTACCTGTGAGAAAGGCCAATTCGGATTAATATGTCCGTGTTATCAGGCTCTTGGAGTAACGCTTCTTTGAATGTTTTAATGGCTTCGTCGTATCGGTTTTCGTCGTGGAGTATCTGTCCTCTTTTTAACAAATCGCTAACGCTTTCCTTAAAACTCATTTTTTGTTCGTTTGTACTTATTTTTGCTATGTTTATATGTAGTTTATCGTCTATAAATTTATCTAAACAAAAAAAAAGGTATGAATTTGAGAAAGAGAACAGGTTCTGAAACCAAAAAGCCACAATTGTTTACTTCTATAAAAAGTTAGTTTATATCTTAATTTTCTTTAAAGATAATATACTAAATTTAAACAATTACAGAATCATTGAATAGCGTTGAAGAGTGGAGCCATCAAGCTAAAAAACGTTAAGTTTGAGAAGTTAATGGAAGGAACGTTTTTGTCTCGACCAAATAGATTTACGAGCGAAATACGCTACAAAGAAAAGGTGTCTCTTGCGCATTTACACGATCCTGGAAGGTTAAAAGAGTTGCTAATAAAAGGGGCAACGGTTCTCTTCACGCATTCAAGCGGCAAATTGCCCTACTATTTAAGGGCAGTTAAAACTTCAGATGAGTTGGTTCTTATAGATTCTTCTATCCACTCTAAAATCGCTGAGGAGATATTTCAATACATTCCAGAGCTAACCTCCTTCAAGACAATAAAAAAAGAGGTGAAATTTGGAATAAGTAGAATTGACTTTTCTTTAGACAGTGTTCCTCTTGAAGTGAAGGGTTGCACATTAGTGATTAATAATGTAGCTCTTTTTCCTGATGCTCCAACCAAGCGGGGAACCAGACATGTTATGGAAATAATACATCACAAAGGCATTATTCTGTTTTTAATATTCATGAAAGCCTAATATTTTTTACCGTTCGAAGCTATAGACATCCAATTCGCCTCAGCACTTTCTCAGGCGCGAAAAGTGGGAATAAAGATCATATGTGCGAGGATATGCTTCGATGGTGTTAATCTATATTACGAAGGAACCATTCCTTTAGGAGATTTTTAAAGATTAAAGTTTAAGTCAATAAAAGAGATATTTATGGACTAAAAGTTTTTTGTAAAATTTATTAACTGATTTTTGGTTAATTCCCCCCTGTTTAAATAAAGCATAGAAATAAGTTTTAAATTACTAATTTAGCTATATATTCATCAGAGAAATCTGTATAAATTAAAAAAAATCGAATTTTACATTATAGGTGAATAAATTGAGTGGATTAAGTAAAGTAGAAGATAAGTTAACCTTGATGCCTGAAATTGTAGCTTGGGCGAATGACGAGAAAGAGAACTATCACATAGAAATAAAATTACCAGGAGTCGAGAAAGACACTATTAAGTTGAAAATGCACGAAGACAGCTTTTTTATAAAGGGAGAATCCGAGTCAACTAATTACGTGGGAAGTTTCGCTCTCTGTTGCGATGTTACTCCTGAAAAAGCCAAGGCAGAATATAAAAATGGTTTGCTTAAAATTGACATACCCTTCAAAGATCCTATGGAAGGAGCTATAGACATTAAAATTGAGTAGATTAAAGCATATAAAAGGTGAAATCATGAGCGAACAAGAAATTGAGAAAATTTACGAGTCACCGGAGGTGTTTATGTATCCGGATGATGACCATGAAAATTACCACATTGAGATTACCATGGTGGGGGTCGAGAAAGACACTATTAAACTGAAAATGCACGAAGACAGCTTTTTTGTCTCTGGAAAAGCGGATAATACAAACTACATTGGCTCATACGCAGTTTGCTGCCCAATCGAACCCGAAAAGGCTAAAGCTGCTTATAAAAATGGCATATTGAAAGTTGATGTGCCCTTTAAAGAACCTGAATTTAAAAATGTGGAAGTAAAAATCGAATAATACCAATATTTTTTTTTGTTCTTTTTTATTAACTAAATCAATTATAAGTTATTACTATTTTAAATCAAAATAAGTTTTTTTTTTTTAGAATTCCTTATTAAAGAGCTCTTCTTAAATAAGGTAAAGGTTGACCTAATTATGAGTGAGGACTCGTTAAAGTTTGATGTAGAGCCTGAAATATACCGCAAACTACAAAAACGCCTCGATAAATTTCCTATAGGCTATCCAGAAACGGAGTCGGGGGTTGAAATCCGCCTATTGAAACTCCTTTTTTCCCCAGAAGAGGCTCAAATTGCTATAAACTTGCGCCTTATTCCAGAACCACTGAAAAAAATATATCGTCGCGTGAAGAAGTACGGAATCACGAAGGAGCAGCTTAAACAAACTCTCGATGAGCTGTATTTTAAAGGTTCCATAAGTAGAGGAACAGAGGAAGATGATTCAGGTGATTCAACTATAGTTTATAGTATCGCATTTTTAGCGATCGGGATGTTTGAATACCAAGTGAATCGCTTGACCAAAGAATTTTACGAAGATTTTGAATTGTACATGGACGAAGCTTTTCGAGACGAGGTTGCAAGTACGAAAATCAATCAAATTCGCACTATTCCCGTGGAAAAAAGCCTTACTCCAGAGCATATTGTCGCAACTTACGATCAGTTAAGAAAAATTATAGAAAACGATGAAATAACAAATGGGAAAATAGCAGTTACGAATTGCGTGTGTCGACAAGGTAAAGATCTCCTCGGAGAGCCATGTAAACGAACTAATATGAGGGAATTGTGTTTCACATTTGATACCGCGGCAGATCACGGCGTTGAAAAGAGTTATGCACGATACATATCAAAAGAAGAAGCTTTAAAAATTCTTGATAAGGCCCAAGAAGATGGATTAATTATCCAACCAGGAAACGCGAAAACGCCCGCGTTTATCTGTTGTTGTTGTGGTTGTTGTTGCGACATGATAACAAACATTAAAAAGCTTGAACGACCTTGGGATTTGTATCATACGAATTATTTCGCAGAAGTTGACGAAGAACTCTGTGTAGGATGTGGTACTTGCGTAGATCGTTGCCAATTAGATGCAATTACTTTGGAGGATTTAGCTAAAATTGACCAAAATCTGTGCATTGGTTGTGGTAATTGCGTAGTATCGTGTTCTGAAGAAGCTATATCCCTTAAGAAAAAGCATGTTGAAGAAAAACCTCCAAAAACAATGACCAATCTTTATTTGAATATAATGAATAAGAAAGCTGAATTAAGAAGAGCTGAAAAAGGCACCAATTAATTAAAAAAAGTAAAACTACTATTGACGCTGTTATTGTTTATTTTTTCTTCTATTTTCATTTTTTTGTATTATAAAAAGTAGTAATACTAAAGAAAACATACCGACCCAATAACCCCAAATCGTGAAGAGAACAGGAATCAAAACTGCTAAAAAAAAAGCACCTACTATCAGGAATATGATATCATAGTAGTAAGGTAATGTAATTAGTATTATTATAAATAATAAGATGGAAAGAAAAACAAATAGGAACGAATAAAAGGAGGGAAAAAGTAGGATTTATGTGATAAATGTTAAAGATATACAAAAGATCAGTAAGGAAATAAGGAATATCTGTATTTTCCAATATTGCTGATTATAAAATCGGATTAATCTTTCTAATAAGGCTATTTGTTCTCTATACGAATATAATAAACAGACAATAATAAAAAAAAACTATAACACAGATCATTGAAAGGAAAAACCCGTAAATCACATCCAATGTTGCGTTTTGGAGGGTTAAATTTATTACAACAATAATTAGAATCATTATCATCAATAAAATGAGAGATATAATGAATACTTTAATCGCTTTCTCATTGCGTTTTCTTGATTTCTCTATATGTTCTTGAATTTTATCCCTCCATTTCATTCTCTAAGAAGTATCTTTATAGAAAGTTTGATCTCGCATTTCGTCTTTTACATAACATTTAAGAATATTTAAAGTCGAGGGATAATCTTCTATTTACATATAATTAATATCCTTATTGTATTGAGATATCTATTTTCTACTTTTCGAATGATTTCATTACTACATGAGTGTTTGATTCGATAATTCCATCAATTAAATCAATCTTATTTGAGAACACATCGAAAAGTTCCTCCGTACTATTAACTAAAATCGTCAGTATTAAATCGTAGTCGCCAGTAACAGACATAATTTTTTCCACTTGAGGAATTTGCTTCAATTCTTCTATTACTTTGTTAATAACGCTAATACCTAACTTACACATAACAATGGCTTTTACGGTCATGATATCTATTTCTCTCAATTACTTTTATAGATTTTATTAACAAATAGCATATCAACTTTTTTTATTTGAGGTAAACTTCGTAATTTTTGATTTATTAATACATTAAAATCTTTAACTGAACTTATCCTAACATAAATTACAAAATCTCTTGTTCCTGTAATATATTCGACGCTCATTATCCCATAAAATCTAAGAAGTTTTAAGGGTAATGTCGATACGCATCCTTTATCCGAGCTAATCAATAAGAACGCTTGTACAAGGTTTTTCGTTTCGTGTGCATATCTTAATACAATCGCTACTGCGATTAAAAAGATAACAATAATTAGAAAAGGAATCGGAAAGAACTCGTTAAGGAAAAATACCGCAATTAATAGTGAACTTAAAGGATCTATTAATTTTATAATACCCGCCCATTGACTATAGGTTAAATTGGGTGAATTCCAAAACACCTGAGCCGTGAATATTAACACATAAGGTAATATGGTGGAAAAAACTATTAAGAATAAAATTTCCCATCTGAAAGCAATTTGGTTTAATTCTGATATTTCCTGTAAGAAATTATGTACTTCTACAGATAAATCGCTATGAATAGGGATAAATCCAACAATTAGTATAAATGGAAACATTAATCCTACTCCCAGCAAAAAGCATATTGCCATCTTCAAAAAGAGTCTCGGAATTTTGTATATCGCGTTGGTGTTAATAACGATAAGTTCTTCTTTTGAATAGGAATCTCGATTGATGAAAATCGTGAAAAAAGTCAAGGCTAACGTAAACAAGAAAATATAGATTATGCTTTTTATTAAATTGTCGATTCCCTGCGAAAGGGCACTCTGAGCAGATATTAAAAACACAGTGCCGATAGTAAAAATGAGTAAGGTTAAATAGAGAGCTTTAAACACATCTGATTTCTCGGAAGCTACGCCTTGTTCGTAAAACGCAATGAAAATCATGCTAAGCAAGTATCCTATTACCGTAAAGGCGATATTCGATGTTTTCAAAGAGAGAAAATAAAACACGATAGTAAGAACTACTCCAAAAAAACCAAGGAAGGAATAGTAGTAGATATTCCGTAAATTGTAAAACCTTTTATTTCGTTTTTTCAACAACCCAAATATTAGTTTAAATGAGAGCTTGTCATTTTTCGTGATATAATTGTTATAAAGGACAAAGAATAGAGAAAAGCAAAACAAGGTTACTCCCGATATTAAAAACCGTAACAGCAATATGGTAAAAATGGAAAATTCGTTAAGAATTCCCACTACTACGATGGGAACCAAACTCCACAGAATATTTGCGGCTACGAGATTAAGAATAAATTTGTTCTGCATTTTTTAAAAGGAGACAATCTTAACAATTTCGAAACAAATTCCGTTGATATTTCATGTGAAAGATGTAAGAAAAATTTATTCTTCGTAATTTTTGTGTCAATTTGCTAGCTAAAACGGGATTTCTAGGATTTCTTTCTGATAAGGGGATGATATACATTTAAATTAAACTTTAACCAAATAAGATTTGCATGAAATTCATTGACTTGATTTAGCATAAAAATGAGGTTTCAATAATGGAAAAGGACTTAACTGAATTAACCCATACCAAAAAGAACATGGCATCCTACGGGTTCGGAAAATTTACGTGGGAATTTCATAACATGGTGTTTGGAGCATTTGTATTCTTTTTTTACGAGTCAGAACTCGGTTTAGCGTCCTGGCTGACCATGTTAGGCTATATCATATTCGCAGTTTGGAACGCGGTAAACGACCCATTAATTGGGTACTTGATCGATCGTCCGTTTAAGTTCACAAAAAAGTGGGGCAGGCGTTTTCCTTTCATTTTATTCGGAGGGATTCCGTGGATTTTAAGTTATATCTTAATTTTCACTCCTCCCTCATATAACGCCCAAGCAGATATGTTGCTTTTATTCCTCTGGATAGTCTTTACGACATGCCTTTACGACTTTTTTAGCTCGATTTACAATGTATCGTTTTACGCCGTATTTCCAGATAAGTTTCGTTCAGAAGAGGAAAGAAGGATGGCGAATATGATAAGCACACTTATAGCTGCATTAGGAGTTGCTTTAGGATCTATAATACCTCCACTTTTTATAACATGGGGAGATTTAAGATCCTACATAGTTTCAGCGGGCGTAGTCGTTATAATAACGCTCATTGCTTTTTTCCTAGCTATACCAGGTGCTCGTGAAGATCAAGAGAGAGTAGATTGCTATATCGACAAATGCGAAGAAGGTGTGGAACGGCAATCTTTTTTTAAGGAAATGAAAACTTGTATAAAGCATCGCAATTTTTTTGCGTTTTCTGTAGCTTATCTCTTTTATCGCTCTCTTGTTTCTATGATGATTGGATCAGTTCCTTACTTCGTTCAATTTGTATTGGGTTTAGAAGCTACAGCTGTTACTATATTGATGGCGTTTCTCCTCGTAGGTATGTTCATCTCAATGCCTCTTTGGATGAAAATTGCTGAGAAGTTAAACGATAACAGAAAGGCAATAATTTATGCATCGTTTTTTCTTTCAATATCAGCATATCCGCTTTTTTTCATTAGAGATTATTATATCTCTATGATTGCGATATTGATATTTGGAATTGGTGAAGGGGGATTCTGGACAATGATGAATTTAGTGCTTGCAAATATAATTGATGAATCGGTGGTACAGACAGGTCAAAGAAAGGAGGCTACATACAACGGATTTCAAGTTTTTCTTGGTAGGTTTGCGTTAGTAGTTCAAGCACTTTCCTTTGGAATCGTCCACATGTTAACTGGATTTGTTGAAGGCGCTTCATCGCAAAATCCATGGGCGATAATAGGAATCCAATTTCACTTTAGCGCTCTTCCCGCAATATATATGTTGATTGCAAGCGTAATAATTTGGCGATACTACGATTTGTCCTCAGATAAATATATGAAATACAAAGAACAAATAATTAAGGCGGGACTCTAAGCCATAATCTCATAAATTATTTTTTTTTTTAACTTCTAATCGCTTGTTTAATACTCGATATTCATTTCTTTCACATAATCGAATGCGGAATACGCTGCTATGACGCCCTCGGCTGCTCCCGTAATAGCTTGTTTGAAAGGTGCGTCAACTACATCTCCCGCTGCGAAGATTCCTGGTACATTCGTTTCAGATTTACGGTTAATTAAAATTTCACCCTTATCGTTAGTTTCCACGCCTATTCGCTTTGCTAAATCTGAATTAGGCACAGATCCGATTTCTATAAATATCCCATCCACTTCAAATTCTCGCCCATTGTCAAAAGTAACTGATTTTACCGTATCTTCACCGTTTATACATACGATGTTAGTTTTATAAATAATTTCGATGTTTTTTGTCTCATAGACTCTCTTTTTGTTTATTGGCTCTGCTCGTATTTCCTCGCCTCTATAAATAATAAAAACCTTTTCTGTATTTTGAGCTAAAAATAGCGCTTCTTTAGCGGTGGAGTCGCTTCCTCCAATAACACAAACTACTTTTTCCTTGAAAAACGGTCCATCGCATGTAGCACAGTAACTCACTCCACGACCGGCTAAATCTTCTTCCCCTGGAATTCCTAGTTTCCGTCTTTCGGAACCAGTAGCAATGCAGATTGAATATGCCTTAAATTGTTGAAAAAACGAGTGCAGTACGAAGTGATCATCTTCTTTTTCAATGCTTCTAATCTCATCAGAAATGTAAGGAATATTCAAGGAGTTAATATGATCTCTAAACATTTCCATTAACTCTTGACCACTGACAGAGGTGATTCCAGGATAATTCTCTACAATGTGCGTTGAAGCTATAAGCCCTCCGTAGGTTTTTCCTACAACCAAAACGCTCATAGCGAATCTTGCTGCGTATATAGCGCAGCTAAGCGCTGAAGGGCCTCCCCCAAGAACAATTATGTCGTATGTCTTTTCTAAATCGACTAAACCCATATCAATCATAATTATAACCAATTACTCGCTCATTGAACACAAATGTAGGTTCTTAACTTATGAACCTGACTATTAAATCTTATTTTATACGCTTAAAAACTCTTCTCTCTATAAAATATAATGATATCAGATTTGTTTTACTAAATTTTTAAAATTATGGAAGTAATTTTATCGTTTTGTTAAAAGAGTGTGCCTGATTTGGGATAAATCGCGAATTGAGTTATTCGTTTATTTGCACTTCAAAAGAATTGTTTCAAAGACTTTTTTTATACTGAGAAGTTCATTTTCTGTTAAATCTCCCATATCCCTATATAAAGCTGTTTTTCCAACCTTCTCGTATTTAGTTTTAGCCATTTTATTGTAGGGCATTAAGTGAACAGCTCCGGAATATCCTACGCTTTTTAAAAAGTTACTTATGTTTTCAATAGTTTCAATTTTATTATTTACTCCCGGAATAATTGGAATTCTGCAAATAATTCGATTACTTCCGACTTTATTTAAAATAATCTGAAAATTGGAAAGAATTTTCTCGTTTGGTACATAAGTAAATTTTTTATGCATTTCTGAATCTGTATGCTTAATGTCGAAAAGAAATAAATCAACTAACTTGACTAAATCTTCAATTAATTCGCTATTAAAATATCCACAGGTTTCAATTGCGGTATGTATTCCATGTTTTTTTAACATCAAAAGAAGTTCGAATAAAAAGTCTTTTTGAAAAGTAGTTTTTTAAAGCCTTTTTTCTACTCAAATAAACTATAATTAGTCTAATTTTTACACCTTAGGGTTTGAGAATAAGAAAAAAATCAAATAAATTTAAAAAGTAATAAAAAAACTTAATATTGGATATTAATATTTCCACCAATTAAAGAGTGTAGTATTTCGTGGGGCGGAACCATACCAGAAATAGCTTTTTGGTCGTTCACGATAGTGAACGGTACACCCGCAGCGTCGTAATATTGACCGATGTCTTGATTTTCCACAATGTCTACTATTACAGATCTAATTTTGCCTTTCGAAGCAAGAGCAAATAGATTCGAAGTACGCACCATTTGAGGACAATAGGGACACTGATTAGTTATCATTACTTTAATCGTAGATGGTTTTATTCTTTCTAAGTTCTGAGTAATTGTGTTTTCGTAGTAGTTGGGAGCCCCTGCAAATACGAATATAGATTCAACGAAGGGTTGGATTTCTCCACCCTGAGGGTTAGCTAAATACCTAATTATCTCTCTTCCGCTCTCGTCAATAAATAATATCGTCGGTACTCTTTGTATATCGTACTTTTTCGCAAACTCTTCATCGTCGTGGATGGATAGTTCTTCAATTGTAAGTTTTCCTTCGGAATTTTCTTCGTAGATTTTCAAGAGAGACATAGTGTAATCACATCCAGCGCACTCTCTTCTTCTGGTACCGTCTGGTTGGGCCCTAATAGAAGTAAACACTTTTAATTTAACTGGTTTCCTTAACTTTTTCATCTCGTTTTTAATAATCTCTCTATACTTCTGTTTCCTTATCTCTTCATAATTTTGTTGGGCACTCATTTAATATAACACCTTGTAATTTGATTATGAATACATTCCTCCAAAATCTCGTTGACCTTTTGTAAGTTTATCTAAAAGGTCTTGAGGGGTAAACATTCCATAAATGTGATCCTTCTCGTTAATGATAGTATGGGGTACACTTTGAACTTGGTACTTCCTTGCGATGGTTGGATTTAGATCAACATCAATTACATCGACAGAGATCTTACCATTGGAAACAATAGCGAAAAGAGTCAGCACAGGAACAGTTTGTGGGCAATAGGGACATGTTGGTGTGATAAAAATCTTAGCTTTTGATTTATCGATCTTCTTCAGATGTGTAATAATCTGGTCTGCATAATACGGTCTAACTCCCGAAAAGTATTGGATACTATTTAGGAATGGTACGAACTCAGAGCCAGTAGGATTGGTCGAGTAGCGTATTACTTCCTTATCGTTTTTATCAACAAATAAAATGGCTGGAATTCTCGTCACATCGTACTTTTTAGCTTCTTCTGGATTTTCATCTAAGGAATACTCCTCTATTTTTAATTTTTCATTAGAATATCCCTCTAAAAGCTTTAACAGTTCATATGATGCTTCACAAGCTATACAGCTACGTGATATTGTTCCATCCACCTGAGTTTTGAAGTCGGTAAAAAGTTTCAAAGTCACAATATTTTTCATCTTTGCCATCTCTCGCTTTATATTTTCAAGCTCATTTTCAGATAATAGCATTCAATCACCTTTTAGTAGGAAATCTAAATCATTCTTAGAATTGTTTTATGTCAACCTCTAATCTATATTTATATATCTAAATCACGTTTAAAAATATTTATCACTCTATTTTATAAATTTGAGGGAGAAAAAGATTAAATATAGAAATATAGGGTTCTTAATTTCAATATTACAAAAATTTGGTCTTTAAATTCAGCGATTCAGAATTTTTGATCGGAGGAAAGCGAAATACCTACGAAAGTTGATAATCGAGGGTTCAAGGTCAACGAGGAGAGGTTCTTTCCCTTGGGGTTTTAACTATTGGCCTCGAGATGTCGCAGTTTATCTTTGGGAAGAATACGATTCTTTGGCAATAGAAAAAGATATGAAAGTTATGTTCGAATTAGGGGCAAATTGCATTAGGACATTTATTAGCTGGATAAGTTGTAATCAAATCTTACTTTTCTTATACTAGAAAAAAGCCAGATCACAAGTGATAGTACCAATCCAATCGAGCCAGTAACGATTTACATCATAACAAAATCTATTGTCTAACTTAAAGTCTCAATGATTTTATATAATTCAAGCAAAAACGGAGCTCTACTTATTGTAATTAAACCACGAAAACTCTGCTCAAAGGTGTAATTACAAGTTAGAGGAAAATTGGAGTCAGATTAACGAGTTTTACAATTTGAAAATCGAGATTGATGGGAATTGAAAAAAGCTTCGATTTAACTTGCCACCTTCTGGAAGTTCCATTTTTATTTTTAGAAAATAAGGAAAGTTTTAATTTTTATTTAAGTTCAAAACTAATTTGCATTAATTTCCTTCTCGATTAAATTACTTTTCGATTTTAATAATTCTGACGCTCTTTTTTCAATAATTTTATCTATCCTATGAACATCCTTTTTGATCCATAGAGCAGCTAAAGCCCATAATACTGCCCCTATAAGCCCAATACTCATAGTGATAAGGACGACTATTTGGTAATTCTGGTTATAATATGATAAAAGAAAGCCCGAGATTATAGGGCCTAACCCGCTTCCAATCATTTCTAAAAATTGATTAGCAGACGATATTTTTCCTTGAACTTCTGGTAAATTGATTTTCTGAAGAATTGGTGGTTGATTTATGTTGTATACTCCTAAAAATACTCTAAATATTAAAATCATAAAACCAATAGTTAATAAAGCCGGACTTGTCCAAAGTATTGCGATATTCTTACCTTGTTCTTTTGTAAATCCTGGTAAAGGTAGGCTAAAAAACATCAAGTATATTACAAACATTGAAACCATTGACAAAGCAATAAAAAGGACCCTGTATCGAATATTCCTTTTCCCTAATTTGTCAGACAGCTTAGCAAAACCTATCGAGCCTAGAATTCCACCAATCAACCCAAACAATATCATTTGTACGCTTAACACCACTGGAGATAAATTATTTGGAGGTGATTGAAGATATGGTGTTATTAAAAAATCAGATACAGAAATAATTATAGTTGTGAAGATACCTTCTACAAAAGCAATTATATTAGTAGGAGTTAGTATTGTAGCAAAGAAGCTTTCTTTGTTTAGTTTGTATTTATATTCTATTTGTTCCGAAGCTAAGACCTCTTTCAATCCATTCTGCATCATCCCTCGTTTTGGCTCAACAGCTTTAATTAATATCAATATCCCCAATATTATGCTTATTAACCCCATACCCCAAAAAAACTCCCGCCAAAACAGGTTTTCAAATAACCAAGCAGAGACGACCATTCCTATTATTTGAAATACCTGAAATATTGCTTGAATAGCGCCGTAAATTTTTGATCGTTCGTCCTCCTCAGAAAGATCATTTATGTACGAAAAGGTTATTGGTTGAAAACCTCCGCTGAAGAAACCCCTCAGTACAGTATACGCAAAAAAACTTCCGAAGGTTAAAAGCCCTTTTCCCTCTGGAATGAATCCGTTCATTACCATCATTAACCCATACATTGCGATAACTAATGCTAAAAGGTTTTTCCGAGAATATTTATCGGCAAAGTTTCCGAAAATCAGTCCAGAAATAGCCGTCATCCAAGTGGAAATTCCAAACATCAAACCAATTTCTAACGAATGAAACTCCTCTCCTGGCCATAAAATATTTGACACGATAATTACATTGATGAAAATTGCCGAAAAGGTAAACGCCCAACAGCAATTTACCAAATAATTTGGCCATACTTTGTTAAATTTACTACTAGTGTTTTTTTCCGTTAATTTTATCATTTTTTTTCACTATTTGTTATTATTTTCAAATCTTACTTTCCTAATTCCAGAAAATAGCCAGACGGTAAGCGATAGTACCAATCCAATCGAGCCAGCTATAATAAACAAAAGGCGAACACCGATAAACTCTCCTAAAATGCCTGAAATTATAGTTCCTACAGGAACAATCGCTAAGGATAAGCCATAATCAATTGATGTAATTCTTCCAAGTTTGTCTGGAGGAACTGAAGTCTGAAGAATAGTAGTGAATATCGTATTCATTATTGGCATTACAAATCCTATAAAACAAGCAGTTAATCCGATAAGGATGAAATATCCTGGTTGAATAAGAGCGATTACAATCACTCCACTCATAATAACAACATCACCTATGAAGGAAAACGCTACTTTATGTTTCCAATTTTTTTTAACAGTGGTAGAGATTGCCCCAAATATCAATCCACCCTGTAATAAAGCCATTACCAGAGCAAGATCAGTCGCAGTTCCATTTTGAGTCGTTAATATAAAATATGGTATTAACACAGGGAATGGTCGAAATAGGAAATTTATCATCATCGCCACGAGCAATAGGGTTAATACTCCTGGTAGCGATTTGAGCGTTTTCATTCCGTCCCTTAACTCCGTAATAAACGACGGCTTTACGATTTCTTTTTCCTCCTTCTCGATGGATTTAACGCTTGGAATATTTACAATAATTAATGGACCCAACGCAACGAGACATGTGATAGGGTCAAACCATAAAACTAACTCAATTGGAACAAACGCTAATAACGTGGCAGCTATAACAGGTCCAATTAGTTCAATTAGTGAAGTGAACAAATGGTTTATTCCGTTAATGCGGCTTAAACTCTCTTTTGGAACCATTGTCGGTATTATGGCATTCGCAGTGGGCATATGAAACGCCTGAAAGACGCCTCTTAGACTATTAATTAAAATTACCAAAATAGGTGAGGTGAAATTGACGAAAAAAAGCCCGATAATAGCGAGCGTAAGAATTCCCTGAATTGAGTCAGCGATTAACATAATTTTCTTTTTATTCCACCTGTCAGACAATACACCAGAGAATGGAAATATCAGACTCATAGGTAACATGTATAAAAAGATTCCTAAAGAAAGGAATATAGGACTTTGAGTTGTAATGGTTATCCACCAAGTAATAGAAAATTGTACAATTGACGATCCAACCATAGACGATAATTGTCCAGACCATAGAAATAAATAGTGTTTCATTGAATTCTTATCGGGAATGGCTTTCATTAGGTTCTCTCTTTTTTCTAAGCATTCTATCATTTTTATTTCACTATTCGTTATTTTTTACTCTTTTCTTTTTAGACTCCTTTTTTTAGGTTTTCAGAGCTTTTTCATTGTTCGTACTTATAATTGTTTATAGAATGCGTTCGTATTTAAATGTTTCGATCCGATCCGAATGTTCAGAAGTTAATCTAGAGTTAGTATAATGAGGATTAAACTATTCGTCTTATTTACACACGAATAGCTGGATTTAAATACGAAAGTTGATTAAATAATAATAATGACCGAAAAAGATTCTAAAGTAAAACCTGCTTACGAGTTAATGGAACACGAATTGCGATTTAGAATATTTACTCTATTGTCAATATATCCTGAATTAAGTTTTTCGCAAATTAGCAAAAAGTTAGGCAAAAGTAAATCAACATTACACCCTCACTTGGAGAAATTAATGGAAATTGAATTGATTCACATCTCACGGAAAGAAAAAGTCCGAGGAAAATTTGAGCGTTTTTATTATTCCTTAAAACCAGGATATGAGGAGAAAACTCAATCAATAGACAGAGAGATCCTGGATGATATTAATGAAGAGTTTGAAAAATTGGTGCTTAACGACGCAAAAACTTGGATTACAAGCTTGAAAAATATTCTCGACGCTTACATACAGTTTTTTGAAACGCTTCCATCTAGAGAGAACTACTCCGAAAGAATTAAAAAATATGTAGGAGAAGAAGCAAAATTAAACGAAACTGCCCCATTTAGTTCAATATCTTTCTTGACAGAAAAGGGTTATAAGACAACTCGCAAATTATTTTTTAATACAATTATTAAAGAAATGGAAGAATTTCAAGATAAAAACCGTGGAAGGATCGCTGAAAAACCCTATTGCATTATTACGCTGGGAATCCCAATAAAAGAGGTTCTTGAAAGTACAAAACCTTGATGTAATCTTAAAATTTTCCAACTCCATGGAGAAAAAATTTGTTATCTCTATCTATTTATTTTCTTCATATTTTTCCCAAGCAAACTTCATAATGGGATTTTTATCAAGAAACTGCCTTCTATATTCTTCTGGTACTTTATTCATCCTACAAGAGAAGTTAGGACATCGTTTGCAGCGATCTCCAAGAAGTACAGTCCCGAAATAATACGCTAATCCAATGAATAGAATACTTACAACAATTAACCCTATTAAATAAAAGATACTTTTTATTGGACTCAAAAAAAAGGCTATAAATCCTAAAAAGATACCGAGTATGGGAGATATATCGATTATTGCCCCAATTAATACCATCAAGTTCTGCTCCCATCGACTTATGGGCTCTGGTCGATACCTCCAAATTTTTGGCATGCCCCATAAACCCCCGCATTTTAAGGATCTACCTTCAAGTGCATAAAAGGGACAATGACTACATAGCAATCGGGGTTCCAATATAAGAAAGGTTAGCACTACTAAAATTATATACACCCATATCACCCACCAAATCTGTGTAATTAAGAAAAAAAAAAAAAAAATAGCGCTTGCTAAAATTCTATATGTTAAATTCCCTAAAGCGAATCCAATTTTTTCCTTTCGGGTAAATCTGCAAAGTATTACATCTTTTATTGAGCACTCTTTACATTCTTCATTATCTGGTTTAAAACAGAAATTAGAAAGCAAGGAATTTTGAAAATTATCTTTAGAATCATTTCCGCTGTTATTTGTGAAATTTTTGCGATTCATATTAACCAGACCGTAATCTTACTTTTAATTATAAAATTAATTAATCTAATTTATTTAGCACACACACTAATATAATCCTAATAATTATTTCAAACAATTTTGAGATCTAATTTGTTTCATAAGTATTTAATGTTAGAGGAATTAGTATGGTACACGACGAGAAAACTAGTTTAAGAATCATATTAACCAAAGATATGATTTTTAAAAGTAATTACGGCTGGAATTACGAAAATGAGATGCCTATAGACGAAACTTTAGAAAAGGGAGAGATTTGGCACGGGCCGGACGCCGCTAGTTTGTTAGGTAGTGCAATTGGCAGTTGTTTATGCGCAAGTTTCGTGTTTTGTCTACAGAAACGTAATCTTTCCATCGATAATTTAAAAGCGGAAGTGGATATGTCGTTTAAAAAAAACGAGAAAGGTTATATCAGGGTGGAAAAGATTAGTGTAAACATTACGCCTAAAACAGAAGATCCAGAAGTTAAAAAGAGAATTAACCAATGCTTAAGGAAGTCCAAAGATGGAAAACCGTTTTTCGAACAGTCTTGCATTATTACTCCGTCAGTAGAAAAAGGGATTGCAGTATCTGTTAGCGTAAACTTTTAACAATTTTATTTTCTTCTTTATTCCAATATTAAATTACAACAGTAATTCGCACAGATCTTTTGCTTTAAATTCAATTTTATACTTCCGTCCATAAGCCTTTAAAACCCAATAGGCGTCAGGGCAATAGGAAGTTATGTAATTTTCTTTGTCAGGATGCATATCAATTAAATAACTATTCTCTTTAAAATCTTCCATTCTTTTTTTTGCTATCGCTTCGGAAATGTCTATCCGTAGTTGATGACCCACGCCAAATCCACAACAATTGGTAGGGATCTTTTCTAGTACATTATACCCACTCTTTTTATATAAATTTTCCATTTCTTCAACTATACTGGGAATTTCGCCGTTTTTTAAGGGACACGCATGTTGTATTATTAAATTACCCTCCTTCCGGTCATTAGACGGGTTCAGATATTCAGTAAAGTATTTCACAATTATGTTCTGCTCAGTGTAATGTTTCTTAAAAACCATGTAGCAACTCGGGCATACTGTAATGATCTTTTTAAATCCCCTCTCTTTAAACAACTTCAAGTTATGCTCTACTAATTGAAAATAGGTGGAAAAATGACCAGTACATAGTATTGGATACCCACAGCAATTCTCCTTATCTAGTACGCAAAAATCTAATTTACTTTTCAAGAGATATTTTGCTACATTCTCACCGTATTTTGGAGTTTTAACCGCCGTAAAGCAGCCAAAATATAGCAATGTATCGCTCTCTTCAGGAATACCCTCTGGAAG
>JAHPYY010000208.1 GCA_019058515.1 Promethearchaeota archaeon
ATAAAAATTTCATCAATCCATCGTTTTCTTACTGCGGAGTATATAAATTCGGTGAGTGGTTTAATTGAATCTGAATAGATAAATCTGATTTTTCTTCTAGCAGGGATAAAATCACATTGCATAGAAATCCACGATACTATACCATAAGTACCTTTAGAAGCTTGTATTATTCTAAAAATATCTGTTTGACCAGGGCCTAGGGGGCTGGTTAGAGCGGCCCCAAATTTTCTATTTGTTTCGATATCCAATGGACCTGCCGCTTCTCCCGTTCTGAATATTTCTCCATTACCAAATACAACCTCCATACATAACAATGGATCTGAAATATCCCATTGTTTTTTAGCAATTAAATGAGGTTCTCGATCTAAAACGGAAGCGAGAACTGATTTTCCTGGTCTCGGGAGAAAAGGTGCTAATGGCCTAAGTCCATGCTCTTTAAGTTTGGGGATTAGTTCCGCCCATATTACCCCAGGCTCTACAACACAGACTCTATTTCTTTTATTTATAAAAGGAATTTGTTTCATATTATGTAAATCTAAAATTATAGTCTTATCATGACAGACTGTGTCGTTTAGGAATTTAGGGGAAGTCGTGCTGCTTATAATCACTACATTTATATTATTTAAAGTTCTGAAATATTGAATTAATTTTGATATCTGGTCAGAATTCTCTGGTAAAATACTTACAATTGGAGTATCACTTATTTTTTCTAATATTGGTTTACAATAAAGTTCTCTAAGTAAATCTGAATTTGTAATTACTTTTTCTTTATCGATAATTTCAAATAATTTTTCAAAATTGATTGACATTTTAACTCATTCTCTTAATTTTCCAATAGTTTTTCAATTAATTTATATTAGTTATTTATATATGCATCGTCGCATATAAATATGCATTAATGCATATTTATTATAGATTTGTATTTAAAGATATTGGTTACAAAATTGAGCTCTAACGATTATAATGAAAAAATTATGGAATGCCTTAACCAAAATAATTTTGGAATGACAATAACAGAGATTTCAGAAGAGATAAACGGTAATAGGAATACAGTTTCTAAGTACCTAAATAGATTAGAATCAAAAGATATTGTATATAAAAAGGAGATAGGTAAGGCCTCTTTATATTTTCTTAAAGATATTGAGTCAAAAGTATTAAATTTTATAACTGAAAATCCATCAGGAGTTACTATAAAAGACATTTCATATGAGTTAAAGCTACCAAGAGACTCAGTGAGAAAACATCTTATAATTCTTGAAAAACAGAATAAGATCTTTAGCACAAAATTAGGAGCATATACACTATTTAAAAGTTCAGAAATGAAATTTGTGCCAAAAAAATTTATGATTTCCTTCTATAAGGCTTTACTTAAAGATTTAAAGAAAAAATTTCCGAATAACGAAAGAATATTCAAAGAAATCGGACGTAATATTTTTGGTGATATAAAATTTCCAATAAGTAAACTTATAATAAAGAAATTGGAGGATTTTAAGACATCTCCCCTCAAACAATTACATTTTGAAGTATTCAAAGATGCGTTCCCCTCTTATTATATTTTTGAAGCAATCCATATTTCGGATCCAAAAATTGACAGCTCAGGTAAGAAAGGTTTATTTAGATTTAAAAATTCAGAATTTTTAAACAATTCTGATTCTCTCTATCATTTTTATTTAATATCGGGAATGATTGAAACAAAGATGTCAAATGACCTAGGGGTACCAATTAAATGCAATATCGAAAAAATTCACATATCAGACAAAAAAGAAGATTCTTATGTAGATATTTCTATAGAGTTTAAATAAATCTTCAATGGCTAATTAACCAGAGAGAAAGTAATGCTTTTATTAGTATTTCAGATTACAGAATAATCTCGTATTTTAATTTAAATTTATTTTTGTTCAATAAGTCCATAATAGTATCTATTTTTATTTCAATTGTTTTTAGGGTAGAACTTATGAAAACGCATTAATCAATTGAACGAACCTTTTCTCAAATGTTTAATAGCAGTATTTAATTTAATAATGTAATTTTAAACAAAATTTAGCATTAAAAAAAAAAGTGAAATTAATTGGTACTTAAAACAAATATAACCAAAATGCTTGGAATCAAGCACCCGATTGTTGCTGCCCCAATGGGACCTTTTTATACAACTGATCTTACAATTGCTGTAAGTGAAGCAGGGGGATTAGGTGTGTTGAGCCATTCTGCTCTAATTAGCGATTATGTGGCAAAAAAAGATCCCGTCGATATAATGAAAGAAAATATGCTTAAAGTTATTGAACACACTGATAAACCTTTTGGATTTAATGTAAGGACTTCTCGACGAGAAATTGATGCACCTAGATTTGTAACCAAAATACCCGAATTCATTATGAATAATCCAAAATTAAGGGAACAGTGTGTATATGCAATAACTAGCGCGGGATCATCCAAAACATTACAAGCATCAAAATCCTTTCAGGAATTGAGGAAAAGTGGTTCTAACATTAAACATTTTCATGTAGCTCCTGCATTATGGTTAGCTGATAAATGTGTTGCTGCTGGTGTTGATGGTTTAGTAGTCACCGGCGGGGAAGGTGGAGGTCATCAATCTTATGAAAAGGTTAGTACTTTAGTCCTTTTACAGCAAGTAGCCCAAAAGTATCCTGAAATGCCTGTCGTAGCCTGTGGAGGTTTTGCAACCGGGGAAGGTCTTGCTGCCGCATTAACTTTAGGAGCAGGAGCTATTGCTATGGGTTCACGATTTATAGCTTCAAATGAAAGCGAGTTTCACTCGACCTATAAAGGAATAGTGCCAACTGCCACAGCTAAAGACACAATTTTAGTAACTGGAGCGTTAGGACCAATAAGATTATGGAAAAATGAGTATTCTCTACATCATGGCTTGGTTGCTGATAAAGAAGAAAAAATGGCTGAGGAAGCCGCTTTTACAGCGGAGGATATTATTGCAGAAGGTAAAGCCTATGAAGCTGCTTACAAAGGTGATATTAAATCCGGTGCGGTTCTGCTTGGACAAAGCATTGGAATTATCAAAAGCTTAGAAAAAGTCAAGGATATTGTAGACCAAATCGTTGGCGATGCTGAAAAACGATTAACGGGAGCCTACAGCTATATCAATTAAGCTTACTCCTCCTCTTCTGTTTTATTTTTTTTATTATTTTTTTTAATACTTTCCAAACAAGACTCTTTTTCTGACCTTTCCTTTTCCAGTTGATCTTCTAAGCTTTATATTGCAGGAACTTGGCATATTTTTTATCCAATTTTGTGGTTATATGGAGGTTCTTTTCTGGACAGACATTAATGCAATTCATACAAAGAATACACTCACTTGAAGTCACTCTCATACCATTTTTTATATATTCTTCTTTTTTTTATATGAAAAGACCTATGTATTAACGGAAAATTAGCATTATTTTAATGCCAAATAAATATAATTTAAATATTTATCAGAGTGTTTAATAATATATATGCATAAAGATGAAGTGGATTTATTTCTAAAGAGATCAAATAATTTTTTAGAAGCAGCACACGAAAGATTTCAGAAAAAAGATTGGGATTTAACATGTTTCTTCTCTGAACAAGCTATACAATTATATTTAAAAGCAGCTTTACTAGAATTAAGTGGAGAATTTCCAAGATCTCATTCTATAAGACAACTAATTGCTACTCTTTCACAATTTTCAGTAAATAAAATAGAATCCGATAGAAAATCCTTAAGATTCATAGAAGATGCCTATTTCAATGCAAGATATTTAGATTATATTTATGAAAAAGACGATGCTTCAGATGCATTACAAATTGTTGGAAAGTTGAAAAAATACGTTGACCAGGTTAGAAAAGATTTTAGAAATAGGAAAGCAGAGGAGTAAAATTCTATTTAATTACGAGAAGTATTTACAGAAAATTCTTGCTGCAATAAAAGATACTCTCAAAAAGCCAAGCGTCTACTTAGTTGGTAGTGTTTTGGAAGACAATTTGGTTGCTTTAAGTGATATAGATATAATTGTTGAATGTGAAATACCTAAAAATCACATGAGAAGGGCTGAAATCGTAGCTAATATCGAGGAGAAATCAAACCTTCCCTTATACCATCCTTTTCAATTTCACCTTTTATCCAATGAAGAATTATACAAATGGAAAGCAATCTATAAAATAAATCCAAAAAAAATATTATAAACTGAACGGAAACAGTTGTTCAGATTTAATGTTAATTTTTTTACATTTTCTAAATATTTTTCATATAATTTACCAAACCAAATTACCTTAGATTAATATAATTTTCATTTTTCTCGGAAAAAATAACTGCAATGTCCATTTTATCAACTACAAACTAAAAATCATGTATATCTTTTTATTTTTTACTGCATAATTTGTAATTAAGAATATGGAAAAAACCAAAAATTGGAGACTTTCAATCCCAAGGATTTATTCACCTCAACCTTTAAAAACTTCTAAATTCAAACTGGTTGAAAAATCTGATTATGTTCATTTTGGGCACTTAGGATTTGGAGAATATTTTACTCCCGAGAAATATTGGACGTCACAAATTATCTCGCAGATTCTATATCAAGCGGAAACAGGAAAAATTCCAGTTTCGGGTGCTGGATATGGGGGATCTTTTGCTGGTGAAGGATTTGATGGGATATGGTTTGATATGTCTGAAATCGTGCGTCCAACAAGGGATGGAATCCACGGAAGGGAATATATTTCAACTAGAATTGAATTAGGTCGAAGAGCGTTAAAATTAGATTTTGGAACGAATAAAAATTTAACGACTAATGTTCCCCTATTAATAGGTCTTCCATTTCCAATAATTTTTAACCCTCTACCAGTAAGATCTAAAAAAGATAACAAAATTTTGTCAATTGTAAAAGCCGCATTTTCGCTAGGAACGATTGCTATTATTCCACAATCAGATGTTTCAAATGATTACCTCCCATTCGCTAAATGTATATCGTTACGATTGAATCATAAACCAAACAATGTTGAAACCGCATTAATTCAAAATGCAAAAATGGTTGAAATTGAAGATCTGACATTATTAAAAACTATAAAAAAAATATCTCCCAATATTTTGAGTTCATTTTTGCTTCCAATAGAAGAAGACATCGAAAACAAGGTACTCTCTTTAATTGGAAAAGGGATAGACATTATACACTTAAATTTCGATTTTAGTGGAGAAAGTAAATTAGGAAATGTCCCGACAGTTATCAAAAAGATTCACGATTTTTTAATTGACAACAATTGTCGTAACTCTGTGAGTATAATAGCAAGTGGAGGAATAGCTGCTGCGGAACATGTGGCAAAAGCGATGATCTGTGGAGCCGATTGCGTAGCAATAGATTACGTATTGTTAATTGGCCTTGGGTGTTCATTATGGGCGGATTTATCTTTTCCGTGTAGGGCAGAATATGGAGAATTAGACCCAGATTGGAGTATCAATAGAATTAAAAATTTAATCGCTGCTTGGAGGGATCAACTTCTTGAAATCCTTGGTGCTATGGGAATTAGAGAAATTAGAAGGATCAGAGGAGAAGTTGGTAGAGCGATTTTTTACGAAAAGGAAAGAAAAGAATTTAGCTCTCTTTTTAAAATTGCTGGGGTTAATTCAAAATTAGGTTATCTATCTCCACGCGAACAATTAAGCGTTGGAGATTGTAGATGGCCGTTTGAATTGATTCAAGCAACATTTGAGCAAGCACGTACTGGATTGCTTCCAGAACATCTTGGATATCGAATAGGCAGAAGTGCGGGAGGATTTGATCGCTTATCATTCGTATTTGAAGAAAATGGAACGGAACTTTTGGATAATCCCTCTATAGATTTATCAATTCCCTTAAATTTGCGACCGAAAGGACCCAAAATAAATATCTCAATGCCTGTGTACTCTGGAGGTATGTCGTTTGGTTCGGTCTCTCTTAATGTTATGCTTGCTAGAGCAATGGCAGCCAAGGAAATTGGTTCTTTTATGTCGACTGGTGAAGGTGGTTATCCTCAAGATTTAATTCCATATAGGAACCATGTTATCACGCAAGTGGCGACAGGGTTATTTGGTGTAAGTGAAGATACAATCCAAAGATCTCCTATAGTGGAATTCAAATATGCTCAGGGTGCAAAACCAGGATTAGGAGGCCACTTGCTTGCTGGGAAAGTTACCGAAGCAGTAGCACACGCTAGGGAATCTGTGGCAGGTATTAGCTTATTTTCACCTTTTCCGTTTCATAGTGTATATTCAGTAGAAGACCATAAGAAGCATATTGATTGGATTAGGCAAATAAATCCAAACGCTCTTGTAATCGTTAAAGTTTCAACGCCTACGGATGTAGACATGGTTGCGGTCGGTAGTTATTATGCCGGAGCAAATGTTGTGAATATTGATGGTTCTTATGGTGGAACTGGTGCTGCTCCTGAAGTAAGTAAGAAGAATATAGCTATGCCTGTGGAATATGCGATACCAAAAGTGCATGACTTTCTCGTAAAGGAAGGCATAAGAGATGAGATTATTCTAATCGCTTCCGGGGGAATTCGTACAGGATATGATATCGCTAAATCAATTGCTTTAGGTGCTGATGGAGCAATGGTTGGTACGGCAGATCTAGTAGCATTAGGATGCGAAAGACTCGGTGTTTGTGAAAAGGGGGATGGTTGTCCAGCAGGAATTACAACGACAGATCCTAAATATGCATGCCTAATAGATCCCCAGTGGGGAAAAGAACGCATAATTAATCTTAGAAGAGCGTGGGCTATTCAATTACGTCAAATTTTAGACGCTCTAGGAATGAAAAGTATTAGAGAATTGAGGGGTAGAACTGATACATTACTATACTTAGATAAAGAGGGACTGGGATGAAAGTAATGAAAAAAGAAGTTGAAGGTGGTTGTGGAGTAGTAGGGTTCTGTTCAACTGAAAAAATTGCAGGTAAGCATTTGCTACCGCCATGTATTCAAATGCATAATAGGGGAAACGGAAAAGGAGGCGGTATTATTGCTATGGGATTAGAAGCGTCCCAATTGAATGTTTCTGAAGAAGTTTTGGAAACGCAATATTTAGTACAGATTGCTTATCTTAAACCTGAAATACGAAAGAGTGTTGAAGCTCAATTTATATTTAACAATTTTAACATTCATTCTTGCTATAAAATTAAATGTAAAAATCCTAATTCTTACAATCTTGACATAGAACCACCCAAAGTATATAGATATTTCTGTCGCGTTAAACCCCCTATTTTAAAGGAGTTTATGAAAAATAATAGAATTAAAGATATTAAAAAAGCCGAAGACGAATTTGTGTTTTTGAATAGTTTCAATATTAATAAAAAATTCTATGCGGAGAATGTTTCTCAAGATGCTTTTGTTTTATGCCATGGAAAAAATATGGTTGTATTTAAAATTGTAGGATACGCTGAAGAAGCTATTGAATATTATAATTTGATGGATTTAAAAGCTCATATTTGGGTTGGACATCAGAGGTATCCCACTAGAGGGAGAGTTTGGCATCCTGGAGGTGCTCATCCATTTATTGGGTTGAAGGAAGCATTAGTACATAACGGAGATTTCGCAAATTATCATTCAATTTGTGAATATCTTATTCAAAACGGAAGAGAACCATTGTTTTCTACGGATACTGAAATTGCAGTATTGTTATTTGATTTGTGGACAAGAACTTTTGAGTATCCTTTAGAATATACTATTGAAGCTTTAGCTCCCACAACAGAACGAGATTTTATTATGCTTCCCTATAAGAAACAAGAAATATACAAGCTTATTCAAAGTTATCACATACAAAATTCTCCTGATGGTCCTTGGTTTTTTATAATTGCTAGAAACGATGATACTGAAAATCAGATCCAACTATTGGGAATTACAGATACTTCTATGTTAAGACCTCAAGTATTTGCTCTTCAAGAGAATGAAGAGGTTAAAATAGGCTTAATCGCTTCTGAAAAACAAGCTATTGATTCTATTTTGTTAAGTATTGCGGAAGAAGATAAAAGATTCTGTGCAATTGCAGATTTATATTGGAATGCTCGTGGTGGTAGTTATACAGATGGAGGAGCTTTTATATTTTCCTTGAAAAATCATCATTTGTCTTGTACTGATAAGTTTGGAAATGAAATCAAGATTCCAAAAGGAACTTCTTTAAAAGCAAACGAATCCCAAAATTATCAATTTAAAACTAATTATTCTTTAGTTTGTCAGGAAATTCCTGATATGAGGTACGAAGAAATATTAGGATTTTTAGAATCAGCAGAAGTTTATGCTAAAAAGGGAGATTCACAATATCAAGAAACAGTTAAATTAATTACAAATTTAATTGATAGATTTTATCCAATTGGCAATAAAAAAAGAAGTAATTTACTAGAATTGTTTCATCAAACATTGTATTCAATATTTCGAAGTATATCTTCTAAATTAGAATCTTCTAAATACTTAAATTTCCAGTCATCAAAAATACCTATCCCCAATTCTAACGATCAGTGTCTATTAATTGATGGTAAAGATTATCCTTCAGAGGGATCTAAATCTCTGGCTTCAGTAATGGTCGAGGTTTTTAAGTACGGATGGAAAAAAATGCTTATTTTTGATCTTAGAGGTCAAAGATTCTGTACTTGTGGTTTTGGACTCCATTCATCTCCACTCACAATTGAAATGTATGGATCTGCCGGTGATTATCTAGGTTCTGGAATTGATAATATGGAAGTAATTATCCATTCGAATGGTCAAGATCAATGGGGCCAGATAATGAAATCAGGAAAATTAGTGATATACGGAGATGTTGGGCAAGCGTTTCTTTACGGTGCTAAAGGAGGAGTTTGTTATGTAAGAGGAAATACAGCAGGGAGAGCTTTAATAAATGCTGTTGGGAATCCTCGGGTTATTATTAATGGAAGCTGTTTGGATTACTTGGCCGAATCTTTTATGGCTGGTGATGTGTTTCGTAGCGGAGGTTTCGTTATTTTAAATGGGGTAAGCTTTAACGACAATGGGATTTTAGAAGAATATCCAGAACCTTACCCTGGAGGTAATTTATTTTCTCTTGCCTCTGGAGGAGCAATTTATATTCGCGATCCACTTAAAAAAACAGGAGAAGAACAACTGAATGGAGGGCGCTTCGCAAATTTTTCAGAACGAGATTGGACCCTCATTAAACCTTATTTAGAAGAAAATGAGAGATTATTTGGGATTAAAATATATGACTTATTGACTGTTCATAATCAAGTTCAATCTCCAAGTGAAGTATATCGAAAAATTGTCGTAGGACGTGCGGAGGCTTTAAAATGAGAATAATTGTATGTTTAAAACAAGTTCCAGATGTTGAAGAAGTGAAAACAGATCCAGATAGTGGACGAATTGTTCGAGTAGGCATAGCAGGTACTATCAATCCCTTTGATATGTTTATTCTGGAAGAAGCAATGTGTTTAAAAGAAAAATTCGGCGGAATCGTTTCATTATTAAGCATGGGTCCTCCAGATGCGATCCATACTCTACAATATGGATTAGCAGTTGGGGCAGATGAAGCTTACCTTCTTTCAGATAAAAAATTTGCTGGATCAGACACATTAGCTACGGCATACGCTCTTTCATGCGTAATTAAAAAATTAAATTTATATGATTTAATACTCTGCGGAATTAAAACTACTGATGGAGATACAGGTCAAGTAGGAGCAAATTTAGCTGAGATTCTTGATATACCTAATGTGTATTATGTTAATAAGATAATTAAATTTCAAGATTCAAAAATCATATTAGAGAGATTATTGGAAGATCGAAGTCAATTTTTAGAAGTTTCTTTGCCTTGTTTAATTTCAGTTGTAAAAGGAGCTAACATCCCTCGAATGCCCACATTAAAAGGGAAAATTGAAGCGGAAAAAAAAAGAATAAAAATACTCAGTTCTTCCGAAGTTAAAATTGAAGAAGAATATTGCGGGTTAGAAGGTTCTCCGACTAGAGTAGTAGAAGTATTTCTCCCGAAAAAAAGGAAAAAAGGGATAGTCTTAAAAGGTTGTATAGATCAAAATATTGTCAAACTTGTTGAATTCTTAGAAAGTAAGAATTTGGTACCAAAAAAATGATTTATATTGATAATACTAAGTGTATCGGATGTGGAGAATGTGTTAGAGCATGCGTATTTGGTTTTATTTCTCTTGAAAATAAAGTTCCCTTAATTTCAGAAGATTGTCGATTATGTGGAGCTTGCGCTAAAGCCTGTTTATATGATGCTATAGTAATAAAAAGAGAAAAAAAGAAAAAATTCGCTAATTGGAAAGGGGTTCTTATTTTCGGAGAGCAACGAGACGGAATGATTTTAGATGTGGTGTATGAGTTATTAGGCAAAGGGAGAATGCTTGCTAATAGACTGAATGAACCTTTGCTTTGCGTTATTTTAGGAAAATCAGTAAAACAAGTTAACGAATTACTATTTTATGGAGCAGATGAGGTCCACTATTTTGAGAACGACCATCTCGAGCTATTTAATTGTGAAACTTATTCAAAAATTATATCGGATTTCATCAAAAATTTAAAACCAAGTATCTTTTTGATTGGTGCAACTTTAAGTGGAAGAGAATTAGGTCCAAGAATTGCAGCAAGAGTTAGAACGGGTTTAACAGCAGATTGCACCGGCTTAAAAATAACTGATGATGGATTGCTATTACAAACAAGACCAGCATTTGGAGGAAATATTATGGCATCAATCATTTGCCCTAATACTAGACCCCAAATGGCTACAATTCGTCCAAAAATTATGAGAAAACCTGTGAAAATTATACGAGAGGGTAAGTTAATTCATCATAAAGTAAATCTAAAGTTCTTAGAGTCGCGAATTAAAATATTAGATGAAATAAAATTCGATAACCATCATAATATAGAAAATGCGGATGTCATAATTTCAGGAGGAATGGGTTTAGGCAAAAAAGAAGGATTTGAAACCCTAGAAGAATTAGCAAACGAGTTAAATGGAGTGGTTGCTGCGAGTAGACCCACAGTCGATGCGGGGTGGGCAGATTATTCTATTCAAGTTGGGATGTCAGGAAAAGTTGTACAACCAAAATTGTATATTGCTTGTGGCATTTCAGGAGCTGTACAACACCGAGTTGGAATGGAAACATCCAATATTGTTGTTGCAATTAATAAAAATGAACAAGCTCCTATATTTGAGATTGCAGATTTTGGAATTGTGGCTGATTTATATGATGTTATTCCAGAATTGATCAAAAATCTTAAAAAGCAAGAAGGAGCTAAATGTTCAGATTAGGATTATGCCAATTGAACCATCTTTACAAAAAGAATCTCAATGCGTATCCTAAATTAGAGGCAATTAATTTTTTTGGCAATTGATGTAATGTGAACGAGTTCTTCTTGATTTTATATAAATTGTTTAATCTCCTTTTCTGAGAGTTTTAATGTTCCAAATGACTTTTCTATTCTTGCCTTTTAAACCCTAAGTAATCTTAGAAATAATTCCTAAAAGCTTTCATCTTCTCATTTGATTTTAATAAGTTTCTTAATAACATCCTCAGCTATACTAATAGTTTTAGAGGTCACATCTGTACATATATAAAACATACACACACATAAATAAGAAAAAAATTAGAAAAATTCAGAAAGAAAACGATATCAATAAAAATCCCTTCAAAAAGTTTATGCTCTCAATAGGAGCGATTTAGTTTAATTTTTAATTTAGATTTTATGATAAATAAATTTTTGAATAATTCTACCGATTTCTATGTAATTATTTTAAATTTTCCGGTGGCAAAGATTTCGACAGAGAATAAGAATAAAGAGACTATTACTAACAATATCCACACCACTCAGAAAAAGTTTGTAAAAGATAATGAAATCAAACCACATAGGAATTCGTTTTAGAATTCCTATGTGGTTATGGTTTCTTGTTATTGCTTCCTTTTTAATTTCATTACAATCAGTTATTTTTTCTCCAAGTTCTATAGATATTATGCTATTCACATCCGATTGTGGATTTCTCATAATAATCATTATATATAGAAAATTTGATTTTAATAATACTTCTGTAGGTTGTGAACATTTTCGAGTTATTTCTATTAGAAAATCGTTTTTAAGAGAGATTGAAGTATTTATTAAAATTCTCCATTCTACGCCATCTAATTTAAGAAATACTCCTGAGACATTTGTACAAAGTAATTATTACGAACGGTTATTTAAGCATCTATTGGCTATCTTTTCATTGTTTTATTCACCGCTTCCAACATATTTTGATCTTTTTAATATCTTATTTCTAATTTGATTAGGTTTTTGTAATCCTCCCGTCCTGCTTTTCTAATTCTTTAGGGGAGTTTAGCTCTTTCGTTTTTACTTCAGCGATATTATCAAGATTTAAGATATTAGTAAACAATACGCCTATTGTTAATAAACCGATAATTAACAACGCACAAAACAAGAAAAAGATATAAATACCTAATAGATCTGCGAAAAATCCAGATAAGATCATGCCTAATGGGGAAACGGAATTAGAAATTACAATAATTAATGATATTACCCTTCCTTGTTTTCTCGGAGGTATTATGGTTTGAAGTAAGGTTATAAAAATAGAATTAATTATTGCTGTAACTGACCCTATGATTAAAACACCTATCCCAATTAGCCAAAATACTCCTATTGGAGGTAACAAAATAAATAGAACCCCTAAAAATTGGAAATAATATAACTGGATAATTCTTAATACCACCTTGTTCCAATTTTTCTTTTTAATTACAATTATTGATCCCAATATTATACCTAATTGAAAGGAAGCCATTACAAGTGCGTAATCACTCGCAATTCCAGAATGAGTAACTTCAATATAATATGGCATAAGCACATAAAAGGGAGCAGAGAAAAAACTGGTTACTGCAAATATTAAGATTAATGAATTTAATCCAGAAATTCCTTTTATCGTTGCGAATCCTTCCTTGAATTCCATTATAAATTTAGATTTCTTCTTTCTCTTCTTTTTTTTCCTTTGAATTGGTAATTTTAAGAAAATTGATGGAACGAGTGCAATAGAATAGGTGATTATATCTATCCAAAGTATCTGCCCAATTGATAAATATACCATAAGTAAAGCAGCGATTAAGGGAGCTACAATGTTAAGTAAGCCTGTGGCTAAAAAACTAATAGAATTAAGTTTAGAGAGATATTTCTGAGGAACCATAAAAGGAACTATAGTCATTAAAGTAGGTTGATGGAACGCTTGACAAAGTCCTCTCAATACTATTAAGATTAATAATGCGATTAAATTCACAGATCCAATCGCAAATAGAATTATGATTCCTAAAGTAAAAATTGCCTGGAGAAAATCGGATATTATTATTATTTTCTTCTTATTCCATCGATCTACAAACACACCTGCAAAGGGAACTAAAATCATAGAAGGAGCAAAACTTAGGAAATACGTAATTGACAAGACGCTAGGGCTTTCTGTTTCAATGGTAATCCACCAAATTATGGAGAACATGACTATTGAGGAACCAAAGAGTGAAATCAACTGACCACCAAACAAAAAAAGAAAACTTCTAAATTTTTCTTTCTCACTTGGTATTTTAACTTGAATTTCTTTATCGTTTGATCTATCGGAATCGGATTCTTCCATCGCTTTTATACTACCAAAGTAAACTTAATCTTGAAAAGTAAATCCATTTTTCGTAATTACATCTCGATACCAAAGAGCACTCTTCTTCCACATTCTTTCTTGTGTCTTGAAATTTACTCTAATTATTCCGAAACGCTTAGAATACCCATCTATCCATTCGAAATTGTCTAAAAACGACCAAACAAAATAACCTTTCAAGTTCACTCCTTCGTTTAGGGCTCTATTAGCGGCTTCAAGATACCGCTGGAGATAACTCACCCGATCGTCGTCTTGTACTATATTATTAACGATTCTATCGTCCTTACACGCCATTCCATTCTCTGTTATGTAAATAAGAGGATGATCGTAATCCCTGTCAACCCTCTTTAAAAGATCGTATAATCCGTCAGGGTATACTTCCCATCCCATTTCTGATACTTCAACTCCAGGTTCTGATTTATGTGGTACCAGTAGTTTGTAGAAATCTGTCATTTTTTTAATAGGCTTTTTTAAACTCACTCGAGTAGAGGAATAGTTGTTAATGCCTAATAAGTCTATTGGATTGTCTTTAATTAACCGTAAATCTTCTTCTAAAAATGAAGGTAAATTTAGGTACTTATTAAAAATGGCCATTATATCGCTTGGATATACGCCTTTTAAGACAGGATCTAAATACCAACGGTTAATAATTCCATCCACAATTCTGGTACCCTCTTCATCCAATGAAGAGTCTGTTTTTGGGTATACAGAATTTAAATTAAGAGTTGTACCAATTAGACCGTCAGAATTATCTGAGGTTCTATAAGCTTCTATAGTTTTTGCGTGGGCTATATTGACAAGATGAGTCGCTCGTAAGGCTGAAGAGAAATCTTTCTGACCGTAAAGACCAAGAAAGTAAAACCAAACAGCAAAAACTAATGGTTCGTTGAAAATAATCCATCTTTTTATGCGATCACCGAAGTGGTCAAACATAAATCTCGCGTACTCAACGAAAGCGTCTACAACTTGACGGCTCTCCCATGCTCCTAATTTGTTGAGCTCAACTGGCAAATCCCAATGATATAATGTCACATAGGGTTCGATATCGTTGGCAATCAGCTCGTTAATTAGATTATCATAAAACTCGACTCCTTTAGTGTTTACTTTACCCTTACCCGATGGAAATATTCGAGGCCACGAAATAGAGAATCGATATGCCGAAATGTTGATTTCTCTCATCAATCTTATGTCTTCTTTGTATCTATGGTAATGATCACATGCGATATCACCAGTATCGCCATCGTGTACTTTATTTGTCGCGTGACATATGGTATCCCACACGCTTTCTCCCTTTCCATCTTCGTTCCAAGCTCCCTCAATTTGATAACTGGAGGTAGCAGTCCCCCAAACAAATCCTTCGGGAAATTTTATTTCTCTCATATTCATTCGTCTTTTTGATTAAAGATTAAGGGATTATATAAATTAATAATGTGGATTTAATAATAATAGATTGCGAATTGTCAAATTCTGCCTAATAAAATGAAGAAAATTGATCTAATCATAATTGGATATGCTGCTACGCTTATTTTAGATTTAGTTTTTCTTACGATTGTGCAGAGATTTGATGTATTATTAATTTCAGGACCATTAGCTCTAATTCCCCTTATTATAACATTAATTCAAAGGAAGAGAGATTGATTTGACATGGTCGGGATTATTTACTTTTACATTAATGTTTTAATCAATATTTACATTCTAATTGCGGTGTATTACTATTGCATTAAAACATACGGAATAAAAACAACGATCATCACTAATTTATGTCTATCATCTTTAGTATTGACTCTAATTATAACTGGCACTTACTTTGAAGCGGATCTGGGAACAGATTTAGAGATAGAAAATGTTTTTTTCTTGGTTAACGACACGATTACAATATTTACGATATTTATTGTTGTATTTGAATTAGCTCGACTTTCTCTTAAAAAGACAAAAGGAACTGAATTATCTATCAAAGATATTTTAATAACATCCGTTGTTGCATCTATTTACGGAATTCTTTTTCAACTTCTCATAGATCCTACAGCAGCTGCTTTAGGAATCTACTTTTATCAAAATCCTCCGATAATAAACATTTTTGGATTTCCAATTTGGTTTATAACTTCATTTTCAATATACGGTTTGTATGCATTTGTTTTTTTATTAATTGAACGCCACTTTTTAAAAAAGAAAATATAAAAAGAAAATTTAAATCTTGACTTAGTTTTAGCTTTTTACTTCAATCATTACTGCGATAGTTTTATTTGCTATTTCAAATTTCCTGATATCCCATTCATTTTCTACATTTTGAACAATAGTATCAATTTGAACTATCTGCTTGATTTGGTCTATGTATTTATTAAAAATAGTTGAAATTTCATGGTCTTGTAACTGTAGTTACAGAGAATTTTAGATGGATTATCTTTCTAAAAAGAAATTTATCTCTATCGTTTTTTTACATAAACCACAATTATTTAAATCTAAACAGATGATTAAATTTCATTTATTAGAAGTCATTTACTTAAATTTTAAAAATAAAATTAGAGAGTTTAAATAAAAATCGTGAAAACTATGAAGTTAAAAGGAATAGATAAATTTCGAGAAAAGATACCGTATTATTCAGGCAAAAAGATAATTATTTTACCAACATATTGTATTTTGGTTTTTACGCTTAGTTTAATAATTCAAATCTATTTTGACTTATTACCAACTATAATTCCTCTTAACGGCTCATTGGGATATTTTATCATCATATTTCCAATTTTGGGAGTAGTCCTGATGGGATCTATTGGTATATTTTTAGTATTTCAAATGTGGTACAATCGGGATCGTTTAAAAGCGAAGTATGGTCAACTATCATACCAAAAAATATTTCTTGTGGGATTTGGAGGAGTAGTCATTATCTTTAGCATTGTAGTACATAGTTTAATCCCCTTTTATCTATGGAATCTTGATTTCTGGTCCAGTTTCCCTTTCTCAATATTTATTTCTGCAATAACCTCTTATCTTACCCCAATTTCCCTAATCCTTGGATATATGCGCGTTTTTTTAGGTGTTTTTTTTTGCGTGTTGGGGTTGTTTATGTTTGTTCGAGCTATAGAAGTTTTTGGTGTTGATTATATGACCGTTGTCTATCTTTATTTTCCGGAAGAGAGTGAATTACAGAATCATAAAATTTACTCAGTATTGCGCCATCCAACATATAGTGGGATTATTTTGCTTAGCCTCGGTAGCACGATTATTTATTTTACTCTGTATTCAATTATATATTTTCTGATCCTATATATCGGAATGTATATTCATATTCATTTTGTAGAAGAAAAAGAATTAATAAACCGATTTGGGGATTCATACAAAGATTATAGAGAAAAAACTCCGGCTTTTTTCGTGTATCCAAGAAACTTAATCCAATTTTTCAAATTCATATTAGGTAAAAAATAGATAATTAGAAATCAAAAACAATGGTAAAATAATATGACAAAAATAGAGAGAAATTTTAATTTTATCGAAAGTGAAATAAAAAAGAAATCCTTTGGCATTCTTAGCACTATTGATAAAAATGGACATTCTCATTCCACAGGAATAATATATGCAGTAGCACCTTCTAATTCTAAATTTGCGTTATATGTGCTAACTGAAAAAAAATATAAAAAAGTTAAGAATATAGAAAATAATAATTCTGTTTCATTTGTAATACCTTTTCCCCATTATGTTCTACGATTTGTACCATCTTCATGTGTACAAT
>JAHPYY010000209.1 GCA_019058515.1 Promethearchaeota archaeon
CCGCAATACCCTAATATTACCATTGTTTTCTCCCTTTTAATACAATACTTATAAACTCCTTTTTTTTAAAGCATAAAAGACAAGTTTATTAACCTTTTTGTTCATGTTTAATCCAATTTTCTAAAGGCATTTTTAAAGTTGGTGATACAAAATAAGAAAGTGATGTAGCAATAAAAAAGATACTACCAAAATATTTCTGTTGTTATTCTTGACTATCAATACACTTGTCCTACCATTGATGGTATTAGGTGAGCAAATGTCCATCTCTTGGCCTAGCGATCCAAAAAAACTCGAAAGATTAGAATATCAGTTAACATTTGATCCTGAAAAGGGCCAATATACGAAAACAAGATACGCTTTGGTAATTAGCTCAAATGAAATGAACGAGTTAAATGTTGATGCTTATTTTGAAAATAGAGATATCACAATAGGTATGGTTGATTTTTCTTATACGATCTCCCTTGATGACTACAAAATTCAAGAGACGGGATCAGATTTTTACGATGATTATTACAAAAACACTAAAACTGAACTGTTTTTAGACCCCAATATCGTTGGGGAGCCACAAAATTTCAGAGTTGACTCTACTGTCGTTTATGCACCCTACTTAAAACGCGATCTCTCTCGGGGCCTGAAAAAAGTCAACGAAGAATTTGAATTTGTAGGCGAAACCACATTAGACGAATTTAAGGAAAATATTGGCACATACCATTATACTCATATCTTCTGGTGGGAGACCGCTGGAATATCTTGAGATTCTATTACTAGATGGGACATGCAGGTGGATTATTACTTTGAAAAATCATCGGGATTATTAGTAAAGGAGAATTTTGAAGCCTTGAGGACAGATTCTAAACCTGATAGGAGATTTAGCTTTTATTACGAAACTCTTACTTCTACAAGGAGCTTAGCCGTGATTAATTCTGAGGTTTTACTAGATGGTTATACCCCATTACAAATTAACAATAGTATACACGCATTCTCGCTCGTAATATTGATATCAACTGTAGCGGTAGTAAGCATTTCTTCAGTAGCAGTCATTTTTGTTGTGAAAAAATTGCGAAAGTGAATAAGAGTAAACTTAATGAATTAATCTTGAAAAAAAAGAGAAGATTAACGAAAAAAAGATCAAGCGTCTTTTTACTCTATTTAACCACATTTTTTAAACTTCTTGTGAAATAAATTCCGAAAATTTTAATAACTCTTTTCTAATAAAAGTTTTTAGGTTAATTTCATAACATAAAATATTATTCAAAAAAAAGAAAAAGTTGATAAACTCTAGCTTTAATTTCATAAAGAAAATAAAATGTTTGAGATGATTAGTCAATAATGGTGGAAATGAACAAGAAAAAAATTGTAGAATCCGTTCCTAACTACTCAGAAGGAACCGCTGGAGAAAAAGTGAAAAAAATAGTTTCTGAAATCGAGAGTACCCCCGAAACTCGTATTGTTGATATACAATATGATTCAGATTACAACAGAGCAGTTGTTACGTTTCTCGGAACCCCAGAAGCAGTGTTAAAAGCTAACATCGCTGCTGCAAGAAAAGCGATTGAACTTATAGACATGAATACCCACCAAGGGCAACACCCGAGAATAGGGGCGGTGGATGTAGTACCTTTTGTTCCTGCTAAAAATGTAACAATTGAAGAATGTAAAGAATTATCGCTTAAATTCGCAGAATCGATGGCGCAACTAGGAGTTCCCGTGTATCTCTACGAACAATCAGCGACCAAGCTTGAACGAAAGGATATCGACAATATTAGGAAAGTTGAATACGAAGGATTAAAAGACGCAATTAAAACAAATCCTGATCTTAAACCAGATTACGGTCCCTTAGAACTTCATCCAACCGCAGGAGCTACGATAACTGGCGCTCGAGAGCCGTTGATCAGCTTTAATATTAACTTAAATACTAATAATTTAAAGATAGCAAAAACAGTAGCAAAAAATATTCATTTAAGGACAGGAGGTTTAGTGAATATTAAAGCAATGGGAACAGAGTTGAAAGGGAAGGATTATGTTCAAGTAGGTATATCTAACGTTAATTATCGCAAAACTCCATTATATCGCCAAGTAGAATTAGTGAAAATTGAGGCTGCTCGATACGGAGTTTCTGTGATTGGAAGTGAATTGATTGGGGTTATACCATTAGAAGCTGTGTTAAATTCATTTGAGTATTATTTACAGCTACAAATACCAAAAAAACTAAAGGAAGAGCATTTACTAGAATCCTATTTTGATTTTTAAATAAGTAGGTTAAACATTAGGGTTATCTATCACGATTTTTCCGTCCTTTAAAACTTTTAAGACATGATTTATTCCAAAATGATACGGTAAAAATTGGTGATTGAGAACATTAAAAATCACAATATCAGCTTTTTTTCCTACTTCAATACTACCAACTACATCTTGTCTGTCGATTGCGCACGCAGCGTTTAATGTAGCTGCAGTTAAGGATTCGGCAGGACTCATTTTCATATGATAACATGCTAAAGCAATTATCATCTGCATAGATTCTGTCCAACAATTTGGATTTAAATCTGTCGCGAGTGCAACAGGGATTCCCATCTCGATCATTTTCCTTGCAGGAGCGTATTCCTCGAGCATTAAACAAAATGGAGTGCCGGGTAACAAAGTTGCTATTACCTTTGACCTTGCCATCGCCTTCAAACCCTCTTCGTTTGACTTTAATAAGTGTCCCGTCTGGATAGCTTTCAACTCAGCCGCTAAGAAGGCACCATTAGTATCCTCAATTTCATCAATGTGGATTTGAGGTTTAATTCCAAGTTTATTTGCTTCTAACAAGATCTTCCTTGTTTGATCAACAGAGAAAATCCCCTTTTCGCAAAATACATCGCAATACTCTGCCAATTTCTCTTGAGCTATTTTAGGAAGCATCTCAGATACGATTAATTCGACATATTCGTCAGTTTTCCCTTCAAATTCAGGAGGTACCGCGTGTGCCCCCAAAAAGGTAGATATTACTTCAATTGGATGATTTTGATTAAGAAATTTTATCACACGTAATGATTTTAATTCGCTTTCTGTCGTCAAACCATAGCCTGATTTTGTCTCTACCGTAGTCGTTCCGTACGCCATCATCCTGTTAAGAATTTTCATTCCATTTTCCACGAGTTTCTCTAGAGATGCTTCCCTAGTTTCTATTACTGTTTTCAAAATACCACCTCCAGATTCCAATATCTCGAGATAATTCATGCCCGAAAGCTTCATTGGAAGTTCGTTTTCACGGGAACCAGAAAATACGATATGTGTATGAGGATCTACAAAACCAGGGGTTACGAGTTTGCAAGAAGCATCAATGATATTAGAAACGCTATTTTTATCGTAGATGGAAAAGATTTCTTTACTCGTTCCAACATATGCTATCTTATCTCCTTTTATTCCTATAGCTCCATTTTTTATCAACCCTAGATTATTCATGTTCTCCCCTATTCGAGGAACACCTATTGTCGATTTGAGTGTGGCTAATTCGTTGATATTGCAAATAACTAAGTCTAAGCTATTTTTCTTCATAATTATACTTGCTTTTCAACTAATTTTATAAGTTCTTTTGAAGTTATCAGTTCGAGTGATTTTTCTATAAGATTTGCCAAGATAGTATCAGTTGAAACATGAGAGATTTTTTCTCTTACATGTTTGTGACAAGTTTCAATTATCTCGCTAGACTTTAAGGGTCTCCTAAAATCTATAGCCTGTGCTGCACATAATAACTCAATAGCTAACACTTTTTCGAGATTTTCAATAATACTTAAAGTTTTTCTAGCAGAAATTGGCCCCATTGATACATGGTCCTCTTGACCCATCGATGTTGGAATACTATCTGCACTAGCTGGAAAACACTTGCTCTTATTTTCGCTAACGAGGGCGGCAGAAGAATATTGCGTAATCATAAATCCAGAATTTAGTCCTGAGTCAGTAATTAAATATGGTGGAAGACCCCACTTTCCCTCAAGTAGCAGATAGATTCTCCTATCAGAAATATTGCTTAATTCGGAAGCTGCAAGTCCAGTATAATCCAATGGTAAAGCTAAAGGTTGACCATGGAAATTTCCTCCGCTAATTGCTTCATTTTCACCAAAAATAATTGGATTATCAGTAATCGAATTTAATTCACATCTTAATATTTCAGAAAAATGATTAAACGCGTCTCTTGAGGCCCCATGTACTTGAGGGATACACCTAAGGGAATATGGATCCTGTACTCTTCCACATTCTTTATGTGATTCAACGATTTGAGAGTTTTTAAGGTAATTTCTTAAATTCTTTGCTACTATTTGTGCACCTTTATGAGGTCTTAACCCAATTATTTTCTCGTTGAATGGTTGTGGAGAAGCTAGATACGCCTCGATGCTCATAGCACCTATTAAATCAGCGTGTTCTAAACAATTATAAAATTTATCGAATATTACAACTGAAAAAGCTGTAATAAATTGTGTACCATTGATTAACGCTAATCCCTCTTTAGCAGATAATTTGAGAGGAGTTAAATTATTATCTTCAAGTATTTTGAGTGAAGGAATGTACTTTTTTCCATCAAGCGTTAAGTATCCTAAACCTATTATAGGTAAAAATAGATGAGCCAGAGGAGCTAAATCGCCAGAAGCACCTACTGATCCTTGTTCCGGTACTAAAGGCGTGAAATTACTTTCTATATGCCATAAAATACGCTTTACAACGCTAGGTGATATACCAGAATACCCTTTACATAATGTATGCAATTTGATTACTAGCATCAATTTCGCAATTAAATTTGGAATTGACGAACCTATCCCTGCACTATGACTTTTCAGGAGGTTTTCTTGCAGAGTTCCTGCCTCCTCTTCAGAAATACGAGTTGTACATAGCGAGCCTAACCCAGTATTAATGCTATAAACTAACCTATCACCCTTAGCTAATTTCTTAACGGAATTAAAGCTTTCTTCTACTTTATTCAAGGTTTCTGGTGTGAGAGTTCCAATTAGATCCCCATTTGCAAGATCTAAACAGATGTTGGGTGTTAGTTGGTCTAAACCATATTTAAATTGAGCCATAAATATAAACCAAACTTTTTATTTCAATCTTTAAAGAATTTCTTTACAACATCATCAAGTATATTAGCGTCTGCCTCAAAAGGTAATGTTATATGCCCTCGATCTTGGTTCTCTTGATTCCAATTAATCGCAGTTTCGATTGCGTTTGGATTTCTTGCCCAGCTTCGCCTTGCAATTCCTCCCATAACATCCCATTCCATAGCAAGCTTTATTATTTCTTCCACTTTTTGCGAACCATCTAGCACTAAGCCGAATCCACCGTTAAAGCACTTACCTATACCAACACCACCGCCGTTTGAGAGCACAACCATAGACATACCTCTCACTGCATTGCCAACAAAACATTGGATCGCCATTTCTGCCATCTTATTGCTGCCATCATTTATATTGGAAGTTTCTCTGAAAGGAGAATCGGTACCAGAGACATCGTGATGATCTCTTCCCAACATTATTGGTCCTACTACTCCGTTTCTCACTAAATCGTTAAATTTTAGCGCGATGCGTACTCTTTCTTTTGCATCCGCGTACAATATTCTCGCCTTAGAACCAACCACCAATTTATGCTTTTGAGCGTCTCTAATCCAAACATAGTTATCTTTATCCTGAAATCTTCCCTTTGGATCGATACAGGTCAAAGCGGTCGCGTCGGTTTTTTCTAAATCGTTCATCTTACCAGAAAGGCAAACCCATCTAAACGGACCATATCCATAATCAAAACAAAGAGGACCCATAATGTCTTCCACATAGGAAGGAAATATGAACCCCTCCGAAGGATCTTTAGGATTCTTAGCTATTTCCGATACCCCAATGTCATATACTGCTTTCATAAAGGAATTACCGTAATCCCAGAAATAACACCCTCCGTTTACCATTTCTTTTATTAGATGGAATTGTTTTTTTAACGATTCATCCACTAGTTTTTTGAATTTTTCGGGATCGTTCTTTATTAATTCACGACCCTCCTCAAAGGATACTTGATACGGGGTGTATCCCCCCTCATAAACTGCGTGACACGAGGTTTGATCCGACGCTAATTCTACTCTAATATTATTTTTTGCCACAAACTCCCATAAGTCTACAATATTGCCGTGATATGCTATTGACAACGATTTCCGGGTGAGTTTAGCGTCTTCTACTATAGCATATATTTCGTTCAAGTCGTTAGAGACTTCAGAAACCCATCCCTGTTCTTTCCTCGTATTAATTCGGGATTTATCCACCTCCGCAATAATTCCAATCCCTCCCGCTATTTCAATCGCTTTCGCCTGAGCACCACTCATACCTCCCAATCCAGAAGATAGGTATAATATACCTGTTAAATCTGCGTTAGGAGGGTTCTTTAAATACAGTCTTGCAGCGTTCAGTAATGTTATGTATGTTCCGTGGACGATTCCTTGAGGCCCTATGTACATCCATCCCCCAGCGGTCATTTGACCATAGTTTGCGACTCCCAAAGCTGCAGCTTCGGCAAAATCGTTAGAATTATCGAACATCCCGACCATTAGGGCGTTAGTAGAAATTACACGAGGTGCATTAACAGAAGTGGGGAAAAGTCCTACAGGATGACCAGAATTAACTACTAAAGTTTGGTCATCTTTCATTTCCTCGAGATACTTTTTTATCACGTGGTATTGCATCCAATTTTGACAGACTTGACCAGTTTCTCCATATGTCACCAGCTCGTATGGGTATAATGCTACATTAAAATCAAGATTATTGTCGATCATCAACTGAATTGCTTTTCCTTCTAGGGTGTTGCCTTTATACTCGTTAATAGGCTTTGCGTAGATGTTCCCTTCAGGTCTAAACCTATATCCATAAATCCTCCCTTTAGACACTAACTCCTCAAGAAATTCCGAAGCTATTTGCTCGTGTAGGCTAGAATCGATGTATCTTAACGCGTTTTTTAAAGCTAATTTTGTTTTAATTTCACTAAGAAAATATCCTCTAGAAGGGGCTCTTCTAATTCCTTCAACAAATTTTGGATATACTGGTAGTTCTTTAGGTAATTTAATTTTCATAGCATTAGAGATATCCATACATCTAATTAGATTGAATTTGAATATTAATATTTTGTTAAACTATAAATAAAGCAAAAAATTAGGCTAGTAATTGTATAATTCTGGTCGTCTATCCTTTAATGTAGTAGCTGCCCCTCTTTTTCTTTTTTTTTGTAGAAGTTTAAGATCCAATTCGGCGGATATAACCATTTCTTGGTTAACCTGAGCTTCTGCTAAAACACCATTTTTTGGCCATGGAGGTTCGCATGGGCTCAAGATAGATGACTTGCCCCATCCAGACATAGCTTGGAGCAAGGGTGTGCCTACCAAGCACGAGTGAGCCACATATATCTGGTTCTCTATAGCCCGTGCCTGACAACAGTACCTAACTCTCCAAAACCCGTGTTCTCCAACGGTGTAGGATGGTGAGAAAATTATTTCAGCCCCTTTGAGCGTTAGCATTCGCGTCACCTCCGGAAATTCCATTTCATAGCAAGTAGCTACAGCAAAAGTGACTTTGTCGGTTTTGAAAACCTCAAACTTGTCCCCTGGAGTTACAAATCCTGCTTCTAATGGAAACAAATGTGTTTTGTCGTGAATCCAACGAGTTCCATCTGGACAGAAGATAGTGCATCTATTATAGAGTTTATCGTTTTCTTTTGTAAGGTGAGAACCTGCAATTATATATTTCTGATTATCCTTAGCTAATTCATCGAATAATTGGATATAGTCTTCAGTAAACATATAAATCGTATTTAAATCGTTATTTGGAGTTATATAATGCAATTCCATTGTAAATGTTTCAGGAAACACGATAAAATCCGAATCAACAGCTTGATCTACTAAAGATTTAACATTTGTAGCAAAATCGTCAAAATTCTCAATTGGCTTGTAAGAGAACTGAATATTTGACACTTTGAACGGTGACATAATACGCAAATTACAATTATAATTAATAATCTAAGATGTGATTAAAGAGAAATAAACATTACTTATACCTCGTCTAAATTAAAGTTTAGATTAATTTCTTTTTCTATCCATAATTCTCTCTCTAGCACATATTTAATTTCTTTGGCTCCAAGCAGTTTTAGATGTCTAAGGCAATCAAAGATCAGATATTTGCCGTAAGTTCGTTGAAATTTTTCGATTATTAATCCAATTGGGATTTCTTGCCGAGATTTAAATAGTTTTACAGTTTGTTCAGAGTTATTAAAAGATCTAACTAACTTGCAAAAGTTTAATATATCGTACACGCATTTGTATTTCAGGTTATGGTCTTCGAATTGGCATAATTTTAATCTACTATTCCTGAACAATTTGAGCCTTTTGGATGGAATTTCTGCATAAACCAAGCTTTTTTTAGTTTTCGAGCGCTTGTAGTACTTTACTTGACCCTTGTAATATTTTTTATCGTAGTAATCAGCAAAATGTAAGCTGTAAAGCGCTGAAGTTATACCGTTTGAAGTAGCGTTTAGATAATACACTCTGCCTCCATAAAGTCTATGGAGTTCTTTTTCTGAACTTGTAATTGGGACTCCGTCAACAATTCTTGGAGAGCGCCCGTATACTCCACCTCCATTTAGAATCCATAACACATAAAGACCCTTGGAATTATACTTTCTTGTACGCTCGATTAAGTTCTGTTTAGATATTTTTGAGTGTTGGATTTCGACCGCAATTTCCTTCTTGTTTTTTAATTTAACATAGACATCTATAATTTGGTCGCTTACTCGTTTTTCTAAAGAAATTTCCTCGATTTCGTTCTCTGAAGGTAAATTTAAAAACAAGAATTCTTTTATGAGGAGATGCTCTAACGATTCAGATGAGCTAGTGGCTTTACTTTGCATATCTTAAGGTTTATTAAAATCTACAAATATAAACCCAGATATTTTTAACATATTGAATTGAAGTGTCTATAGTGGAATTTTAAAAGTGCGACCCCTGCTAAAAAGACCGCAATACACGGTCAAAAAGACAAAAGGGTAAGGAGGGTGATATAACGCGTAGTTACCTACGCAACCAAAAGACAAAAATCCAGGGCTTTTAGCAGGAGCCATTTTTACCTTTCAAAAGATATAAGAATATAATCTTATATAAATCTATTGGATTGAAATTATTAGTATAAACTCTTATGTATTGAAAGATTTCGAAATGAGAAATAAAATTGATAAAGAAAAAGCCTGTTAATGTTTATACTTGCTCAATAAGTCATCAGGAGTAAATACGCCATGCTCAGTAATAATACCCGTTACCAAGTGAAACGGAGTTATATCAAACGCGTAATTCAAACACTCGACACCTTCTGGTACTATCTTTAACTGTCCTAACACATGAGAAACCTCCGTACTATCTCTCTGTTCAATAGTAACATCGTCGATGGTATCTCTAAGAGAGAGAGTGGAAGTTGGCGCTACTACATAAAACGGTATCTTGTTTTCTTTAGCTGCTAAAGCTACTAAGTAAGTTCCAATTTTATTAAAAACTGCGTCAGAAGTTACTCTGTCTGTTCCTACGAAAACTTTATTGATTTTACCTAACATCATCATTAAACCTGATGAAGTATCAGAAATGACCTTAACAGGTATTTTATCGTAATGAAGTTCGTACGCTGTCAATCTCGCTCCTTGTAATCTAGGTCTAGTCTCATCAGCGATTACAGAAATTTTTTTTCCTTGATCTATTGCGCTTCTTATTGGAGCTAAAGCTGTTCCATATTGAACTGTTGCTAAGGATCCTGCGTTACAATGCGTTAAAATTGTATCTCCATCCTCTATTAATTTTGCGCCGTGTTTTCCCATGTTCTTATTTACATCGATATCTTCTTGAGCCATCTTTTTCGCTTCAGAAACTACTAATTCGGTTATCTCTTGAGGAGATACTTTTTGAGACTCTATTAAATTCCATATCCTATTTACTGCCCAAAATAGATTTGACGCCGTAGGTCTTGTACTTCTAATAACATCCGCAGCTTCTTGCATTTTTTCAAGAAACTCGACTTTTTCAAGATTCTTAAATTCTAGCGTAGCTAATGCCATCCCCATAGCTGCTGCGACTCCGATCGCGGGTGCTCCGCGGATATTCATTACTTTAATAGAGTTAGCAACTTCTCGATAATCAGAAAACTCTAAAAAGATTAATTCATGAGGGAGGACTGTTTGATCTATCATTTTGACTTTGTTATCAGCAGTCCATTCAATAGAAGGAATCATAGGTGAAGAAAAATTTGAACACTTTAAACCTTGATGGTAACATTCTTTAAATCTAAATCGTAATTTACTTAATTTCAGAATTCCTATAAATCAGAATTAGCAATGAGCGATTATATTTTAAAACGAGAACTCACACGAGTTATTGTTAGAGAAAGAGACAACTATTTAGAAGAAATAATTCAAGCCAAGGTAGATGGAACTTGGATTTCCTGCTTGAAAAACATTAATAATCTAAGCACTTTGGTTTTAGAGACAAAATTGAAACGGTTTTCGAAAAAATACTACTATAAAAAGCGAACAAAAAAAAAGCTATACTTTATGTTAACAGACGATGATTTTGACCTAAATTTAGATTATTGTTTGGAAGAAGATAATATTCTACATACGAGGTACAAATTTTTTAATAGAAGAGAGTTAGAGTTATCAAAAATCGCCATCAGATACCAAATACTTCTGGGAAAGAATCCTGATTTCACATGGACTCCTCATTTAAGACCTGAGGAAGGTTTGGTGATTGGAGATCATGTATATCGTTCTCCTGCATTGATTTACAGTAAAGATAAGATAACTATCGTATTTATTCCCGACTTAAAGACTCTCGGACAAAACCGTCCGTTTCAAAACTTTTTGGATTACAATTTAAATAATAAGGATCCTAATTCGAATCCAGAAATGTCGTATGGATATGGAAAATACAAACCTTATAAACACACCTTCTTTAAACATAATCCTATTCGCTCGCTTCACATCAAAGAAAACAGTGATCTAACATTAAGGTTTTACATAATTCTATTCATTAATCGAGATGTATCGGATGTGCTTAAATGGGTTAATCGATTTTTCTGGGAGAAATACGGAAGGAAACATTTTTATGGTTCTATTGAACCTCAAATCATTCCATTCGAAGATAACGTTAAAGAAGGATACGCAGCAATTTTCAAAAGACACCAATTATGGGGCGATTTTCAAATTAACGATTCTGATTGCGGAGGAATTTTTCAAAGAACCTGGACAGGAGGAAAAAAAACACCGATTAAATACATTAAGCAAGAGGAACTTTCAAATTTTAAAACGCAAAACTTGTCAGCTCAAAGGATAGCTGAAATATGGAACAATGCATGGTACTTAAACATTCGGACGGCTTATGGATTAAAGTATTATGGAAATCTTTGGAATGATACAATTTTATTAGAAAAAGCAAGTAGGATAATTAATACAGCTCTTAACCTTCCAAGACAGCGAGGATTATTTCCAAGCGTTATACTTCCATCTGAATGCAATTCTCCGCAGGTGAATTATATAAATGGTGTAAAGGCTTTTTTTTACAGCTCCCGATATAACCTCGTCGATATAAGTTTGGCAATGTTTTGGTTGTTGAAATATTCTCAAGACTTTAGTGAATATCGAAAAAAAATAATTGATCTGAGTAAAGAGCTAATACTATTAATGAAGGAGATCCAGTCCACAAACGGAGAATTGCCCACTTTAATATATTTTGAAGAAATTGCTCCTGACACACCAATAATCGATAAGGACATGACAAACACTGCAAATTCTGGCGCTCCCTTAATGTTTTTATTAGAATATTATAATTGTACCAAGGATGAGGGCGTTTTAAAGATATGTGAAAAATTGGTAAATTATTTGGAACTTGAGATTGTTTCTACTAATAAGTGGATTGATTTCGAAGCGCTTTACTCATGTACGCATCCTCTCTTCGCTCAATACGATAATTACACTGAAAATAATGTTATAAATAACTTAAGTATCTATTGGTGCGCAGAAAGCTATAAGGAATTATATAAAATAACAAATAACAACATTTACCTTGACATTGGTGAGAGAATTTTATCAATTTTATCGCTTTTTCAACAGGTATGGGATATGCCTTACATTAGCATAAACACCTTTGGGGGGTTTGGGTGCCAAAATATCGATGCTGAATTGAATGATGCTAGACAGGCGTTATTTGTGAGAACTTACTTGGATTACTACATGATAACTGGGAATTGGGAATATTTTGAAAGAGGCATCGCAGCATTAAGGGCAAGTTGGGTTCTACAACTGATTGAAGAAAATTTGACCATTAGCCCCGGAAATTTTAGAAAAATAGACACTTACGACGGAATTGATGAGGGCTGTGTTTTAGAAAATTACGGACACCCAGGAAAAGATAAACAAACTCCTGGGCTAATTATGTTTGACTGGGGTGTTGGTACAGCGTCGACTATTACAGCTTATGTACACAAACATTTTGGAGATTTATATATTGATATAAAAAACGAGTTTGTGTTTGGAATCAACGGCGTACTTATAAAGAAATTTGATTTTAAACAAGGGATAGTCAAGATTGAGTGTGAAATACTCCAAAGATTAAACAAGGTAAAGATAAAGGGAATAATGAATAGGATAGATACATTAGAAATTGTAATCAATGAAAAATCAATAGGTTTCTTTGCAAAAGAAGATCTTGGGAGAGGATTTTTTTACTCAACTGATTGATTATGAATCATGAGTTCAAATCGATTAATGTGGCAAGGAGGATTTTGCACTCCCTTGTTACCAGATCGAAATCGATTTTGTCAATTGATAATTAAGACTTTGGAAGATCTTTAGGATCTAACGCAATTAAAATGTAATCATATCTCCCAGTCATAGTCCATGCGGATAATCCTGTAATAAATCGCTTTCTGTATTGCTTCACCAGATAAAGCGGGTTAAATCCTTTAAATAACACAATCTGCTTCCACTTCTACAAGCCAATCTGATTCAATAAAGCGGCTTACCTCAACAAATGTAGTTGCAGGTTTTATGTTTGAAAATACTTCACCGTGAGCCTTAGCAGCGTCCTTCCACTTAGAAATATCAGTGAGTAATATCCTTGTTCTTATAACATTGGATAATTTCCCTCCAGCTGATTCAATAGCTTGTTGTATTATTTCCAAACAATATTTAGTTTGCTTATACATATCGCTTGGATAAACTGTAGAACCATCAGCCGCTATAGGGGCAGTACCTGAGATAGAAATTATGTTATCAAGTCTAACGGCTCTTGAAAATCCAATTTGGTCTTCAAAAGGAGAACCAGACAAAATATTCTGTCGTGACATAATAGAATTATAACTAAATTATTAAAAAGAATTTAGATAAAACTATTTTAATTAGATTTAAAATAATTTGATATCGTGAAACGCCACTAAATAAAGTGTAATTAAAATACTTGCTATAATGAAAAATATCGCGTTCACGAACCATAGAAGCGTCGAAATAAGATAGAATAGTGACCTAATTGCAATCATCCAATGGTTTTTTGCTGATAAGAAGGATTTTCTGGTGATTTCAATACCCTTATATTCTCCCATCGTGTAGTTTTGGGGATTTCCACTAATAAGGAGTGATAATCGGGTAATAGAGCGAATTGAAAGCGTGAAGTTAAAAATAATGAACACGATCACGACTATATTTACAGTGATTTGCATTAAGCCAACAGTAATAATGGTATTACCAAAAAACGGTTCGTTACTAAATAATCCACTGCTATAGAATCCAACTAAAATCCCAAGTAATATAAAAAACGCGCTTATAAAAGTAGAATTACCCATCATAAAATTTCTAAGAGCATGAAGAGGATAAAGGAGATTTTCGCCTTTTAATCGGTTTTCAACCCAATCATAATAGATTTCTCTTAGGAGATTTTGTTTTGTTGGAATTTTTCGCCTAAAACTGATGGAAATAATTATTACATAAAAAGCCACAGAAGTAGTAAATACAATAAAAGAGGTTTCATCAATAATCGTCATATTTAGGTTTCACTCATTTTCAAATACAAGTATTATATTTTTTTAACAGAAATAATATTAAAAAAATATGGAATATATAAAATCCCAATTTTACTTCTTGACCGGATACCCCGCTTTATTCCACGCTTTCATGCTACCTAAAACGCTATAAACTTCAATAAAACCGTGTTTGCGAAGTAAGCTAGCGGCCATGCTGGCTCTAGTCCCATTGCCGCATAATGTACATATCGGTTTATCTTTTGGTAATTTATCTAGATTTTTCTCCAAATCTCCTAAATGGATGTGAATAGAATCTTCTATGTATCCTTTTTTTAACTCGTTTTTGTCTCGGACATCTAAAACAACTACCTCTTCTCCTTTATCTATGATTTCTTTCAAGTCCCTAGCTGTGTAAAGAGGTATGCTTCCAGTGGGAAGTCCTGCGCTATACCATGCTACAATCCCTCCGACGAGATATCCTTTTATTCGATCGTATCCCATTCTTAAGAAGTAGGTATCAGCAAGTTCCAACGATTCGTAGTCGCTAACAATCAGTAAAATATCTTTGTCGTATGGTAGCACTAATCCCGCAAAGGCAGGAATCCCTTCTAGTAAAATATTATAGGAACCCTTGATAAAGGCACCTCCAAAAGGAGCAGGATCTCGAGTATCTACAACAAGAGCCCCGTCTTCGATTTCTTTTTGAAATTCCATAGGTAGCATTGGTTTGGGTTTAGATCGCGTTTTTAATAGAGGCGGTCCTTCTACATTGTATTTCTCCATGAGTTTAAAGTAGGGAGAATAAAACTGGTATTCATTCACTTTATATTTTACAAACGTATCCCGCTCTCTCAATTGTAATACCGGATTTTGTAAACGCTCCAATCCTAATGTACTGATCTCTCGAGAGCTAATCGAAGCCCCACAAACGGAACCTGAACCATGAGCTGGGCATAAAATAACTTGGTCACCTAAAGGCAATAATTTCTCAAAAATAGAGGAGTAGAGATTTGAAGAGTATAACTCGTATTTGTCAGGACCACCGAAATCCGTACGCCCTACATCTCCTACAAAAAGCGCGTCTCCCGTGAAAACCATAACGGGATTTTCTCCCGACTCGAGATCATATAGCACATACGACATACAATATTCGGTATGACCCGGAGTATGTAGTGCTTTAACTTTCAATGTTCCAATAGTGAATTCTTGATCATCTTCAACAACATTCCCAAACTTATAGTCTAATCCGGAACCGTGATAAATTTGGGCGTTCCCGTCTTGAGCTAATTCAACAGAACCTATTAAGTAATCTTCGTTTCTGTGCGTTTCGAAAATGTATTTAATAGTAGCGTCTGATTTATACGCTAATTCAATGTAAACATCGCAATCTCTTCTTGGATCCACAACAAACGCTTCGTTTTCTGACGCAACGAAGTAAGAAAGGTGGGCTAACCCTTCTGATTTAATCCTTTCAAAAATCATTTTATCTCACCTTAGATATAAAGAGTTTTATTCCTTATAATATTTCAAAGGTATGCTAATAAGTTATAACATTATGGAAATCTTTCATAAACCAAATTATTAATATCTTTGTTGTAATTTAGTAAGTATACTCCCATTATTTGTTAGTTACTTTCATTTCCTCATCCTCGATGAATTTAATAAAATCTCCTATTATCTCTTGCTCAAGAAGGACGGATATTCCCGCGTTTTTGATGGATTGGGTTATAGAGAGAATTCGAGAAGGGTATGCGGATGTAGTCAATCCCTTTAACAAAACTCAAGTCTCTCGGGTTTCTCTAAAACCTGAGGATGTGAAATGTTTTGTGTGGTGGTCCAAGAATTTTAAGGTATGGATTGATAAGTACCAAGAAAACAAAAAGCTTCTTAAGAGTTTCAAGGGTCACATATTTCAATTCACGATTAATTCCCCCTCTGAACTTGAGAATAACATCAAAATATCGTTAGAGGATAGATTTAAGCAGGTTGATTGGCTAGTTAAAGAGTTTGGCCTCTTAGCTATGAACTATCGCTTTGATCCAATTATTCTGTATAAAAATAAGGGTTCAGATCAAGTAAAAAGCAACTTGAGTAAATTTGAATATATAATTGAGCAGATTTCGTCATTGGGATTGAAGGAAATGACATTTTCGTTTGCCACATTATATTTCAAAGTTCAAAAACGCATGGGTAAACGAGGTCGAATTCCAATTGACATCTCTTTTGAAAAGAAAAAGCAAATACTTAATCATATTTTGAATATATGTAAAGAAAATGATATTCAATTATTCGCTTGTTGCCAACCTGATTTACTCGAGATAAAAGGAATTAAGCAAGCTCATTGCATCGATGCGAATAAGATTGAAAAAATAGTTGGAGAACCTATCCCTAAGAAACGAGACAAGGGTCAAAGAGAATCATGCGGTTGCTACAAATCAAAAGATATCGGAGGTTACGATGGAATTTTCAGATGTAAGCACAATTGCGATTATTGCTACGCTTCTCCCGCCAAGTACTAATTAGTATATAAATTGTTTGTAGTCTTTTTTTGATTTACAATTCAAGATGCAACCCGGATCCGAAGCTGTATAATTTCCCTTATGTATAAATACTTTTGCTCTACATCCGCCGCAGATTGTCTTATAAAAGCAGTTTCCACACGACTTCTCGAATTGTAATTTTCGGTATGTGTTCAAAACGGGGCTATATCTCCAAATATCCCTAATGTGATTTTTTCTCACATTTCCTATTACTGCAGGGTTAAGGGGACATGGAGTAACCTCACCGTTAGGCTTGATGTGATTTATATAGATACCAGGTTCACAACCTGTTATAAAGGGTCCAAATGGAGTTTGTTCGTTAAATACCCCTTTGGATAAACGATTAGAAAAGTTAAAGAACTTTAATGCTTCTCTAGGGAAAATACCTTTAAACATTGGGATGACTTGAACATTTCGAAACCGTTGCGCAACTATACGAGAAAATATGGGATTCTTATACGATAAAGACATAGGATAGTTGTCATCAATTAGCTTTTTCCAAACATCGCATACCAGTGTGGCAAAATACTCCATTTCCAACGGATTGAGTACGGCTTTCTTTAAATTATCGGCATGATCGCAAGGAACAAAATCAAGGACTTCGAACTTTTGAATACCAAGCGATTTGGCGAGTTCCACGACATCTAAAAACTGATGGACATTTAACTTAGTGACTACCACATCTAAACTTACATACAATCCAGCGTTGATACAATTTCTAATCCCTCGTGTAGCCTTTCTAAACATACCTAAACCTCGAATATCATCGTGAACATCTTCTAATCCATCGATACTTATCTGGATCATCCCAAGTCCAGATTTTTTTAACTTTATAGCGATTTCTGAAGTTATTAGTGTACCATTTGACGCAAGCGCCGTATTCATATGCCTGCTTGAAGCGTACCTGATTATATCGAAAATATCCTTTCTAAGCAGCGCTTCTCCGCCAGAAAATCCCAGTACGAAATTTTTGGCTTCATATAATTGGTCAATTACGCTGCAAACCTCAGAATAGCTCATTTCACTCACTTGGCTTGCAGGATCTATGTAACAATGCTTACATCTTAGATTACACATGTGCGTAAGTGAGAAAATAGTAATAATTGGCCCACCAGGTGGTTGTGGGACATTTAAGCCAAATAGACCAATTCCTTCCATATAAGATAATACTAGCTTTCTTAAGGAAGGACTTTCCTTGAAAATTGTTCTGAAGGAATTTTTCTCCATTTTTAACGTACTTTCAACGAGGTTCATAACGATAGAAACAAGCGAGTTGTAAAGTTTAACTTTCAACCCGCATTTTTTACACTTAAGTTTCCTTGTTATGTAATAATCTAACACAATCTCAGAATATGTTCTTTTACAGTAACTACATCTCTTTAAGAAGCCTTTAAATAACTTCCTGTATGGGAGCTTATTTATCAAATTCCATAAAACTAATTGAAGCTTAGCGAAAGTATTATTTACTACCTTAATTTCTCTTTTGTAAAGGTTATTTAATAGATGTTGGTTAATTTCTGAGTTTTCGTTCCTTACGAGGCAGTATTCCATGTAGAGACACCTTAAGTTACTTTAATATTAGTGATTCAAATTACTTTAAGAGACCAATCTTTACAAAATTAAATTGGTTACGTTAATTAAGTGTTTTTACAGACATACTTGTGTAAAAAAACTTTATCTTTTCCGCAGTAAATTATATTTTAGAATTATAATTTCAGTTAAGAAAATAAGTTAAACATGAAAATGATGGCTCAACAAAGTATTAATGAGGGTCAGGTCGTTTCGAAGCATAATATTATCGTGATCGGAGCGGGATTAGGGGGTCTAGGCGCTGCTTGTCAAGCAACGTTAGCGGGAGAAGATGTACTGTTATTAGAAAAACATAATGTGCCGGGAGGTTTTGCCACATCTTTCGTTCGAGGAAGATTTGAGTTCGAGGGAGCGTTACATGAATTAAGTAATTACGGAACTGAGGAAGTGAAAGGAGGACTCCGTCGTTTCTTCGAGAAAATTGGATTAGTTCCAAATAAAGTGCAATTTAAAAATATTAAGGAGATATATCGCAGCGTGTTTTTAGATGGATATGATGTGACTATGCCTATGGGTGTTGAAAACTACACCAATAAGCTAGTTGAATTATTTCCCGAAGAAAAAAAAGGAATAGAAGAATTCATGGATGTAGCTTATAAGGTACAACAGGGGATGAGATATGTTCAATCCACTCAAGGTAAAGCAACCCCAGCAGAAATACTGAAAGAACATCCATGGTTAGCTCGCGTATCGGGATTAACAACCCAAGAACTTTTTGATAAATTTATCAAGAATAAAAGGCTAATTGCGGTTCTTGCTCAACTATGGGGCTACGCTGGGTTACCTCCATCTAAATTGAACGCGTTAATGTTCGTATTAATAATAATTTCCTATCTTACAGAGGGAGCAGCTTTCCCAGTAGGTCGTAGTCACGCTATGACGAGTGGATTAGTAAAATGTTTCGAAGAAATGGGAGGAGAAGTAAAGTATAACGCTACGGTAAATCGTATTCTTGTCGAAGACGGAAAAGTAGTTGGCGTTCAATTGTTAAATGGTGAAACCTACAAATGTAAGGGAGTAATTTCAAATGTTAACCCAATTTGTACCACCATGAAAATGTTACCTCTTGAAGAAGTAAGCGATAACTACATGAAAAAGATACACGCATCGGAAATAGGACCATCAGGATTTTCGGTTTATATTGGTTTAAACGCGTCTCCCAAGGAGTTGGGAATGAAAGAACACGAAATTTTTATTAATAAAGGGGATAATGTTGACGAAGCCTATCAACAATTCATGAGACTTGAATCACCCGAGTTTTTGGTTGCAGCGTGTTATAACAACGCCTACGAGGGTATATCTCCTTCTGGAACGACATCCCTCGTATTAACCACTTTACAGTATGGAAAATTATGGCACTCCGTATCTCCCGATAATTACTTCAAAATAAAAGATAAAATAGCGGATGGTATGATTTCGATGGTGGAAAAAACAATATGTCCAAACTTGCGCGATTACATTGAGGTCGCAGAAGCTGCAACCCCTTTAACCTATTACAGATATTCCAAGAACATGGATGGTGCCATATATGGTTATGTCCAAGATGTTATCAATAGTCCTAGATTTCGGTTGAATTCTAAGGGCGCAATTCCGGGATTATTTTTAGCCGGAGCGTGGGTAAATATAGGAGGTGGGTTTTCTCCATGTATTAACAGCGGACGAATTGCCGCAGGTATGTGTTTAAATTATCTTAACAAGGAGGTTTAATAAAAATGAACGATATGATGGATGATATTAAGAAGTATCAAAAAGCTGAGAAATTAAAAAAAATGCGAGAAGAAGTACAAGAAGTTCCGGTATATTTCGATGGATTGGAAAATCTATGCGATAGAATCCACCCCGGAAAGCAAACTTTAAGAGTCACTGACATTGTTGACTTATCCTACGACACAAAACTTTATCGTCTTATTTCGGCAAAACCACGAAAGCCCTTGGCTCCATTTCGCGCTGGTCAGTACATTGGTTTAGCGGTAGAAATCAATGGAGTACGAACGCTTAGACCTTATTCGATAGTTTCTTCTCCTAATCAGTTGGGATACTATGAATTAGGAGTGAGGAAAAAGGAAGGAGGATTTGTTAGTCCCTACTTATTTAACGAGGTGAAAGTCGGCGATATCTTCGAAACAACGGAGCCTTTAGGTGAATTGTACTACAATCCTCTTTTCCACGGAAACAACCTTGTATTTATAGCTGGGGGTTGTGGAGTTACGCCATTTATGTCAATGCTACGATATTTTTCAGAATTAGCTTTGCCACACAAAATTACGCTAATATTTGGATGTGTAACAGAAAAAGATGTATTGTTTAGAGAAGAATTGGAGGATATTGCACGACGAAGGACTAATATAACGGTGAATTTCATTCTCTCCGAGGCAGGTCCAGAATGGACGGGAGAGTGTGGATTCATTACAAGCGATAAAATTTCTAAGTTCGTAGAATCGGTCGATAAAAAATACTTTTATATCGTAGGGAGTAGGGAAATGTACAACTTTATCGAACCTGAATTGAAAAACCTGGGTGTAAAACAACATAGAATGTTTTTCGAGGCTTATGGAGTACCAGACGATGTTACCAAAATAATAGGATGGCCTGATAATATTACTTCCACAGAAACAGTCAATTTAACGATTAACTTTTATAGGGCTGGACAAAAAGTACAAGAACGATTTGAAGTTCCTTGTACTGAACCACTTCTTAACAGTATAGAGCGAAATCTTGGTTTAGAGCACGATATAGATAGTGGATGTCGTTCAGGCCAATGCGCGTTATGTCGCACGAGAATAGTTGAAGGAAAAGTATTTGTTCCTCCAGATGTAACGATAAGGGAAATGGACAAAGACTTTGGTTTCATCCATCCTTGCGTGTCTTATCCATTAACTGATGTTTACTTAGATTTAACTCAAACTTAATTATTATTCATTTTAACTTTTCTTTTTTAGTTATATTCACTGTAAAGATTTATATTTTGAATTAGATTTTAGTTTTTTAATCAATATTGTGTCTGGTTGCCGTGAATAGTAAGGTTAGATTGGGATTAGCTTCTCTATTAATAATCCTTTTTCAGTCAACTCTTAAAATAGTAGGAGTGTTAATCACCAGGAGTGTGAGCTTTCTCTCTGAAACGATTGATACCGTAGTAGACTTATTTTTCGTAATGATAACGCTTTATTTTGTTTATAAGAGCGAAAAACCTCCCGATTTGAAACATATGTACGGTCATTCTAAGCTCGATTCAATCAGCGCTATTATTCAAGGAATTATTTTATCTACAATTTATGTTTTGTTAATCTACAATTCTATTATAATATTGATTGAAGGAGTATTTGAAATTGTTAATCCTGGATTAGGATTAATATTGCTAATAATATCTTTTCTAGTGAACCTAATTTTTTCAAGAATTCTAATTTGGCAGGGAAACAAAAAAAAGAGTTTAACTCTGAAAATTCAGGGGCTTAATCTTTTTCAAGATTCTTTGAGAGCAGTTATGGTATTTATTAGCTTAATTTTTGCTTTATTTAATTTATTATTTTTCGATCCTATTTTCAGTATAATCCTTTCAATTTGGATAATTATTGCCTCAATTAGATTAACCAATAGTGGAATAAAGGAGCTTTCTGATACTAATCCCGTTAGTTCCCTAATCCTTGAAGAGATTAGGTTTCAGATATTTGAGTTGGAGCATGTAAATGGCATTCAAAACATTAAAATACGAGCATGGGGGAATACGCTAGTCTTAGAAGTAACCATCTCAGTAGAGGATCATATATCGATTGTTCACGCTAACAGAATAATAAAATCAATAAGAATGATAAGCAACGAGAGATTTCCAAATTACGATGTTGAATGTATAATACAAATGAATCCCTTAAGTAGCGAGTCTTCATTAGGAAGTCAGGTATATAACCTTATTTCTTCTAAACAAGCAGATTTTGGAGATATAGTAAAGATTGAAAATATTAACTTATATTCGATAACAGAGGAAACATACCTTTCTTTTAATTTAATTGTTGACAATAGATTGAGCTTATACGAAGCTCATAAAATAAGTTCTCAATTTGAAAACGAACTCAAGGAGGAAGCCCCCTTTTTAAATAGGATCATTTCTCATATTGAAGCTAGCGAAAAGAAAGAAATTTATCCCGAAGATAGTATCAAATATGAGTGTTTTGATACCGAAGAAATGGAGAATTTTAACAATTCTTTAAAGAAAGTATTGGAAAACTACGAATTAGTTAAAGGATTCCACGGATTAGAGTGTTGGAAAACATTGGAGCATTCTATTCTAGAATTTCACGCGTTTTTTGATGGAGATATAAACATATCTGAAATACATGACTTTATTACCAAATTAGAACTTTCACTTAGATCTTCACCGGAATTTAAAGGTTTTGAGCAAATTATCATCCATTCTGAACCCTATGAAGGTCGAAAGGATGGGATAATGTTCAGTTGAGTTAAGAAAAAGGGAACTTGTAAGTATCTAATCCAAGCTCCTCTTTAATTATTAAAATATCGTTTTGCAAACTTTCGTTTAATGGGACTCCTACTTTTGAAATTCTTTTGCTAACTTCGAATTCTTTCTCACCCGCGGTATAGATTCGATTCTCGCCTGGAACTTTACGAGCACTTCTTAGTCCTCTCATAATATTGCCTGCAGCGCTCTTGAACTCGTCCATGGGGAGAAAGCCTTCTATATTCATGGCTAAGAAAAAATGTCCGACTTTTAGGCGTTTTTGTCCATTTTCTACTATACCTAATGTGTCTCTCAGAGTTGTACCGTTCGATAACGCCGCTGAAAGGATCTCCACAATAGTAGCATAGCCATATCCCTTGTAACCAGCAGTTTCTTCCCCAAAACCACCTAAAGGAAGTAACGATGCCTTCCTTTCTAGCATTAATGCTAGAATCTCATTAGGATCGGTAATTAATTTACCTTGGTCGTTTATAACCACTCCTTCTGGTAATGGCTTGTTGATCCTACTATAAACTTCAACTTTACCTCTTTGTACGATCGATGTAGCACAATCTAGTAAGAATGGGAAATCTTCGTCTGTCGGAGCACCAAAAGTGAGAGGATTAGTACCTAACATAGGTTCGGCTCCAAATGTGGGAGGTATTGAAGGTCTAGCGTTAGTAGTGACCAAACCAATCATTCCCTCTTCAATAGCCATTAGTGAATAATAGCCAGCGATACCGAAGTGGGTAGAATTTCTAACAGCGACTGCCCCCATTCCATATGTTTTTGCTTTTTCAATAGCCGTTTTCATGGCTTTATAGCCAATCACATGACCCAATCCATTGTTTCCGTCCCATAGTGCAGTAGTAGAACCATCTTTGATAACATTGATTTCTACTGTTTTTTCAATAATTCCTTCTTTTATTCGATCGTAGTACATCTTGAATCTCTGGATTCCATGTGAGGTTATCCCTCTTAAATCCGAGGTGATTAATATCTCAGCAACGATTTTAGCGTCTTTAGGAGGTATTTCAAGCGCAATTAGTGCATCTACCATAAAGTTTTCTAATGTTTTAGAATCTAAATATACAATTTTTTCGTTCATATTTCGCATTCTATCAATTTTTACCTGAATATTTAGTATAAAGAAGTAAATGTAAAAAAAGTATACTACCTGCGATTTAGTGAAGGATTGCTTGAAAGAATATCCCCATGATATACCCTTTTTTCAGAATAATCCGTAATTCTATATTTATGATTCTAAACGATTTAAACACCAAGGTTAAGCAAAAATCATTTGTAAAGGAAGTAATAGTGGAAGATCAAGGAGAAAATATATCGTACGTTTTCCCAGATACAGAAGAGTTTTTATCCATTCTCAAAAGAAAGGAGTTTCGCAAATAGTACTAATCTGATATTATTTCTTAATGATTATAGGAAAAAAAGATACTTTTTTTAATTTAAGCCTATTTGCTCTTCCTTCAAAAACAGCATAGTAATATATTATGTTGCTATAGATTTTAATTTCTTCTCGTCAATCGAGATCTTTAACTTCAGAAGTAGAGAAAATTATATTACTCGATTAAAGATTAGTGAGTTCATAGGACATTAAGCATATCTTATAATTAATCAATTATGAGAGAAATGAAAAACACAATTAAAAAAATAGAATTAACGCATGTGCACATTCCGTTCACCGAACCAGTAAGGAAAGCGATGGGAGAAGGCACGGGAGGGTTAGGTATGGCGATCCCTGCCGAAGAAGAGTGGTTGGGGGGAGATTCAGTCATTATTAAATTAGTTAGTGATAATGGATTCGTTGGAATGGGAGAAGCTTTCGTGTGGTTACCTGAAAGTGGAGTTAGTCCATATCAAATAATACATTTGATTGAAAAAGAACTGTTTAAGTATGTAATAGGAGAAAATCCGTTTAACATTCAAAGAATTAACCAAAGAATGGACAATAATGTTGCGTTGAACTTTATAGCCAAAGGATTGATAGATATGGCTTGCTACGATTTAATGGGCAAAATCTCGAATTTACCCGTGTGCGCTTTAATTGGAGGAAGGAACGTCGAAAAAATTCCTATGGCAGCGCTTATACCCCTTGGTTCCCCAATGCTCATGAAAGGGCTCGTAAGAAGTTACTATAAACGAGGTTTTCGAACATTTAGATTGAAGCTTGGAAACAGTATCGAACAAGACAGAGAAATTTGTACTACAATTAGAAATACTTTTAGAAGTAAGATCAGACTGCGAGTCGACTACAATCAAGCTTACACTCCTTCAGAGGCAGTAAAGGCTATTAAGGCAATTGAACCATTTAATATTGACTTTGCAGAACAACCAGTTAGAGCGGACGATTACCTTGGAATGAAGTATGTCCAAAAGCGAGTCAACACTCCTTTGATGGCTCACGAGGGATTCTTCAGTATAAAGGATTTTATTAGTCTGGCAGAACTTGGGGGCGTAGAAGTGTTAGGAATTAACTCAGAGCGCCCAGGAGGAATCACTAAAGCGCTTATGGCGATGGATTACGCTCGTATGAGAGGTCTTGGAATAGTTTTACACAACCAACCTTTAGGGATATCGTCAGCGATGCAATTACACTTACACGCTGCCAGATTTTATTCTATTAATCACGCAAACGAGTTATTTGGGCAAGAAATGATGGAGCACGATTTATTAAAAAAGCCAATCGATTATAGTGGTGGCGAAGCACAATTGCCTGAAGGCCCGGGATGGGGTGTAGAACTAGACGAAAATGCACTTACGAAATATGCAATTACAGAGACTACGATTATATCCTAACATTGAGAAACAAGATTATTTTAAAAATAATTATAAGGATAGACATCGAATAATCGTAACTACAATTAGTATAAAACTATTTTATTATGTCTGATAAAGAAATAACTGATACGATAAGTAATTCAACGCTTACTCATACATCTTACTCGCTTGGAAGTTTTTTTGACGATTTTCTCGCTACTACATTAAGTTATATGGTTTTCAAATTCTATGAGACGGAGGTCTTTCTTCCCATTATATATATCACGATTGCAGTAGTTATTTACGGCGTATGGAACATGGTAAACGATCCTATCGCTGGCCGAATTTCAGATTTAAACATTGGCTTTATGAAGCGCCGTGGAAAGCGATTTACATGGTTTCTACTGGCATCAATACCTTGCTCGTTAATTTTCTTTTTAATATTTATCCCTCCAGTAGGATTTGATTTATCCTCGTTTCTGTGGTTGCTGGTTACCCTCTGCTTATTAGACACTTTTTTCTCGTTCATGATAATAAATTGGCAAGCTTTATTCCCCGATAAATATCGCTCTCAAAAGGAAAGGACCAAAGTAGGTGGAATCCAAATTCTTTTTTCTCTTATTGGTTTAAGTTTAGGAGTATTATTGCCAACACTATTAATTACTACTAACGCACCAGGGACAAATATCCCCTCATACATCACTGTTGGCGCTTTGACTACGATTTTTTGCTTCATTGCTGTTCTACTTATGATATATGGGATGAAGGAAAGTAAGGATATGATTGAACGCACTTTTAAGCCTCCAATTGACACTAAAATTAAAGAATCCTATCTCAAAAGCGTCAAATTCGCTTTCCAACAGAAAAACTTTGTAGCTTATTTAACTGCGTATTTAGCTCAAACATCGGTAATGGGACTAATGTTAGCTTCGGTTCCCTACTGGGTACAATACGTGTTAAGTATCGATCCATTTTACGAGATGTTAATACTGGTGGTTTTTTTGCTTTCAAGTGTCTGCTCAGCACCCATTTGGATAAAGTTGGCTCGTCGTTATGGAAATCGAATAGGATATATGTGCGGAACATTAGGTACGGCTTCTTTTTTGTGCGTAACCTTGTTTATATGGTCGTTTCCTTTGGTAATTATTGGATTCGTTTTGATAGGATTCAGCATGGGAGCTACGTGGAGCTTGATTTACGCCACTTTCTCGGATGTGATCGACGAAATTGTCGTAAAAACGGGAGCCAGAGACGAAGGTACATTTTATGGACTTAGAACCTTCTTTGGACGGTTATCCATCGTAATACAAGCTCTCACTTTTGGGATAATTCATCCTCTAACTTCGTTCGATCCCACCTCTCCTACTCAATCGATTCAAGCTCAATGGGGGATTAACATCGGGATGTTCTTAGTTCCTGCTATATTTTATTTCATAGGGTTTTTGTTTATGTGGAGAGTATACGATCTCACTTCTAAAAAAGTAGAACTTAACAAAAAAAAACTCGTAGAGCTTGAATTATAAACAAATTAAAAAGTAATTCATTTTTTTAATCCACTTTCAATAAATTTAAAAACTCTTTTCTTGATTCCAATCCCAATGTTGTCAATGAAGGCGAAATTGTGTAAAAAAGCGATAATTTTAAAAATTTTCCATAATTTCACAATTGGGCAAGTTGGTCAATGCCTGACGGTCCATGCTGACCTGACCGTGAAACGATCACTAGCGGAAACTGCCCTTTCTACGATTTACTTGAACGTTATTAGCCTTGTTTGCATCTCGTCGAAGCGCTCCCCTTAATGGTGGGGACTTGGACATTGTTTTTCGTAGGAAAAACATAAGTTCATAATGCTGAACCCGAATAGGCCCGGGAGGGAGCAATCGTAAAGCGAGGTTTTCACGCTTTAAGGTAAGGGTGTGGAGGGCTGCAAACCTCTGGTCTTAATAGCGCGATTGAAGTCAAGGAAAGGGAGTATTATTACTTATAACTGGTTCTGAGTTTAGTTAAGTTCCCAAGATGTCCGATAGCGCTAAAACTCCATAGCACCGAGCGAAACAATTACAGCATATCCACAGTCTCGTAGTCCTCGGACCCCCTTTGTAGTTTTCTGGTATCCACACCATATCCATGTGAGCGGGGCGTTTTTTGGGATCAAATCCCTTCTCTTTGGCTTCGTAATACGAGAAACACCCCGCGTTTCTGTAGCAAACGCATATAGACCGTCGCAATTGGCTCATTAAATCGACAATCTCTCTTGAAAGCGATAAGTGCCGTTTTTCCTGAGATGGAGTTAGATACCCTGTTTGTACGAACTTATCCATATACAATGAACTTGTTCTTTGCAATTGACCGATTTTTTCGTTAACTGCACTCTTTAACGACTCTCTCAAATTGGTACGAATAGCTATTAATTTCGGATTCTCTAATCGAATCATGCGTGGTATTTTTGACTTCATGCCATTATAAACTATATCATAGTTGAGCTATATATATTAAACTATGGGTAACTTGAAGTATAAATAATCCTTTCTTAAATATCGTTTAGATTAAAAATGTCGTTTAGAATTAAACAGATAAAAAAAGATAATAAAAGAAGTTACGGGGTTGGGGTTGCTTTACGACCGCTCTCCTCCCATGCGAATTTATATTTACACTTGTTATTGTTAGTGTTCAAAATACATTCTTCTATTTGACCTTTAAAAGTGAAGGTTGGGTGTAATGCTTTCAAAAATCCATTGGTATATGGGGAACATATACAAGCTTGAAAAATAGGTGCTTTTTCTGAATTATAAGCTCCCCCTATCGGACAGAAATTTTCGTCATAAACTACTTCGACTTCAAAAGAGTTATCCGAAAGGTTTGTGATTTTTGGGGTGCCTTTTAAAACTGTGTAAATTTGGGTCAACCCAGAAGCGTAATCCTTGATTCCCTTCGATTTAAATAATTTACCCATTTTAACTCCAAGGCTGGTAGATATTGATTTTGGTAGATTTTTTCCCCCAATTTTTATCATTTCGTCAATATACGCTTGGAAAAATTTTAGCGCTTCCTTAGTCATTCTTTTGTATCCTAATATATTCATATGCCTTTTTATTTTATAAAAGATCGGTTAATGAAGTATTTAATAGTTTCTCAAAAGCAATGTTTGTACGTACGTAAAAAGCAAAATTAAGCCTGTTGAGAACATTAAAGAATTTTTTTAGAAAGTTGTCAACATATGCTTGAATAAACTTCAATGTATCTATTATCTTTTTTTTCTTTGTGACTCGATGTTGGTATTATATTTAAAACTATCATTTACGCAATATATTGTGTGTTAATAACAAGTATAAACAATTACGATTGAAAATGTATATACTTTCAATCTTATTTTATATTGAACGCAAGAAAAATGCTTTATTTCTTCATTATTATTCGATGAAGTTCAATAATATTTTTTTGAAATGAAAATGCGTCAAATTCGACACATTTGTTATCTTAAATCTTATGATTAGAAAGGAGTAGAGTTTGTTTACAAAAAAATTAGAAATTTTATATTCTTTTTATTGATCTTATTCGATTTATGCTATATTAATTATTCAGATGAGAATTAATAGAAAATCGGAGCAACTTATCCTTATACTTTCCGGCGTAATCAATTCCTACCCACTTTTTTGCTATAACCTCGTTAAAATTCACAGATTCTCCTTCAATAAAGAATAATTGCGAATTTGGACTGTAGAAATCAGTACCATTAAATTTTCTTTAGTAATGTCAAACACCATGTATAATTTACTCGGCACATCTAACAAGTTTTTATAATTTTTTCCTAATTTTTTTTTAAGTTCATTACTTGATAAATTTTGTAACGATACGAAGTCTTAAATATTAATGTAATGTTACAATCATTGATTTAGTAAGTAAGAATTAAAATTCAAATCTATATAAATAAACTGTAAAAAGGTGCTAAAAAGTTGGCAAAGCATAAAATATTAAAAGTCTTACTGGTAGGAACTCCAGGGGCAGGTAAGACTACATTTCTAGAAGATATTGCAGAAAAAATGGTTAAAGAGGATGTAGATACCGAAAAAACCATTGGGGTTTTATTTTTCACATATGATGTAGAAGTTGACGAGATACCCTTTAGATTACAAATATGGGAACACAACAATGATGAAAAATTTGCGGGTTTGAGAGAGCAATATTATGGAGGAAGTCAAGCTGTAATTATTTTAGCTGACCTTACAAATTTAAATTCTTTAATTGAGGTCAAAAAATACTTAGAAAGTGTTCGCAAAGTACTAACATCAAATATCTCGTTTCTTGTAGTGGGAAGTAAATTAGATCTTCTAGACAATAGTATGACAAAACATCATGCTGTACGTTATCAATTAAAGAATTTTGCCGAAAAAGAGGGAGGTTCCTATGTAGAAACAGATATAAACAATCGGGAGATTATTGACGAGTGCTTTATTGGTTTAGTAAGGCACATTATTGACAAGGGTTTAGTCGAGGTCGTGGGAAAAAATATTAATTTAGGAATTCTAGTGTTGCTACATTCCTTTAATGAATTAAGTTTGACTGATATAGCTAAAATTCTAAAAAAAAGTAAGGCAACAATCTCACGGAATACAAAACAATTGAGAAGAATGGGGCTTATTAAGTCCTTTACAAAACAAGATGAAATACAACCAGGTTCGATTAAGAAATACTTTTATAGATTGGGAGACGAGTTTGACTTTTTTGCCAAGAAATTGGACATTACCTCTTACGATAAAAATTCACCAAAAGACATAATGATTTTAAGAAGAGAGCTAAGAAAAAAACTATATATCCTCTCGTTATATGAGCAATTTGGGAATACGCTAAATAACTTTATAAATTTGATTCCGAAAGGTAAATGGGGGGTACTTAATTTAGTACTTACCTCCTTGGGTAAGAGAAAGTTAAGTAAGAAGTGGAAAAATCTCATTAAGAGTTTTTTTAAAATCTCTCTGAATCTTTATTTTTTAAGTGAATCTCAATACCTCGAATTCCAAGCATTAAAACAAGAATTCAGCACACGATTTGAAAAAATAATGAAAACAAGCGATAAAGCTAAAAAGAACTATGTTTATATCGACATGATTCTCCCTTATTTAGAACTTATGGAATTAGAAGGATTAATTGATAAAAAAGAGATAAGAAAAATTCGACACAAGAGTTTGACTTAAAGCGAATCTTAAAGAAAAGTATTTAATGAAAAACGAAGAAATTTATCTTTGTCCTCTTCGGCATAATCGATTCCAACTCTCTTATTAAGATTTATCTCGTCCAAGTTTACAGATTCACCTTCAGTGAAAAACAACTTAGAATCTATACTACACGAATCAGTCCCATTAAATTCATCCTTGGTAATACCGAAAGCCATGCATAATTTACTCGGTCCATCTAATAAATTTTTATAATTTTTTCCTATTTTCACTTTTCGATTTTGTTTCATGACATTAATTCCTAAAATAGGATATAATTGCCTTATAAATACCGCACAAGGCATTCCTGCAGGTTCAGTGATTACATTCAAGCAATAATATATGCCATAGATATAGTACACATAGATGGTGCCAGGTTTTTGGTACATAACTTCCGTTTTTACAGTCTGTTTGAAGTCATAAGTATGGCTGGCTTTATCCTTGGGGCCTAAGTAAGCCTCAACCTCGATTATTTTGCCAATTAATTGATTGTTCCCTATAATTCTTACTAAATACTTTCCGAGTAATTCTTTTGCCACTAAAGTGGTTTCTCTTTTGAAGAATTCCCGTTTTAACTTAGATAATTTCTCGATTTTTGGTTTCATTCTAATTTGTAACCTATTAGTTAGAGGAATCATGGATTTGGCGAAGTTTCTCTCTCAAATAACTTTCTAAGTGTGAATTACAAGCGGCAAGAGGTATTTTTGCATTTAAACTTAATTCTGATCGTAAATCTTCACCACTCATTGAAAATACTTTTCCTCCAGCTTCTTTAATTATTAAATATCCAGCAGCCATATCAACAATTCTAGTCCCTTTCCTAAGATTTAAATATCCATCGATCGCTCCTTTGGCGAGTAAGCAAAGGCTTAACGCCAAACTTCCCATTACTCTAACTTTATGAAGATCCTTAAGTATATTATAATATTTCTTTAATTCTTGGAATAAGTTTTCTAAACTTGTATCTATCTCGAAAATTAAATTTTCAGTTGGATCTATATTTGATACTTTGATTTTATTACCATTAAAAAACGCTCCTTTTCCCTTTTGTGCCCAAAACATCTCTCCTGTTGTTAAATTGATTATAACGGTAGTTATTATATTATCTAAATCATTTCCTTCTGCATATGCTAGTGACACTGAACAAAAAGGGATACCCCTTACTGAGTTTGTGCTTCCATCTACGGGATCAACGATCAGTTTTGAGTTTAATCTTTCGATTTCTTTTCTATTCCCTATATACTTTTCTCCAATCTCTTCACTTATAAGTAGCACATTTACATTTGCTGTTTTGAGAGATTCAATTATGATCTCTTCGGCGACTATATCTATCTTCATCGAAATATCTCCTCCCTTTCCCCTATTATATAGCGTTCCAGCTTCATCAGTTCCCACCAGTGGGGAAATTTTCTTATATACTTTCGTTGCTAACTCTTTTAAAAACTCTAAATTGACTTTTGAGCACATCTTAAAAATTAAAATTAAGAATTTCAGTTATTTTTTATGAATTATTTTGGCGCGATAGCTGAGAAATTTCATTGATATAGTTTTTATTTGATAATATTATATCCACCAGGCTATTATTAAAAATTAGTTTAGGACCCCTTTTTAATGCAGTTTTCACGATAAGTTTGTCAATATTGAAGGAAGTCAACCAATCTGCTATTAGAATTCCCTTTCTTTTTGGTTCGTCTTTATATTTATTTTCCAGAATTTGCATATCTACCATTTGTGCTTCTTTTATATCAACTATAGCAAAATATCTAGATTCGCCAAAATGAGAAGATAGCGGCGATTCAAAACCTTTGTTTTCAAGGATTGGAATTGCACATCTTTCATACAGTCCTTCTTGAGAGAAAGTTGAGACTCTTACCTTGAACACATTCGGGAAAGTTTTCCTAATTTTTTGATCTAATTCTTTCTTTATCTTGTTTATTACTGATAAAGCGAGATTGTCAGAAACAATTAGTTCGATTGCGATAAATATATATCTACCGTAGGAATGTACAAGTATTTCTGATATATCTTTAACTTTGGGAGTTCTTCTTACCATTTCATATAATTTAGTCCTCTCATCGAAATCAATTACAGCATCTAATAATGGTTTAGCTGCAGATATAAATAGATCATAACCCCCCTTAATAAGAAAAGCTACAATGAATAAACTTACAATAGGATCTACGATATAAAGGTTAAAATATGCGAAGATAAATCCAATGAGAACAGAAATTGAAATAAAATTGTCGTAGAATTTTTCTTTTGCTTCTGATTCCAATATGGGTGAATTTGTTTTTTTACTCGCAATATTTAAAACCAAGGATATTCCAATTGAACTAACCAAGGAGATAACAACAAATATGTAAATGTCAACAGAAACATTCAATATAGCACTATTAGGCGAGGATACTACTAGAAATATCGTTTGTACTGATTGCAATACGATATTATAAGCTGTAAAAAAAATAAAAATCGATAAAATCAAGCTTATGATGTTTTCAACCTTATTAAAACCATAGGGGAATTTTTTTGTGGGTTTTCTTTTAGATATGAGCAACCCAACCAATCCTAATAATGCCATAACAATATCTGTGAAATTATCGAATGCATCTGCTAATAACGCTATGCTTCCCGCTGTTATAGAGAAAAAAATTTTTAGACAGAAAAATATAATATCAAAACTCACTAATAAGGAATTAAAAAAGATCGGATTTGCTAAAAAGTCCTTGTTAAACTTTATTGAACTCAAAATCATGAAAAAAGATTCTTATCGACTATCCACTTATCTAATATAATATTCTGCATACTTGCTCTGTTTTTTGCATCGTATTGACTATGGATCGTGCTTTTTGGGACCCAGAATTCTTTACCCGTGTCTAAACGTAATCTCAAAGCTTTTGGGCTTTCAGCGACAATTTTTGCCTCGATCTCGATTCTTTCTATCGATTCTACTCCGTATTCCGTTGTTTCTACAACTTGTAAACCATCTCTCGCTAATATCTGCTCGGTGAACAGTCCATACTCTTTCTCATCGTCCCGTTCGTTTGCTGATTCCGCCGTTGCAAAAGTACCAGATGTTGCAAACTCTATTTTTTCTTTAAGGATGTGTTCTAACAAATGGGTGAGGAATTCGGTGTTTGGAAACCTAAGTTTCTTCTTGTACTCGCCGATTTTGACCAAGAGGACTTCTCTTGCCTCGGATTCCCAGCCAATATTAATTTCAGTTTTCCTATTTTTAAAAATATGAAATCCTCGCCAGTTAGCGCTTTTCTTTCTTAAGACTTCTAGGATGCAAATTATTTCTTCTATAGACAATTTGACTGTTTTTCCTTCTCCTTTACTTGTTTGTTCCCACTTGCCATTATCTTTGCGGTGAATGCAACTTAAGAATATGTAAGGAACCATTTTTGCAGGGCTGGATATGGTTAAGCTCACTTTTTGACCGTAAAAAGTTTTAGTATGAAAGTCAGTCAAGACTTCACCATTTTTGTAAGTGTTTCACAAGCATGATATTACTATAAATATCAGATAATCAATTTAAACTCAATTATATAATTGTTAAATTCAATAACAAATACTAATTTAGTTTAACCAAATCACCGTATTGTTATCACTATACCCACGGATCAGGTCTAAAGGGATAGATTTGATAAAACCAATATATTAAAACAGTAGCTATAATATATATTAATATTAAAACAGAGTACCTTACTTTTTTATTTTTAAATAAAGAAATATTTAATCTCTTTCCAATTTTGAATAGTTTAGGGACCATAAATCCTGTATTTCTACGATAATTGTCAAACTCATAAGGAAATTTCTTTTTTAACTTTAAATCTTCAATATCAGAGTAGATTATTATGATAAATGCGATTTGAGTCCAAGATAGAAGATCACCAATAAAAATTTTATTATCTGATGGGAAAAATAAAGGAAACACCATGAGAATTATTGAAAAATTTTGAGGATGGCGTATCACTTTATAAACCCCTTTACGCACTAATGTCTTATATTTTTTAATGTAAAAAACTAATTGTGAAAACGAGGTGGTGAAAATAATCAATCCAATTATGAAAATAACAATTTTAAACATTATCCAACGATCTATTTGAATAAACCTAAGGTTTAATCGAGAATTTAACCATGAAAATCTTAGAGTGGAAGCGTAAATAATAGTTGGATCCGCAAAAAACCAAGAAACGAAACGAAATAGATATATTAAGGTAAGCCATCCAGTTATAATAAGCATTGAGTAAAGAACTTTCACAATTACGGTTGAATATATTACCAGACCGTTAAAAAAAAGAATAAATTGCTTGCGATATATAAAGGCGAGGAGTAAAATATCAATAAAGATTATAATCGCTTCTATCCCGCCAGTAAATCTAGGATGCCAGTATGGATATATTAATAGTTTTATTATTTCTTGGATGATGTTGATTATTAAAAAAATAATCGAGATAATGAGACTAATAAATATTATTTCTTTGTATGATTTCTTTATTTTACTATCAATACCATTTTTGTAACGCTTGAAATTATATAAAATTTCAGAGTTTGGTTCATTTCGAATAAACTCATTGTACATAAAGACGAAAAGAGGGATTTCTATCACGATGAGAGGGATAAATGTCCATTGGATAATATTTATAATTAGATTAGCGGTATAAAAGTAGGTTAGACTACGCAGAGTTAAATAAAATATACTTAGAATTGAGTAATATGCTAAAATAATAATTGTTATCCTTACAATTATTATAGATCTATTGAAGGTTATCTCACCATTTCGAACCTCTATTCAGTAAATTTATTGAAAATAAATTTAAATTATTTTCCATTTGGTTGAATTTTTTAATGTAATATAATTTAACCTAGATCATGAATATGGGGAGAAGATAATTCTATTTTCAAATCACAAAGCAATTTACTAGAGAATCTTATAAACAAAAAGTTACATTAACTCGATTTCAACAAGCACAGATTCAGGGATCTGAGTTTTCATAATAAGGTGCATAGAACGCTCATTAGCGATGGTTTCAAACAATCGTTTATGAATTCTCATTTCGAAACGTGCGAAAGTGGCAGTACCTTGACCTGAAGGCGCTTTCAGTACGGGTACTTTGAGTTTTTTTGTAGGTAGAGGTATCGGTCCGTATTTTTTTATTCCTTGATTGCGACAAACGCTTTCGATTTGTTCGCAAACAGACTTTAAGTCTTCTAAGTTAGTGGAACTTAATCTTATCCTAGCCTTCTGCAGTTAACTATTCACCGAGATTCTGTTGGTATTATATTTTATGGTACTTGCGATAATAATCGTTAGAATAAATATTTTTCGTTGAATTAGTCAAAAACTCATTTAATTAAAAGTTTAAAACTACAATAAAAATTGGTTACCTAAGTGAACGTTCTTTAAATAAGCTTTTGCTGTTTTTAAACATTTTAACGCCAACTTTTTGGGCGTAATTGGTAAATCTCTCATTTGGTAATCGCCATGAAATACCAACAAACTGTATGGGATGGTTTTGTTAATCTTGCTGATAAATTTAGCTATCAACTCGACCTCCTCTTCGTTTACATATCCAGGTACTAGAAGCGTGCAAGCGCCTAATTCTGGTAAATTCTTGCGAGTTCCAAAATAATATCTGGCTAATAATTCGAAATTCTCCAGAGTTCTTTTGTTACTCTGGCCTGTTAGTGCAATATGTAGTTTTTCGTTAAAGCTCTTTAAATCGAATTTTATGTTTCCACCGCTTTTAAAAGCAATTTCCATGCATTTTTTGACCAACTCTGGATTACCACTACCATTCCATTCCCAGCATACTCGAAATTTGCGTTTATTGTCTATCAATTTAATTTTGTCTAGTACCAATTCTGCTAGATTAATGGTAAATGGTAATTGAGCCTCAGGAGTCCCTCCAAAATAACATAAACAGCTGATAGATTTATTCATTACGATTGTCTCAACGATTTGATCGATTTCGTGAAGAGAACTCTTAGATATCCTTTTGTGAGAATAGTTTTGGCAAAATAAACAATCGAAGGTACATCCATACATAAAAGCAGCGTAATTGTAGGTCGTGTATTCAGGTCCGTCATACTCAGAAAATTCAGGAAAACCGTTCGAAGTTCCAGCTGGACAAAACCATGAGTTGCAGCAGTTCGTAGGATTCCGATCTAAATATCCATGGATGTAAGCTCTGGATTTAGTGGGAAATGGAATTGCTTTAGTTGTACCGTTGCTTAATGATCGTAACCCGCAATAACTCATAGTATTGGGAGATAATTTACATTCATTAACGCATAAATTACATTTATAGGTATTAGTAGAACTAACACTCTGGGGAGCGTATTCGGGCAATCCTTCTTTCTTTCTTTCTGATATCGGAATGAACAGCCATAACATGACTTTTGATTTTATCCCAGCTGGCGTTCAGGATGCATTTTCGGCACACTTTTAATGTATTTGACACAAAACAGTCGTCTTTACTGCAAAATACGCAATATCCCATAAGTAACTAAATTTAAAAATTCATTACGACATTATAATGATAATCTAACAGTGATTATCATTATATAAAATTATATTATTGTTTTGATTATAATTATAATATTATAAATTAGGTCTAAATATAATCGTGTTTTGAGGAATGATTATGAAGAGTATAGAAAAATACCATATAACTAAATTTACACTAATTAGCTTTATTCTTACGATTATCTTAAGTTTAGGAAGTTTCTATGTAAATTCAGAAATATTTCGGAATGAACCATCTGTAAGCGAAAACCTTCTATCCGTGAAACTCGCTTTAGTTACTGAAACACCCTTCTCAATTAACGAAGGTGGAGGAGCAACATACCGTTGGGCAGACGCGGCTTCCTCTGAAAGTTGGTGTTGGGGATCGGGAACTGAAACTGATCCATATGTTATCGATGGTTTATTTATTGATGGGTCTGGATCGGGAAATTGCATTGAGGTTTGGGATACTGTTTCCCATTTTATCGTTCAAAATTGCGAACTCATTAATGCGGATAGTGCTGCTATTCATATCCGAAATTCAAATGATGGTGAGTTGCTTAATAATGTCTTTAGGGATAGTAATGAAGGGATAAACATGCATGATTGTATTAGAATTACAATAAGTGGAAATGAAATTAAAAGCAGCAGTGATTGGGGTATTAGCATCAATAGAGTCATTAACGCAAGTATCCTAAATAACCAATTAGATGACAATGATCATGGTATGGGGCTCTGGCAAAGTAACAACACAGATATTCATGATAATATAATTAGCAATTCTACTTGGCAGGCGATCCACCTTTTTGATTCAAAGAATAGCAAAATTTTTAGAAATGAAATAAGTTTTATTAATGGTTCTAGTATAGATATTTCTGAATGTGAAAATTTTGAAATCTCGGAAAACACTATAAGATATTCGTTAGGAGCTGGTATCAATCTTAATAGAGATAAGGACTTCATTGTGTCTAATAACACTTTGGAGTATAACGATCAGGGTATTAGTTTAAGTGATGGATCAGAAGATAATGAAATAGTTGGTAATTCAATAAGCTACACCACCTACTCAGCAATAAATCTATGGAACAATAAATATAATAATGTAACTAGAAACATACTTGTGGATAATTACGATAATGGTATACGATTAGATAGAAGTTTATATTGCGAAGTTACATTAAATCAGATCGAAAATTGCATTTACGATGCGATTAATTTATGGCATACTAATAACTCAAAAGTTATATCCAATACTATTACTAACACTAACTCGAGCGGTATTTCTCTTGGCAAATCAGTTTTTTATAGAATAAAGAATAATCTCATCGAAAATGTTCAATATAGTGCAATAACTCTACACGAAAATTCGGATTATAACAATATTTCTGAAAATACAGCAACTCTAAGCAGTGATGGAATAAACCTTTGGAGATCCAATAACAATGAAATTCAAAGGAACGAAGCGAGTAATAATCGTTATAATGGAATTTACTTAGGTGAAAGTTTATACAATAAACTAATCAAAAATACTTGTAACAACAATTCTGAAGGCATTAATTTAAGTGAAAGCAATTCTACCCAAGTAAAAAGTAACATAATAAGTGGTAATTTTTACGTTGGGTTACAGATTTGGTCTAGTACTAACAATCTTGTCGAAGGAAATATTTTTGAAGGAAGTGCTGAATGTTATAGAGAAGAGGAATCCAGCGGAAACACTATTAGAAATAACAAGTGTAAAGGTTTTTGGAATTTGCCTTCGATCATAATTGATGACAACGGAGGTGGTGATTATACATGGGCACAAATCGCCTCCTTTGCTTGGTGTACAGGATCTGGTACTCAAACCGATCCTTATTATGTCTCGGAATTGTATATAAATGGAAAGTTCATGGACGCTTGTTTAGTAATTAAGAATTCAGATGTTTACTTTGTTATATCAAAATCTCACTTTGAATACGCAGGAAGTTTATCCAATTACGCAGGAGTTAGAATGGAAAACACCATAAATGGTCAATTAGATGATAATATAATAACAAATAATAAGAATATGGGAGTATTTCTACTTAATTGCGAAAACATTACATTATCTCAGAATATAATAACCAACAACAGCATAGGTATTAATTTAATCAACAGCAAGTTTATTACGATCTCTAATAATAAAATCAATCTTAACGAGGAGCATGGTATCTCGCTTTATAATTCAAGGGAAAGTAATATTCGTAATAACGAGATAAATTCTAACAAAGAGATAGGGATAAAACTTGACACCGCAAGCAATGTGAATTTGATTACTAATAATAAAATAAGAGATAACAACGAAGGAATTGCATTCACTAAAAGTCTATACAACAGTATTTCTGGAAATCGCATTGAAGAGAATAACGAATTCGGTGTATATGTAAAACCATCTGCAGGATCAAACCAATTTCTAAATAACACTTTCGTTGAAAACGGAGTTAACGCGAGGGATGATGCATCTCATTGCATATGGGACGATGGAAACAGAGGAAATATCTGGGACGACTATTTTGGAATTGATACTGATTCAAATGATATTGGTGATTACCCTTATTATATAACGGGAGATGCGGGAAGCATTGATAGATATCCCATCATTTTCCAGGAATATCCGGAGATTCCCGGCTATAATTTAGAAGTAATTTGCATAGTTGTGGTAATAATATCGCTTGTTTCGTTAATATTTGTGTTAAAAAGGCAAAATCCTCGTTTCTCACTTTCTTAATAAGAAAAATGTTTGTCCTCCCGCTCCCGATTTAGAAGGCTTCTTTTTTTCAATGTAATATCCCTTAAATTGATTTCTGCTGAAATATATTGAAAATTCTTCTAATTCGTCCTTATCTTTAGGATAAAATTCAATTATAATTCTACCACCTTGCCTTAAAACTCCGTACAGTCGTCTAGCTGTATAATCCAAGACTGTTTTCCTCCAATTCTCCTTGGGAAAGTCTCTATTAATAATGAAATTATAAGCTGAAATAGAAATCATGTGATCAATTGAATTCCTCCTAACAGGGATATACCTGATATCCGCTAGGATAAGTTCTAATTGATTTAATGCTTTTTCTTTTTTTCTTTTAAGCGCAAGATTTATCATATCTGTAAGTATTTCGATTGCAACTACTTTAAAACCCTGTTCAACCAATACTTCCGAAGAAAATCCCGTACCGCATCCAAGATCTAAAACTATTTCAGTTCTTTTTAGATTAATTCGATAGGACCCCAACTTTGGGTCATATAGGTAATTTATACACTTTAGAGTTGTCTTTTTCTGATTTCTTTCCATCCACTTCGTGTTATTATATTTAGTGGCTTTATCTCCGATATAATCTTGAGGAAAATGCGGCCGAGAGTTATGGCTCATCAAAAATCAGTTACTTTAAGAATAAAATATATAAAACCAAAACAAATATTATATAATGAATTAAAAATTAATAACTTCTTTAATTTTACATAATAGTAGTCCGGGGTTAGAGAAGGCATGAGTGAGAGAAAAAAAACAATTCTAATTGTGGACGACGAGCCAGACATCGTCAATCTCACAGAAAAATTTCTGAAACTTGGGGAATTTGATACCATTTCGTGCAATAATGGTAAAGAAGCAATAAAGATCATTGAGGAGCGCTATAAAGATATCGCTCTAATTTTACTTGATATAATGATGCCTGGGGTTAGTGGTTACGATGTGCTTTCAAAAATTAAGACTAACGAGCAATTTAAGCACATTCTAGTAGTATTGTTTACCGTAAAGAGTTTTAACGAGGATATTCAGAAAGGAAAAAAACTCGGGGCAGATTATTACATTACAAAACCTTTTTCTGGTAAAAAGCTTTTAAATACAATCACAACTATTTTAAATTCTTAATTTAATGATACTTTTTTTTAATCTTTATTTAAATACATTAAATTATAAGACGCGTATATATGTTGACTTAAATCTTCAATATTAACTCCCTGTTGGATAATCCTTAATTTTTTCAATTATAACATATTTTAAAAACTAATAATCTTAACGTTTGAAAAGCATGCAATCTGGAGAAAAAACTAAAATAGTTGTTATTGGTATGGGGTATGTCGGAATCCCCATGGCTGCTCTTTTAGCAGATATAGAAAATTTCTACGTTACAGGTATTCAGAGGAGATCGCAAAGGTCTGGTTGGAAAATCGAGTGGATAAATAAAGGTAAAAATCCGTTTGAAGGAGACGAACCCGGATTAGATGAGTTAATTGCTCGCGTGGTTAATAATGGGAAATTCAAGGTCATTGAGAGTTACGACGAGGTGAATGAAGCTGATTATATTTTGATTGATGTTCAGACACCTGTGGATTCAGATAAGATACCAAGATACGAATCGTTAATCGAAGTATCAAGACAAGTCTCGAAACACTTAAAAAAAGGTGTCACAGTAATTATAGAATCAACCGTTGCCCCAGGAACGACTGATAATATAGTGCAACCAATTTTAGAAGAGGGTAGTGGATTAAAACGAGGGATCGACTTTTATCTTGTATTTTCATTTGAGAGGGTGATGCCAGGTAAGCTACTCGAGTACATCACCGATTTTCCTAGAGTAATTGGAGGAGGATGTGAAAAAGCCAACCAAAATGCGAAATTCTTGTATGGGAAAGTTGTAAAAAAGGAATTACAAGTTACGGACACATTAACAGCCGAATTAACGAAATGTATTGAAAATTCTTACCGGGATGTTAACATTGCTTTTGCCAACGAAATGGCACTATTATGCGAGGATTTTGGGAGAAATATTTACGAGATCGTAGAATTAATTAACTACCGTCACGACCGAATGATGCATTATCCTGGAAGCGGAGTCGGTGGCCACTGTCTTACAAAAGATCCTCACCTTCTGTTATATGGACACCAGAAATATACTGAGGGCAAATACCGGAGTAAAATCAAACTCACTCCTGAATCGAGAGATTTAAACGATTATATGCCCTCTCATATGGTAAAATTGATGGAAAACGCGTTTAAAAAGTTAGGAAGACTCGTAGATAATATTAAGATTGCTTTAATGGGAGTATCTTATAAAGCAGATACCGATGATACAAGAAATACTCCTACCGAGAACATTGTTAAAACCCTTATTAGTAAATATCATTCACACAACATATTATATATTGCTCACGACCCTTATGTCAAAAAAAGAGATTACAGAGAAACAGACTTAACTGATAATTTTGATGAGGCCGTGAAAAATGCTGATGTCCTAATTTTTGCGACTAATCACAGACAATACTACAATATCGATTTAGATAAGTTAAAGCAACAAATGAGGACACCTATAATCATAGATGGCAGAAACATTTTTAGCACATATGTAATGGAAGAAAAAGGTTTTATTTACCGAAAGGTGGGAGAAGGAACAAGAGATTGTGAGAAATAGACACAAGCGTTAATCCTTCTAACAAAATTCTCAAATTCTTGCGGAATTTTAAGAATTAAAACTCCTAGCATTTGCGAGTTAATTCTGAGAATCTTTATCTTTTTTATTTTTTTTATGGCTTCTATACTTTCTAACGCATTTTATTATTGAGTCTATTACAAATCAGCCTGTACAAAAGTCGGATTTTTCTTTTTGTTCCGTTTTTTCCATGTCTGATATCAAATATTTTCTTATTTCTACGAATATAAAGTACACAATAAATATAAAAATTAAGATTTTAGCAGATAAGGATTAAATTAGCACTTTTTGAATTGATAAGTAATATAAAATGAAAAATGGTGGTATCATTTTTATCTTCTTAACTAATTAAATTTTTAAAACCTTAGTTTCTTTACAGTTGTAGGATTTAAATTTTTTTTTGTATAGAGAACATGATTTTTCAAACAGAATATTGGACATATATTTATGCATTCTTTGATTGGATTGCAGAGTCTGCGGGAATCATGGTGGTTCTTTCGGGCATATTAGCGATTACGTGGCTCGGTTACGACACATTCCGGCATAAATCTTTTTTTTCGTGGTCTTTCATTAAATTTAGAAAAGACGAAGAAGGAAAAACAAAGATTAAAATTGATATTCCAAAACTTTTAAGAGTTTTAAGCTACCTTGGTCTTGTATTGGGAATCCTATGTATTTGGTCAGGAGTTGTAAGTTTAATTCTTGACATTCCTCCTTCATTTGCTTATAGAGATAATACAGAAGACGCAGCAAACCATTTTACGTGCATATATTTGATAGTGATAGGAATTGTAATGTTTTTAAAACCGATAAGCGATCTTCCATTATCCTCTATAATAGGAATGATTTGCGGGACAGTCACGGCAGTTATCATAGCGTTAATTATACCGGATTCCGTTGTAGAATTGATTGCCAACTGGATTAATCCCAAATGGGTTATAGTAATAATTTTTATTATCGTTTCCATAACAGTTACTTTATCTGTAAAATTTTATGTCAAAGCTTTCGTATTTGTTTCAAAGGTTCTATCTTGGCCTCCAATTGCTCTCGTTATCATCATTTTTTCGTTAATTCAGGGATTTTCACTTTGGATATTTGGGATAAGCGTTCCAAATCTATTATAGACAAAACCATTTTTTTTATTTTTATTAATACTTCAGTTAATTCTAAATGTAGTAAAATGTAGATTCAATTATCAGATTTTTAAAAAGAGAAAATAATTAATCTTAATAATATGTCAGGAATTAAGTCGTTATCAAATCAATTATCCGAGATGAACCACGAGTTAAAAGTAGTTAGCTCGCAAATATCTAACTTGTCTGAGAAGGTGGTAACGATTAGCTCTCAACTTTCAACATCAATGGATAAAATTAGCTCTGTATTACACGAAACAAACACTACAATTAAGCAATCCTTAGAGTTAACCTCGAAAACAATTAAGGAAATGAGCGAAAACTTTTCGAAAACACTCGAAAGCGCTATGCAAAAAATGCAAGACATGAAAATTCAAATGGATTTAAGGGACACTGTTTTGAAGAGTTTAGGAATACAAGGTATTTTCTCAGACATATTAAAAAAGAAGTAAAGAATCTTTATGCGTTTCTATTAGATTTAGCATCTAAAAATTATGTTTGTGATTGGTTTATTCTTCGTTTATTACTTCTCAAAAAGAAATACAACACGCTTAAGCTAACAAGATACGAAATTAATACAATAGTCCAAATAAATATCTCTATCTCAGTTCCTTGAAATATACTTCTAATAACCATATACGCGAAGAAAATCGAGAATAGAGCCAGAAATTGTATTCGTCTCTTAAGATCGTACATATTTGATTCGTTTCTTAACTTTTCTTAAAATATCAATGCGTATTATTTAATATTTAATTAAGAATAATCTTTTTTCAAAAAAGAATCTTTTTTTATAATCAAGAATAATCTTTTTTTAAAAAACTGTTATAATTGATTTGAAATGAATCAAGAGTCCACCTCCACTCTACGCCCTCCAACTTGTTTTATATGTAAAACAGATTACGAAGGAAACGAAGACAAATTACACTATTGTATATGCGATACTGCTGTCTGTACAGATTGTCTTAAGGAAGTCGAGCACAATGACGAGATTTGGGTATGTCCGAAATGTAAAAATAAAAACGATGTAGCATCGTCTAAACTTATAAGAACTACTTAAGAAACAGCTCGTTTGTTTCTTATGGTTAAAAATTCCTGCCGATGATGAATTTAAAACAAGGATGATAGGTTTTTTGTGAAATAATTGAGGAAATCTGAGGCTATAAAAAAATATCCTTTAGTTTAATACATCATAATTATTTTGCTTCATAGTACCCACATTTATATTAAAGTGAAAATGGTTATCTTTTTTTATTCTGACTGTTTTTCTCAACCAATGTAAGTAAAATCAAAAAAGATTTTACAGAGAATTTCATTTTTCTAATAATAAACAATAATGAAAGATGTAAATTGAGCAAAAATATTATCTCTAAAGTTGTTGAAATCGATAACGCTTCTAAGGACCAAGTAATTAAAGCATTGTATTCTGAAGCTGTTTGGCGTGATATTTCTCCAGTAAAAGAAATCGACGCTCATTTCCCTTCACCAAATGTTTTGTACAGCAAAATAAGAGACGAAATCAAGGTTGTAAAAGTACCAATCGAGATTGAAGGAGAATTAATCTTCTCAGACCTTGGAGAAGAAGCAGGGAAAGGAAGACTAATAGAATTTAACATGAGAAATAACAAAGATGTTGATAGATTTGAGGGAAGAATTAGAATTAAATCATTATCCCCAACCCAGACTAAAATAGGTGTTTTTATCCAAGAATTAAAACTTACCAGCGAATTTTTAAATCTACTTGGAGGTGCTTCGGAATTAATCCTGCGAACAAAACTAACAGAGTTATTACGCAATTTAGAACGATTGTGTAAAAATGATAAGTTAAAGGAGTTAATAATATAAGAAAATACATCAATAGTGAAGTATGAAATATTAGTGAAAAAATGAATATTTGGATTCTTGACAGTCAATCTGGTGTTACCTTGTTGTATAAACCTCATATGGAATTAATGATTAACGAAGACCTAATTTCAGGATTACTTACGGCTTTAAATCAATTCACCGTGATCGAGTTTAAACAAGGAATAGAAGGCTTAGAAATGGCGGGACTTAGATGGGTTTATCTGGAAGAAAAAGACTACAATTTGCTCTTTATTGCTGCAGACACGAAAGAAGTTAATACAGTGATGCTAAGAGCGCGTTTGAATGTCATAAAACAATCATTTGTAGATATGTATGTTAAAAGTAAAAGCCATTGGAAAAGACTATGGAATGGAAATGTAGAAGTATTCTTTCCTTTCAGGGATACAATCGAGGAGTATTACACCCAATGGAAGCAAGCTGAAAGCATCACCAGTATTGCAGAATTTGTTGACATTTTGGGAATCATACAAAATGTATTAAACACTGTCCAGAATGTAGTAATTTCACTGAGCGATTCTCAAAAAGAACGAATAATAACGAAAGTGGAAAAAATGTTCCACGCGTTCAGAACTCAAGAGATCATAAAGGATAATCCGGAATTAAGCAAAATTTCGTTTGATCGAACATCTGGTTTTGATATTATCAACATAAATCCGAACAATTGTAATTTCATCGTAGTCGAAAAAGAAATCATTAACATTCTCAAATCAGTTATTGAAATTATTAAGAGGGAAATTGGATTAATAAATAGTTTGCATTATTTCATTCAAGAAAACTTATTCGATTATGTATTTAACAACTACGCTTTGCTGAAAGATTTAAACTTGGATAAATTCTTACTACAACTATTTCTACTTAAGGCTTAAAGTAGCTTCTTATTTTTAGTGGTTTCCTTCAATACATTAAAAATTAACCTGTTATAACTATTATTCTCATTTCACATTCTATAATAATTGACCCAACGCAAGTCAACGATTAGATTTATTAAAATGGATTTATTTACATTATTATTAAAACTCAATAACACACCCTAAAGTTGCTGAACCTTCCCTTATTATTAATAATTTTTACGTTCTTTGTGTTTATAATAATTAGTTACACTAAAAAGGGAGTAGATTTTGTAGCGATATCTTTGTTGTGTTGCTTTTTAGCCGCGACCATTACAGGTTTAACATACGAATTAGACATATTGGATTTTGTCTCATATGTTGAATGGGAAGCAATAATTATAATTATGAGTATGAGTATCATTACCAAGATAGCACAAGATTCCAACATTTTAGAATTCGTCGCCGTAAAACTGTTTAAACTGTCAAGGGGTAACCGGAGATTGTTTTTTTACATTCTGTGCGTTATCACCACCCTTCTCGCTGCTATTATAAACGATGTAGTAGTTGTATTAATACTTGCTCCAGTTGTTATCCGACTGTGCCACTTCCTAAAAATCCGAGCCGGAACCTACCTTATGGGTATGACTATCTGTATAAACATTGGTTCTATTATTACCCCTTTCAGTTCAGGTGAAAACATTATCATCTCCACCGCATTTAATTTGGATGTTGCATATTTTGTTCAAAATTTTTGGATTTTCTCGTTTTTGTTGTTATTCTTGACAATTTTCTTAATTGACTGGTTTTTTTTGCGAAAAGAACCAAACATCGAAGGAGAGCAAAAGAAGTTCGTAATGGAATTAGTAGACGCAGACATTCTGGTCAAAAACAAAAAGATGTTTTACTTTAATTCGATTGCGATAATAGTTACTATCGCGTTATTTGCGATTCTACCGTTATACTTAACCGCTATGATTTCCGCGTTAATTTTAGTCCTAGTGAATAGAAAATACACCAATAAACCAATGGGAGAGCTATTGAAAGATATAGAATGGGAAATCATCTTTTTCTTTATCTCGCTTTATGTAGTCGTTGGATGTATGATAGAAGCGGGATTCGACGAAATATTTAAAGCGATTCCCTTCCAAGAGGTAGACCCTTTTCTCATTTCTTTTATCATTCTTATCGCTGTAAGCTTAATCTCGGGAGTTGTAGCAAACACTCCTACGGCCTTAATATTTATCCCTATAATCGACACTTTAATAACTTCGTTTAACTTTCCTTCAGTTCCACTTCTGTTTGCGTTTATCATTGCTATCAATTTAGGAGGTAACATAATCCCTCAAGGAGCAGCCTGCGATATGATGACCCTCAAAATTGCTCAAAACTCAGGTGTAGAGAACCTTAATTTCAAGCGATTGCTAAAAGTTGGAGCTTCATTCGCAGTGATTCACATTTTATGCTCATTGCTGTATTTACTGATACTGATCCCTTTTAATCTATAGTCTACAATCTTAAAATTTTTTTTTGTAATTTAATTTGTGACATTTTACGCTCCAGCTAACCCATCTTCGGCGTGTTTTTAAGCGCTTTAACTTGCGCAAACTTTAAAAACAATTGAAATGATTCTTTTATAACTTTAACTTAAAATTAGCGAAATGAGTACAAATGTCTGATATATTAAATGACAAAGTGGAATACGAAACAACCACTTCAAAACTTAACGTCTTCTTCTGGGCAATGTACGATTTAGCAAATACGATCTATTCAATGGTGATTGTAAGTTTAATCATCAATCGGTACATCTTAGTGATTGGGCAACTCGAATACGGTTTAACTTACGGTGATGTCAGCTTAATCTACGGAATTGTTAGCGGAATTATGCAAATAGGTGTTGCAATCTGTGTGCCGTTCATTGGTGCTCTTAGCGACAGAGCCGGAAGGCGAAAGCCCTTTGTAATAAGTTTAACAGGGATAATTATACTTTTTGCAAGTCTTTTAGGTTTTTTCCATGATTTAACCACAGTTATTCTGTTTTATGTCATTGCTAACGTAGCGTACCAGTTTAGCTTGACTTTCTACGATGCTATGCTTGCTTTCATCGCAAAACGAGAAGATTTGGGGAAAGTAGCTGGTTTTGGAGTGGCATGGGGTTATCTCGGAACAATTATATCACTTGTCGTTTTACTCCCTCTTATGTTTACATTCGGAGATGTTGTATCATCCCCAAATGTCGGTCCACTTTCTTACGGATATACGGGGGAATGGATCACTTTCGTGTTACCAATGATATTATTTCTCGTGTTAGGGATCCCTATCTTCTTTGTGCGTGAAAAGCAGAAGAAAGGTAAGCTTCCACCTATCGGAAAGCTGTTTAAAGATACTTATCAACAATTGAAAAGCACATTTAAAGATATACGATCTCATAGACCAATGTTCATATTTATTATCGGTTACTTTTTCGTAGCAGATATCGCGAATGTAATTGTACTCTATATGTTACCCTTAGTAACAGACGGACTTATCATAGGTACTGATGGCGATCCTTCTGATATTTTTGGTACATTATTTATTATCATTGCTACGATTTCGGCTGTCGTTTTTACGTATTTTGTAGGTAAATTTGGCGAGAAATACGGAGGAAAAAAAGCATTTTACCTTGTAGGGCTATTATGGGGGATTTCAATAACTCTTGGAGCAGTTTTAATTTTTGCGTATCCATATATTAATATCGGCTTTAACCTACCATTCATTTTGTGTATTCTGGTTGGAGTTATCGCGGGACCCGCTTTAGGTGGTACATGGACAGCCCAACGGGTTATGGTGGTGGAGCTTGCACCAAAAGAGAAATTCGGAGAATACTTTGGTTTTTCAAAACTTAGCGGTAAAGTATCTTCATCGATTGGACCTATAGTTTTTGGAACAGTACTTACCACTTACGATATTATTGGTAAGTACGCGTACGGTTGGGCGTTGATAAGTGTTGGGGTTGTATTAGCAATTGGAATCCTTATCATAACGCAGATAAAGAAGCAAACCTAATTGAAATTCATTCCTTTTTTTTTTTGTTAATAATATTATTAGTTAGATTACTATAAAATATTAGATAAAAGAAAAAGAAAAGTGTTGTAAATAAGAGAAGACTCTTATATCCAACCCCTCAACCGCATAGCTTCTATAACTCGTTCAACTGCAACAATATATGCGCCCATACGGTTATCTGCTTGATATTTCTGAGCGATGTTAACTGTGGATCGATACGCTCTCGTCATTATGCGGTCCAATGCTTCGAATACTTCCTTTTCGGTCCAGAAATAGCGGTAATACCCCTGTACCATTTCAAAATAGCTAACGGTGACTCCTCCTGCGTTGCAAAGGAAATCAGGTATAACGGGTATTCCTTTCTCATACAAGATTTTGTCCGCTTCTGGGGTAGTAGGTCCATTGGCCAACTCAGCGATTATTTTGCTTTTTATATTATCAGCGTTTTGTTTGGTTATGACATTTTCTAACGCTGCGGGAACTAAGACATCGCACTCCAGTTCTAAGAGGTCTTCGTTTGAAATGTACTCAGTGTTTTCTAATCCTTTTAAGGCTCCATTTCTTGCCTTGTGGTCAAACGCTTGCATTGGATCGATTCCATCTCGATTATACACCCCCCCTTTACTGTCTGATGCAGCGACTATATTACATCCGTATTCGTCTTTTAATAATTGAGCGGCGTAGTATCCAGCATTACCGTAGCCTTGGACTACGACATCTGAATTTTTTAAATCTATCGATAGATCTTTAGCCGCTTCTCTAATGCAATAAGTTCCTCCTTTAGCAGTTGCAACGCCTCGACCGGCGCTTCCTCCCAGCGGAAGTGGTTTACCAGTAATTACTGATGGTGCACTTTTTCTAACAATCGTTTCGTACTCGTCCATCATCCACGACATTATCTGCGGATTAGTATATACATCAGGCGCTGGAACATCTATGTCTGGCCCGATAAAATCAGCTAATTTCCTAATAAATCCTCGAGCTAACTTTTCGAGTTCGTTATTACTCATTCCTTTTGGATTACAAATAATCCCCCCCTTTCCTCCTCCTAAAGGAATGTCCACGCATGCCGTTTTCCAAGTCATCCACGCGCTTAGGGCTTTAACCAAGGAGGCGCTTTCTGCAGGATGCCAACGAATCCCTCCTTTACAGGGCCCTCGGGAGCTGTTGTATTGGCTTCGAAAGCCTTTAAAACTCTTAATTGAGCCATCGTCCATCTTAATAGTTATCCTGACCTCAACAAATCGTTCGGGTTCGCTCAATGCGTCGTAGGTTTCTTGGTTGACGTTCATGAGGTCGCAAGCGTGTCTTAATTGCAGCTGCGAGATTTTGAAAGGATCTAATTCTTCACCCATAACAAATTTTCACCATAAAGTTGTTCAATTTTTAAGGATATGTATTTAAAACGAGTTAAATAAAGTTCAAGTATAATATTTTATAGAATTTAAATCTATAAATACCTTTACTTCGCAAAGAGTAGGAATTGTTTCCCATCTCTTTACGTATCTAAGTGCTTGTAAGTACACATTAATATATTAGGGAAATTAAAGTTAAGCTTAGATGCGAAATTATCGGTTAGCAATAAAGTTAGTAAAAGCGATTTCTAATAAAAGAATTTTAATTCAGGAACCTACAGCACTCCTTCAAATTTGGGAGTCTTGGACACAAATGTATAAAAACCGACATATTATTATTTAATATACTAAAAAATGCTTAAGGTGAAAAAATGGCAATTTTCATAGTTCTTGGCAGTTTAACCCAAGAAGGAATCACTAAAATTAAGGATTCTCCCCAGAGATTTAAGGCTGCAGAAAAATTAGCGGACTCACTTGGTGGAAAAATCAAAGAGTTTTACTACACAATGGGACGTTATGATTTCGTTGCGATTACTGAGTCTCCCAGTTATGAAGCAATGATGAAAGCACTTTTTATCCTTGGGAGTACTGGTGCAATTAGAACAGAAACGCTACAAGCAATCCCTATGGACGACGCTGTAAATATCATCAAAGAATTACCATAAAATTTCCTAAAAAATATACTTATTTTTTTTTTATTTTTGAATTTAATTTATTTATTTAAAGCTTATTATGTTAATGAAAATTCTTAAATGAGAAGTAACCGCTTAGCGATAAAGTTAGCGAGATCGATAATCTTTAAATTTGTATCTTTTCCTCCGTTTTCGATGGTATAACAGTTGTAGTGGGTTAAACATTTGGGGCAAGTGACTATGAAATAATCCGCTCCAGTCTCGATGGCTTCTTTAATTCTTTGTTCTTGAAGCGCTCTTGAATACTCGTCACAACAAATGTAGGCTGATACACCGCAACACAACGCGTCGCTTTTGATGTTTTTCATTTCTACTAATTCAACATTCGGAAGTTTATTGATTATGGCGCGTGGAGCGTCGTAAACCTTGCTTAATCTTCCCAATCTGCACGAATCGTGATAGGTAACTCGAACTTTTTCGAGGTTAGGAAAGGAAATAGTATCCAGTATTCCTGAATTTAAAAGGTATTCTGTAAAATGGATAACTTCAAAATCAAAATCCTTAGGATCGTTTACAAATTTGTTATAAACATGCTTCCAAATGTAATACCCCTCCGCACAGTTAACCACTATAGTTTTTACTCCCGCATCCTTGTAAAGTTTAATGTTTTTCTGGACTAGTTTTTTAAAACTTACTAAATCTCCTTGCCAATATAGGTCGTGACCACAACATTTTTCTTCCGGTGAAACTACAGGGGTTATTCCCGCTAAATTTAAAATCTCTACCACCGATATGGGGATATTTAAATAATTGACTTCGTTAATTTGTCCTAGTAGATCTCTATCTTCAAGGGGGTTTAACTCAAATTCAGACCAATCTCTTCCTTCGTTGCACGAGTTTGAGTCGAAATCACAAGAGTGGCAAGTACCACATTTCAAGCATCTTAACGCTTCTTTAGTTGCTTGTTCCACATCCAATCCGATTTCAACTTCAGAAAAATCTCTCACTCTTTCTTTTTCATCGAGGTGTTTAAAGCCGGACCTTTGCACGCTTTCAGCGTACTTTTTTGGGATAGGAGAGGTTCTGTTGGAGGAATAGTTCACTCGTTCGCTTTTCAAATCTTTTCCTTCTAGATACCGCATAATTGAAATTGCAGCTTCTCTTCCGTCCGTTATAGCTTGAATCGCTACAGGGTTGGAATTTAATTTAACATCGCCTCCAGCGAACACATCTGACAGGTTAGTTTCGTAGGTCACCTCGTCAACCACGAGTTTTCCCCATTTTTTTTCCAACTTATTCTCAAACGCAGCATCAATTCCGTTCAAATCGGTAGTTTGCCCTATGGCGAGAATGAGGAAATCAATTTTCATCTTGAATTCTGAATTTTCGATCGCAATTGGTCTTCTTCTACCCGATTTATCAGGTTTTCCGAGTTCCATCTTAATGCATTCCGTTTCTAAACAACTGTTATTTGTATCTTCGATGATGCATACGGGGTTTGTTAGTAACTCAAACTCGACATTTTCTTCTAGCGCCATCTTAATTTCTTCCCTTCTCGCGGGCATCTCGTTTTCTGAACGACGGTATATTAGTTTTACAGTTTTTGCTCCTAATCGAATTGCCGTTCTGGCCGAATCAATTGCGGTGTCTCCTCCTCCCGCCACCCCTACAATTTTTCCTTTAATCTTTTGCGCTAGTTTTTCTTGCTCCTTTTTTGACGAGTTTGATTTATATAGAAAATCGATTCCCTCCATTACCTGCTTTAATTCTGATCCTTCTATGTCCATTTTAATACCTTGTTGTAAACCTACAGCAACAAAAAACGCCTTGTATCCTTGCTGTTTTAGGTCAGAATAGGTTAATTTTGAACCAATTGGAGTATTTATTTTAATTTCTACACCCAGCGATTCTACGAGATTAATCTCGTAATCTAATAGATCTTTAGGCAACCTATAATTAGGAATTCCTACCTGTAACATGCCACCTTTATAAGGAGAAGCTTCGAAGATAGTGGGCTTATATCCACTTTGTACCAAATAATACGCTGCGGTAATTCCTGCAGGTCCGGATCCTATTATCGCTACTTTATCTTTTGTAAGTTCAATTGGTTTAGCTTCGGGTATTGGCTTGTTTTTCAACTCCCAATCCGTAACAAATCTTTTTAAAGCGCGAATAGCGATGGGGGCTTCGATCGTTTGTCTATTACAAGCGCTTTCACATGGTTGTGTACAAACGCGACCACATACTAATGGTAATGGATTTTTGAGCCGGATCAAATCTGAAGCTTCTTGATATTTACCTTCAGCAATTAGGGAAATATATCCTTGAACATCGACTCCAGCAGGACATGCATCGTTACAGGGGGGAACTGAATTCATGAAAGGAGAACACCCAACGAAGTAGGCGATCTCTCCACTTGATGAGATTTTGAGATTGTTTTTAGTTAGAAATGTCATTCTGTTTTTAATCTTAATCTTATCATTTGCCATTAAATAGCCTAAATTCGTGTAATCTCTATTATAGTGACAAGCTTTTTTTTCTAAATCAAGTGGTTCGTAGTCGCTCGAAAGAGTGCGGAGTTTCTGTACAATTTCAACAATATTCACACCAACTTTATTTTTGTACATCGGACAATACTCTAAACATGTTCCACAAGTCAAACAGTTCCAAATATTCGAAGCTTGTAAGGTCTCTTCAATTGTAAGCAAATTTAAATCCGCAATTAGTCTTCTTGGGTTAAATGCTCCTGAATAGGAATAAGGGCACACATTAACGCATTTATTGCAGGAATAGCAGTATTTGGTGGATTCGAACAAATTTTCGAAAAAGAAGGTTTTTAAGTCAGATTCTCCTTCCGATGTTTCTATTTTTACCTCATCCATAGGATTAACCTGGTTTTCTATTAGTTTTCTATTTTAAAATTTTCTCGATTAATCGATATAAATTGTAATTAAATTTCAGAATAGGCTAGTATAAGGAAGTAATTCTTAAACGTTTTTCAATTGTTGCAATGTTAATAAATCGTAAAAATTTATAAAGCTTTCAGCATGTTTTTGTGGAAATTATTTCCCATTTGGAATTTATCACTTTTCTGAATTAAACTGCGTTAATTTCGGACGAATTTATTGTAATTATCGTATCTGAATAGTTTTTTAAAAGATTTTATCCTTTATTCTTCAATATGAATGAAATTGCGTCACAAATTCTCGACAAGATTGATGGAATGAAGGAAGAAATCATAAGGTTTCATCAAGATATCGTGAGGATTAATTCAGAAAACCCTCCAAGTAAATACAAAGAAATAGCCGCGTTTATAGAAAACAAATGAGTCAACTCGGTTTAGGAACAAAAATTAAACAAAAGAATGTGATCGGGACATATAAATTTTCCGAAGGAGCCTCGCTAATCTTGTACGGCCACACTGACACCGCTTGGATTTAACGGAGCGAAATACTTACTTGATCAAAAGCATGTACAAGGCAACGCCTGTTTATTAGGAGATGGTAGAGGTGGGTATGCGTCTGCCTACGGAGGGGGTTTTATTCTCGGAACCGTTACTATAATGGGAAAAAAAGCTCATTCGCTAAATTGTCCTGACCTTCCCGTGTATAGAACCGAAGCATCAGGTGTAAATACTATTCAGAAAATGGTTCCATATCTAAATTTTTTTATGGAGCTTCAAAGCGAGTTTCTTGAAATTGAAACAAAATATCCTAACTTTCCCGACCGCCTTGTTAAGGTCTCAATAGTTAGTTTAGCTAAACTTCAAGGCGGATATAAGTTATCTGGAGTACCGGATAAATACAAACTATTTTTCGTGATTAACACCATACCAGAACATGATGTTGAATCTATTAAACAAAGAATAATAGATTTTAACGAGGAGTCAATGAAAAAAGACCCCTTTTTGAAATCTCAGATAAGTTTTACAGCATCGTTTGAACCGCATATCTCTAACCCTAATACTCGATTCGCAAAAGCGTTTAAAAAGCGATAAAATCCGTGTTTGGCGAGGAACGAGAGTTTAAAATGGCTCAAGATGCTAGCGATGCGTATTGGTTTCACGAAAATAAGATCGAAATACTTTGTATTGGTTCCGGAACACAACACAATAAAGTACATGTCGAAGACGAATTTATTAAAGTAGATGAGCTTATCGAAACTACGAAGTTGTTTGCCATATCTACTTTAGAATATTTAAGTTCATCCTAACTATATAATATTTGCATTACTCTTTATCATTAGCATTTAAATCAAGGATTCAAAATGTTTAAAAAATAAGTAAATCACTTCAGTGATAATCTTTATCAAAAAATTAATTTCTTATCTTATCTTATTAGAACTAAAAATATTCGCGTGTGACATATTTTAATCTAATGGATGAAATTATAGTTCTTGACTTTGGTGGGCAATATTGTCACTTAATAACTAGAAGGATTCGAGATCTTGGAGTGTACTCCGAGATCTACCCTTACGATATCGATATTAACACCTTAAAATCTGTTAATCCTAAGGGAATTGTGTTATCAGGAGGGCCAAACAGCGTTTACGACGAAGATGTTCCTCAACTCTCGGAAAAGTTTTACGAATTTGTGAGAGAGAACAAAATCGCTTTACTCGGTATTTGTTACGGGCACCACCTTATCATTCACCAAAACGATGGAAAAGTCCAGTCTCAAGAAAAAAAAGAATATGGAAAAACGGAAATCACTGTTGTCAACTCACGGAACTTATTTAAAGGAATGGACACCCAAGAGATTGTTTGGATGTCTCACGGTGATCAAATAATCGAATTACCTGAAGGTTACGAAGTCTTAGCGAAATCTAAAACTAGTCCGATCGCTGCCTATGGAAACGACGAATTGAGATTCTACGGAGTTCAATTTCATCCAGAAGTCGTTCACACTCCTAAAGGAAACATCATTTTAAACAACTTTGTAGAAGCGATAACGGGAGCAAAAAAAGAATGGAAACTTAAAGATTGGATTGCCAACAAGGTTGAGGAAATTAGGAACGAAATAGGACCAGACTCTCGAGTGGTTTTAGGGCTTAGTGGTGGAGTGGATTCTTCTGTAACCGCTGTACTATTACACAAAGCAATTGGAGATCGATTACATTGCATATTTGTAAATAATGGTTTGTTGAGAAAAAACGAAGAAATCGAGGTCCAAAACACCTTTAAAGACCTGTTAGGATTCAAGAATTTCTATTACATTGACGCCGAACATCTATTCTTAAATCGGTTGGCGGAAGTAGTCGATCCCGAGGAAAAGCGAAAAATTATCGGGCATACTTTCATCGAAGTATTTGAGAACAAAACAAAAGAGTTGGAATCCTCGTTTCCAAATATTGAATTCCTCGCCCAGGGAACAATTTATCCCGATAGAGTCGAAACCGCTGCAACGAGCAAAGTTGCAGCAAAAATAAAATCTCACCACAACCTAACTTTACCCGAAAAAATGAAACTAAAGATCATCGAACCAATTAAAGACCTATACAAGGACGAGGTTAGGAGAATCGGACGGCAGTTAACGCTTCCAAACCAAATACTTGATCGGCATCCTTTTCCAGGACCTGGATTAGCGGTCAGATGTTTAGGTAAAATAACCAAAGAGCGCTTAGATACTTTAAGGGAAGCAGATGCGATTTTTATCGAAGAGATAAAAAAGGCAGGCGTTTACAATGATATTTGGCAAGCGTTTTGCGTCTTTTTACCTGTTAAATCAGTAGGGGTAATGGGGGATTTTCGAACGTACGAAAATATTTGCGCCGTAAGAGCAGTTAATTCGATTGATGGGATGACTTCCAGCTTTTCTAAGTTAGATTGGGATTTACTAGAAACGATTAGCACGCGCATCATCAACGAAGTCAAAGGATTTAATAGAGTGGTATATGACATATCTAATAAACCTCCATCCACCATTGAGTTCGAGTAAAACACATATTATATCAAAATAAGCAACCAATCTTGTTGTTACTTTAAACATTTTTCCTATTTACTATTATACTTAATCAAATTTTGAAAACAAGTTGGGAAATAAACTAGAGTTGTACTACGCGTGAACTAAGGCGTTTCGTAAATCGATTTATAAAGGGCCCACTTATTTATAAGTAGAATTGAGGAAAAAAGGTGTAACACAATAAGATTTATTAAGCTTAATTGAGTAACATAAACTGGGATTTTTATTCCCACATCGCATGTAATAGATGCAAAATTTATTGGATTTCCTATACCATGTGAGTTGATCTGGATTGAAAATTGGCAGTATCGATTTAAATATTAAAGGAAAAAAGGTTTCGAAAAAAGAATCGTTCAAAACCTTTGAACAAATGTGTCTGGACAAGCTTAAGAGACTTGGTCCTTTAAGCGCAAAAGCGTGGAGCATCAGTATGGGCTACTCTTACGCCAATGGGCTCGAAAAGGTTATTAAGAGGATACAGAGAGAAACGCCAGAGAAGATCAGAATTCACTTGGATTCCAAGCCCCGTCTCTACGAAGCGCTATAGAAAAGGTTCAGTAACGCTAATATAAGATAAGATAAAGTTATATAGAGTGTTAACATTTTAACCTTTTTTTTTTGTCTATTTTTTTTGTGGCGATTATTTAGAAATATTATCTTTTTAAATTTAATTTAAAACATTGCGTGATTTTATTCTTATCGACGATTTAAATAAAGCCCCCTCTCACCAAGGATTAAGTTAGCCGCGCATGAGATAATGCGTGTCATCTGAGTTATAAATCTCTCGCAACATTTAAATATTCTCGAAAGATACGATTATTAAACCAATATATGGAATTAAGACGATGAGTCCAAGGCGGCTAAGACCTCCACATAAAATAATGATAAAACATCCTAGATTAAGGAAACTTAGGGATAATTTAAGAAGAATTATCCAACTTGCAGTTCTTGATGAATCCAATAGGCTCTTATCTCTGAGTTATTTATACTCTAATAAAAGGAGAAATTTTGGTCAATTAACTCCGTCTCAGATAAGGCGTAAAGTATACCTTAATAAGTTGCGTGAGAATTTACGCTTTACATTCGAGAATTCAATAGGCGTTTGCATCAGTAGGGTATTGGAGGGAGGGTTTAACGGTGACATCTCGGGCGATCGCGTCAGGTGTAGCTTTGTTTCAGAATATGACAAATATATCTACGGTTTGAAGTACTTGGTAGAAGAAAAGTGGGTCTCTCTTCCATATTACGAAAATAACAAAGCCAATCTTGGTATGCACTACCACTATTATAATCTGAAGGATGATTTTAACAATGAGGAGGTCTTTAGTTTGGACAATCTTTATCGTACTCAGTATTTATTAAGAATATAAAATTTTCTTAGCAATTGATTTATCGAAACCTTATGATATTCGTTCTTTAATGATCATTTCAAATTCAATAAGCACAACTTTAGTATTTAAACGAATTTTAGTATCTTCAAGCTAAAAAGTGAATTTGAAGTATTCGAAGCTTAAAACCAAGATTGAGTCAATTCAGTGTCTCTTGTAAGGAGTAATCGGCAAATTTAGTACAATTATGGTGTAAAACATTCCAACTTTTTAACCTATTATTTTATCTAATCTTTTAAACGAGTATTTTAAGAAAAATATCTACTTATTTACGTTAATTTACTTTAGCATTTTCTGTTATTCTATACTAAATATGAATACTAAGTGAAATATTTGACCTTGGGTTATTTTTCCCATAATTTATTGGATTAAAATTTAAATGTATTCACAATATACATTAAATATTAAATTTAGAAATTAGCTAATACCCAATAGAGAATGAATTTCACTTAATGACTGAAAAATATACGAATCTGATCATTTACTTTAAATTTCGATTTATATCTTTAAAAACCAATTGAAAATTATCGTGAACAACATGACAAAATGTAGACAGAATATAACGCATTCATTTAGAAAAATCGAATAAAAAACTAAAAAAAAAATATATAAATCATAAAAATTATAAATTTATTTAAAAGCGTTAAATTAAAAGAGTAGTGGGAACTTTCTCCCATAGCTTAGCAAAGTGTAAATGGGACCTAAGGTTCTAATGTTTGTCAAATTCCCCTTTGCTTAGCATATAATGAATTGGATCAAAAAGAAAAGAAAAAGGTGGAAAGAAACAATCAAAAAATACGAAATAAAATCCGAAAACGCTAAACCTAAAACCTTCGACGAGTTATGTTTGGAGGTCTTGAAGAAATTAAACAAAAAACAAGGTCCTGTACCAGCGAAAGTATGGACCGGAGCCCTTGGATATAAACACCAGAACTCTCTTGTTAGAGTTATTAATAGAGTGAAGAAAAATTGTCCTGAAAAGCTTAAGATTTATAAGGATCGGCGTCCTCGACTCTACGAGGCTATCTAGAGCATTATACTTTAATTATTATCACGAAATTTAAATATTTCCTTTATAAGTTCTTAATTTTCATCTGTTATTTATCAAAAAAATGAAAGTGTTTAATTGTTTGAACAAACAAGCAAAGATTTGAGGATAATTCTGAATTGTATGGATAGAAGTCAAATTATATTATTAACCAATTGATAATGCCTACAAGAAAAACACTTATTTCACTACTAATAATAGGCGTGATTGTGATACCAGGGATTGGATTGACTCTTTTTTTTTCATTGGGTAAATTTGATGCCGTTTACGAAGGAGAGAGGAAAATCTCGAATCAAAGCGAAAATCTCCAAGGAATCGACCTAAACATAAATATACCAATAGCAAATACCGAGTTAAAAGAATTACCTCAAGATTCGACTGAATTATTTGTAGTTTTCTGGAAAATTGAATACAAGAAATATGGATTGTTCAGTTCAGACCAGATTTTGATAGATATCACGAGTGTTATGGATGATAATAGTCGATTGAAGGTTAGTATCCAACTAGAAAAGGACTCAAGAATCCAAGCGACTGATATAAGCAATGGTAGCATTAACATTAGCGTAAATCCAAGCGTGGAAAGATTGAATTTATCGGGAGTATTTAAGCAATCAAATTTCTTGTTGGATCTCTATGCGATAAATTTTGAAAATTTAAAGCTGGTCTCTACCTCGGGAGCAATTGAATTAAAATTAAATCGGAGCGAAGTAAGCGGTGAGTTTTCCGTAGAATCTGTGGAAGGTGGTATCGATCTATGCTTAGATCTTATTGATGTAAAGCAAAATTTGAACGTAGGAACCTACTCGGGTTTAATTTACATGGATTTGTGGGATCTTACCTTCTCATCTAACGGTAATGTAAGTTGTATTAGCACTGAGGGAAAAATAAACTTTAGATGGATGACTCACTTTAGAAAGAACCATGCAGTTCAGGTTCTTCTCCAAACATCTTTTGATATTGAAATGCGATTCTGGAGTCCTTACGAATTAACAAAATATAAAGTAACCTATCAAGAAACTTCAGGGAGAACTCATTTTGGTGGACCTGCGGGACTCTATACAAAATTAACACCATTGAAATTTCAATCAAATAACTTCGGGGAAGATCTCGATTCAATTATTGTTTTCGCCGCTACATTTACTGGAGATATTTGGATGAAATTTGTAGATTGCTTCAAACCCCATAGATTCTGCGGATTATATCCAATGGAATTTATTCCTTCTTCAACCCAAGGACTTATTCAGATTCCAAAACCAGAACCGGGTATTTCTGAAGTGTTGATATATAACAACATTGAAGGGGTTACGATGAACCAAAATTGGCTTTCATCTAGCTCAGAGAATGTGGTAGAAATTTTATGGAGGTTGAACTTTACTAAAGGTTCTGATTTTGGTTATGGAGATTTAAAGATAGCGGCGAGCTATGAAACGGCAGGGACTCAACTCAAAATCGCAATTGAACTAGACTATGAATTAGATAGAATTCGCCCCATAATTAACGATTACGAGATTAGCTTGTCGAAGCATCCGAGTTATTCCTTTACTTTAGTAGGGTAAATTTTCCGTCGACCACTTGGGCTACATAACGTCTCCCTTTAAGGACCCACATGATTTTTTGTCCTTGACGAGCTTTTTTGGCCCACTCAGAATCCCTTTTATGAGGATTTTGCTCAAGGAACAATAGTCCCTCGATTTTCACCGATCTTAACCGTCGACTTCCCAACCTTTCGATTTCGTAATCTCCATCGTGAATTGTAAGGTTTTTCTTATTTAAAAAAAGGTGTTCGAAAACGATTTTGCTAACTTCTTCTAAATCTTCCATTTTTACAAACTTAATACAATATTAATTAATAATTTCGTGTAAAACTCTTCCTACCGAATCTTTCGGTTTAGGGATATTTAACAAGTACGAGAGGGTGGGAGCAAGATCTACAAGATTTACTTCTCGTTTCAAGGTTATCCCTTTTTCTATCCCCGGTCCAGACATAATCAAGGGTACGCTGTTTCCAAAATTACCGAAATTTTCTGTGGGGAAGTAGTAGACATGAGCACCAAAAGCTCTTTTAGCGGGGTATACTTCAGGAAACGCCATGTATTTTGGGTTGATAAAAGAGGGATTCATTTGTTCAAAGTTTTCGTCGTAAATTTGATACGGAGGGTTAAGAAAATAGACCACATCTCCGATTCTATGTCCATCTAATCCTAGAAAGGCCGCATCCTCGCGCTTTAAGGCAAGTTTGACGATTTTATTTCCATTTTGAGGATCTCTTAAGTTATAGAGGGTATCGATAATCTCATCTCTTACAGATTCGTAATCTGATTGGGTAACAATCCCATTGGGATCTCTTCCCTTTAAATTAACCCAAATAAAGAGCGGTTCAAGGTAGGGAAAAGCTTTGGTCTTTCTCCAATTAACAAAATATTTGCGATCAAACGATTTCCACTTGTAAACTAATAATCCTGACTTTATTAGCGCTAAAGGTATATTTGCCACTTTCCAACTCGGCATAGCTCCGTGATCGGCTACAAACACTATAATTGTATTGTCGTCAATGCATTTTTCTTGGAGAAATCCAATCAATTCATCTACAAGTTTGTACGCGCTTTCTATATTTTCTAACGCTTTCTCTTGTCTATCCTCTGAGAACATCGGAGAAGACCTATGCAAAAAGGATAGTTCCTTGTGATTTATACTATCTAACAAGTGAAGATGGAAAAAACAAACCTCCCAGTTTAATTTAAAATGAGCATATGCTATTACATTTCCTACTGAGGACACTTCGTTTTTTGCGCGTTTAAGGTAATCTTGGACGTCACCTGAGATCATATACTCAAATTTTTCGTGTTTTGAATGGAATTCTATGTTTAATACATTTTTAATAATCTCTGCTCCAAAACTATCTGGAACGGTCCACCCTTTAGAATTATAGATGACAGAGCATTCCATAGTTAACAAACTCTGTTTATAATCCATTTCAAGAGCTCTCAACTTAAAAAAGCAAGGTAACGGACCATGTTCAGTATCGAAACTACTGCTTAACCAATCGGTCCACTCTCCAATTGAAATTTCAACAGGATTGGGAGCTTCAAGTATTTCTAATATAATTGAGTTGTTTGGATTACCAATTTTTTGGTGCGAAACATATCCTTGAAATATCTTTTCTCCAATAACAGTAACCAGTTTTAAATTGAGTTTAAATCCCAGAACTTCAAGAGATTTTTCTGAAACATTGAGACTAGGATAAACTTTTTGTAATTTTTCACTGTCATCAACGAGTTCTAAAGGTATGGTGTGTTTTGACTCAGATTTTACTAATTTTGGGAGTGTTCCAGGTATTGGCCACACTAAAGCCGTCATCGCTCCGTTCTTGAAATGACTTGGCCAACCACTAGGATAATTTACTACATAAGGGAGATAATCTGAATTATCAGCCACATCCCATAGGTATTCAGCAGTACAATATTTGGAAAGTTGAGACCTCGATCTCTTTTCTAATCCTTCTTCAAATGGTTCTCCTGGAATGTGAATGTAAAAGCTTGTTGCACCATGAATCGCTGTCGTTGCCCCAGTAGCTATCGTCGTCCAATTTGTGGGTGTGTCACATGGGGGGCACGAATAAGCTATTCCTTTAACACCATTGTTAACTATATTTGCGATATTAGGTAAAGACCCTTTTTCTAAAAATAAGTCTAATAAATAAGGTAATGCTTGATCTACTCCGCACAGAATTAATTTCTTTTTGGAATTACTCATAGTTAATAATGTTATAGGGTAATATAACCTTTGTTTTAGAATTTGAGATATTGTTGAATAATTAAAGTTATTTTTTATTTTATTTCTATTCTAAATTTAATCAACCTTTTTTTAGTAGGTCGTTATTAGGACAAATTTTGTTAATTATTTTCGTGAAGAAAGGGTTTGTACTCAATTTGATACTCGTCATCTATTACTTTTATCGATTTCGTAGAGTATAAAATGAATTTTCTTTCTTGTTTGGTAAATACTGGTGTATCGTAATTTTCTCCGTGGTATTTGAATTGTTTTCCCTTATCCATGTAATTTTCAACAAATTTGTTATGATCATTAAATCTTCTATGATTTATGAATTGGTTCAATTCAACCATGTTTTTAAGCGCTAGTTCAAACGTTTTTTTAAATTCAGCGTTTATCTCGTAGCCTATCGAGTTTCTTGCTAATATCATCGCAGCGAGCGAAGTTGTTCCAGTCCCCCAAAAAGGATCTAAGACGGTATCACCGTAAAGAGAAAACATATTAATTAGACGGTAAGGGATTTCAAGAGGGAACGCAGCGCTTCTCTCTCTTAAATTGTGATCAGTAGAGAGAGAGTTCATATTTTGAGGAGAGCCAAGGATGTCAGTCCACAGATCTGAAAACCATTTGTTCCTTTCTTCCCAAAAATAGGCGCTATTGTATCTAGTAGATGATTTAGGTGGGATTACTCTTTTAATCTTACCCTTTCGAAAAAGAAGGATGTACTCGTGTTCGAGGGTAATGTAAGCGTTAGGCGGTATCATTCCAGAACCTAGAAACTTATTGGGACTATTGGTCGGTTTCCTCCAAATTATACTTGGTAACATCGTAAATCCGTGTCTTTGCAATTGTTCGGCGATTTTAACGTGATTTGAGTACAGCTGGAAGGTATCACCAATTTTTCTAGTTGCGTCCCCTATGTTAATACAAACAATTCCTCCCGGAACGACAACTCTTCCAATCTCTCTCCATGTAGAATTTAATTCGCTGTGAATTAATTCAAACGCGTGTATGCCATCATTTAAATCGAACGCTTCTTTAATTTCCTCATTTACACCACCAAATAACGAATCCCACATCTCAATCATTGGATAAGGGGGAGAAGTAATTACTAATTCGATGGATTCGTCAGGAATTTCGTTCATTTCGCTCGAAGATTTGTAATAAATAGAGTGAGTGGTTTTCATCCCAATTTACCTTTTATTCAATGTTTTTGTTATAATATGTGTTTAAAAAGACTCCTCTTCTTTTTAAAGATTAGATTTATTATAAGTTAGCAATTAATTAGTTTGATTCACATGGATACGGTGCTTAGAAATTGGCTAGAAAAAAATGATATTAATTATACTTCACACTCTCATGTTCCTGTTTTCACGGTTGAAGAAGCTCGCGAACATACCTATCACATCCCAGGATTACACTGTAAAAATTTATTTCTTAAAGACTCGAAAAAGAATTTGAAAATATATCATTTAGTGACATTACCTCATTATAAAAGAGTGGAGTTGAAAGTTTTAAAGCCGCTGGTTGGTGCTAAAAAACTAACATTTGCGTCCGCAGATGAACTGTTCCAAATCCTTAAACTGAGTCCTGGATCGGTATCACCCTTTGGTTTGGTAAACGATGTGGAGAATGCAGTTATTTTTTCAATTGATAGGGAGGTATGGAACGCCAAAAAGGTATGTTGTCATCCTAATACTAACGATGAGACGATGGAATTAAGTCAAGGAGACTTTCAAAGAGCTGTTAAAGCGTTTGAAAATCGCTACCAAATTATTCTATAACTTCACATTAGTTTTCTTACGAAGTTATTATCGATCTCCAAACAACCACCCAATTACCGTGTTCTCGATTTAAAACGAATATCTCCTTCCCTTCTTCCTTAATTGTCTCTTTATTCATCTTATACTCGATATTAAAAGAATACAATACTATACCAGTGTTGTGAAAGATATTTATTTGGAATTTACCATAGCCAAAATCTAGTATAATTGCGTTTTCTTTGAATTCCTTATAGCTTTGAATACACTGCTCCTTTCCTTTTCCTAACTCACTACCATCAGGTGAAACAATGACCATATCTTCGTGAAAAAGGGATTCTAACCTCTTAAAATCGCCAATAAGCCACGCGTTGTTAATATCTTTCACAATTTTTTCGAGATCATCCAATTATATCAACTAGGTTTTCTACATTATATATTGTAGATTTAAGTTAATAATTCTTTTTTTTCACATTCTTAAAGACAATATCGTTCTTTTTAACAGGCTTATCAACTTTAATTCCTATCGCAAGCTTGTTTTCTTTGCTCGCGATCGGAGTTTCAGACAAATTCTTCTTTTGTTTGAACTGAATGGAATTAATTTTCTGCCTTAGGTATGTATCTGCGTTCTTACTAATAAAGATGACTTCGTCGTCTAGTTTTAGTTTACCTTTACTCAAAAGTATTTTAGCGGCCCCTTTATCAGGAAAATAACTTAAAACTCTCCCAATCTCGATTTTTCTAAAGTCTGAGACATTTCCCTTTCTTTTTCTCTCGATTTCGGAGGATTCAGGTTTGCCAAAATAAAATCCTGTTGAAAACCCACGATTATACACGGTTTCGAGTTCATTAAGTAACTTTTCTACTAAGGAGGAGGTATAAGCATTATTATAATACGCGTCGATAGCTGTACGATAACATTTGGTTACTACCTCGCTGTAAAGAGGATCTCTCATGCGACCTTCGATCTTAAACGCGTCTATTTTAGCTTTAACTAATTCAGGAATGTATTCTATCATACACAGATCTTTTGTGTTGAAAAAATACGCTCCATCGTAAACGATTTCGTGGTTTTCTGAATCAACTAATTGCCATTCCCTTCTACAGGGATGGATGCATTTACCTCTATTTGCGGAAAAGTTTTCAGATTCGCATATCTCGGCAGAAAAATAACATCTACCAGAAACAGCAGTACATTGTGCTCCATGAACAAATGTTTCAATTTCGGTGGTAGTTAGCGAGTTTTTTATTCTTTTTATCTGTTCTAATGAAAGTTCTCTGGCTAGAATTATTCTTTTTGCACCTAACGATTGAAAGTATTCTGCTGAGAATGTGTTCGACACATTCGCTTGAGTTGAGATGTGAAAATCTATCCCTACTTCCTTAGCAATTCTAATAGCGGCTAAATCATGCGCAATAATTGCATCTATTTCAGATGTGTATGCTTCATCTATTATTTGTTTGGTGAGTTCAATTTCATTGTCATATAAAATGATATTTACAGTCAGATATGATTTAATACCGTGATTTTTGCATAGTTTAGAAACCTTTTTCAAGTCGTTTAACATGAAATTATCGCTATACATTCTCATGTTCAACGCTTCAACTCCAAAGTAAACCGCGTCTGCGTAGTTGATTACTGCGTTCAGAGATTTAAAATTTTTTAAAGGGGCCATTAATTCAGGTTTATTGATAACACTCATCCCTTTATCCTTACTTCAATTATTCGAAAAAAGTCGTAAAAAAAATTTTCGATATTTTCAACATGAATAAATAGTTAAATTATTTATATAATTCTTTTAATAGTTAAAAATATCCAATGATAATTGGCACATAACTATGGCGAAATTTCAAAAATTAAGGAAGTTGAAATTCAGTGTAATTATAGTCCTTCTATTATTAACTCCCATAGAAATAAGTGCTAAAACTTTTTTTTGGGATAATCACTGTACAAATTCTTCCAGAATTTACTCATCATTAGATGTTTCAACAAGTTACGATTATACAGATACTCAATTTTAGATAACCGATAATGGAGGTTGGAGCATTCTAGCGGTACTTTACGATTGGTGTAGCGGTTCGGGAACAATAAATGACCCATATATCATTGAGGATGTATACTTTAGGATGGGAATGTTTAGAATGTCAGCGTTAAAGATAGAAAATACTAATGTATAATTTGTCATTCAAAATTGCGAATTTGAAGCTTATGGATTACACATTATATATTTCTTCAACACAGCGAACGGAAAAGTTAAAAACTGCAGATTTGAAGATGCTGCCATCGGTATGCACTACAGTAGCAATATTAATATCAATAATAATGAAATAAATAACTTTGGTATATATACGAACGGTAGCACCAACTTAGATATTTCCAACAATATAATTAACCGGAATTCTATAGGTCTTTCTGCTGATACTAGTAATAGTATAATTTCAAATAACCATATAATTGACGCTCGTGATCACGGAATATCCCTCTATTATGGAACAAATAATATTATAGTAGAAAACAATACCGTGGAAAATGCAGGCGCTGCGGGTATTGATCTATCTATCGATTGCCATAATAACGAAATCAAGGATAAAGTAATTGAAGGTTTGGAAGGAAACGGAATTAATGTGAGAGAGAACTGTTACGAAAACACATTTATCAACAATGTCGCTAATAATAACGAGAGATACGGAATTGAGCTTGCTTCAAGCGATAATAACATTATAAGAGAAAATACATTTACAGGCAACCTTAAAGGCAGTGTAGCCGAACACAAGTGCACAGGAAACACAATTGAGCAGTTTTACCTTTTTCCATTTGACGTCTATTACATGCATTTCATTATAGGGATTGTTTCCCTTGTAATAGGCATTGTTATAGGTATATTAATCGGAAAAAGACGGAAGAAAAAACGATCATAAACAATATTAATAGTTTAAACTCTGGGATTTGCTGCCCTGAAGGCCACAGAAGAATGATTAATGATTAAAATTAATATATTATTCTAATTTTTTTTAGATTTTAGGTGAAGGAATTTTTTAGATTTTATTATGCACACCCAGTTTTCTAAATAAGCATAAAGGATTAGGAATTGTTTTGTTAGCAATTTCCTAGGGTTTATCAAAATTAAGTTAAATCATCCAAAATGCGAAGCTTTGATAAAAAAAAAGGATATTTGATAAAAAAAATTTCATTTTATTGCAGCATGCTCTCCATAGAGTTTTGTTATAAGGGATAAGCATATGACGACGAGATATTTCGTCCCGATACTGTTAATAACAGCCTCGATTGGTTGTCCACCAAATATTAGCGCGGAGAAAAATGGAATAGCAAACCCAAATACACCTGCGCCTATCGTGAGTATGAACAAATATTTAGCAATCATATATTTCCCAAAAAATATCAATACTCCTACGACAATAATTACCATTCCTAAATAGTTCGAGATAGTAATTAGAACATCTAAAGCCTCTGACAAGAATACTTGGTATACTACATTAAGACTTGGGTAATACTCTTGCACATATTGGATGAGTGTTATTCCCAATCCTGTCTTCATGCTAATCTCCGAGTAGATTAATATTAATCCCGCTATTATCGCACAAAGAAGAGCTTTAATTCGAAAAACTCGTTCAGATACACCCACTTTCAACCACTTATAATTAGTTTGAATTAATTTTAATAAAATAATACTATAAATTCTAGGTTATAGATTTCTAATTTAACCTTTTAGGTTTTTATATCTTTAAAGCCAGAAAGATGAATAAAAGATGTTAGAATTTTAAGATTATACTTGTATTTGATATACATTCGAAAAAGAAGTTCAACTATATAAAGAACTGAAGTTTTTTGATCGTTTAATTAGGAATAGCGTAGCCAAACAAATCAGACCAATGATAAAGAGAAGATCGTATCCCGGGATCACCGTTGCCTTGATAACGAAAAATTTGGTCATAGTATTTACTATAAAGTTATTTACATCTTGGATATAAATTCTATACACTTGTCCGGTCTCGTAAGCTCCTACGGTCCATTCAAAACTCCCATCGTTTTCAGTTGAAGGGGTGATAATTTCAACTGGTTTTTCACCTCGATACAACTTAATCACAACCTCTCTAATTGGGCCATAAGAAGTCCAAGTTATCGTGTATTGTTGACCACTATTTAATTCGCTTGATTTTGTGGGGTTCGTTACTACAAAACCAGACTTGATCAGATCAGAGGGAGAAAGTTCATATTGGTAATCCTCAATTGGAGCTGCCATCGGATAATAGTCAGTCATGATAGCATCGTGAAAGTGTGAGCCTACTACCCATGGAGAATCCAAAATACCATCTCCATCTTCATCTTGTGCGGGATTATCTACCATTTCATGATAATTCCCGATGTAGCTCTCGTACATATTACCGTTGTATGTGTAAGTAATATTATTTTGCGAATTATAGCTGTTCAAGTAGCAAAAATCAAAATAAAATTCGTTTATAGGGTTTTGGAAGCTGTTTAGATACATCATACTATGATTTGTAAACATCCATTTAGCACCAAGTAGAGTATTATCTATAAGCTTGTTTCCCACCATTGTTATATTTTCACACGCGTCTAAATACATCCCAAATGCGTTATCATGCATATAATTGTGCAATAATTTCCCATTGTAAGCATTTATTATCTTTATTCCAGCGTCGTCCGTGTTTCCACCCGCATTGAATAGATTGCAATTTTCAATAATAAAATACACATCTGAATCTTCAATCCAAATACAACTACTCGAACCGCCCCCGTCGATTTCCAAATCTTTTATTACATAAGGATTCGCAACAGTTCCATCTCCAGTACACCCTCCCGCGTTTTTAAAATCCAACCAATCACTATTGCTAGAAATATGAATTTTAGCCGAAGATTTAGACGCTTTCAAACTGTTTGATGATGTAATTGATTTAGAAGGCTTTTCTAAAATGTTTGCTCTATTTCCTATTTTATTATGGTCAAAACCATTAAAGGTGGTTAAGGAAAATACAATAAAGAGAGAAATTAGTATTATTAAAGATATTTTTTCACTTGATTTCATAATTTTTAAGAAGAAAGATTTGGTATTTTTCTAAATTTATTTCAAATTCTATTGATATAATTCTAAATTTATAGTTTTGGAGCTTTATAAAGCGATTAATTAGGCAGTATTTTTAAGAATCTAAAAATTAATCATAAGGTAAATCATAATTAAATTGTGTATAAGTTGGGAGTAGATGAAAAATGATAATTGATATGCATGTACATCCCTTCTGTAAAGAAGCGACATGGGGAGACCTCAAGCAAATCGCAAAAGCGATGTGGGGATTAGATCCTAAAAAACAGAAATTTATGTATCGCATGTTGGAAAAAATGGCAGGAGAAATATCAATTTCCGATTATATAAGATTAATGGATAAGTTGGAAATTGATAAAGCTGTAATTGTTTCATTTAACATTAAGACAGCGTATGGAATCTGCATAGTAACTAATGAGGATGTCGCAAAATTCGTAGAAAAGAATCCAAAAAGATTTATTGGGTTTGGATGTGTCGATGTACCAGCTCAAGACGCCATTGATCAACTCGAATACGCGATAAGTTCACTAGAATTAAAAGGTATTAAATTGGTTCCTCCTGTTCAGAAATTCGATATTTCTGATGAAAAATACGACGCTCTATGGAAAAGAATGGTGGATTTGAATGTCCCTTTATGGACGCATGGTGGTCATCAGGTATCCACTGCGGGATCTATTGCGAAATTTGGGCATCCTATGCTTATTGACGAGTTAGCTATGAGACATGAGGATTTAACAATAATCATAGGTCATATGGGGTCCCCTTGGTTCTGGGACAGTTATTCAGTGGTTTTAAGGCACCCAAATGTTTATGTAGATATCTCAGCTCACCCCGATCTTTATCCATGGTTTCCTTGGGACGCATTTTCTAGCTATAACATAGAAGAAAAAGTTCTTTTTGGTTCTGATCATCCTTTAGTACAATGGAACAAAATTATACCTGCTGCTAAATCACTTCCCATCTCAAATGGGTTTAAAGAGAGGATTTTAAGTAAAAATGCTATGAAACTATTAGGAATAGGTTAGATCTTTTCTTTTTTAATCAAAATTTGATTTTATTACAATTGAAGTTTCATATTCCCATATTAGTTTCACATTGGAAACCAAATATGTAATTTATTCTAGATGTTATTTAAGTTAAACAATCGGAAGAATAAACAATAAATTATGGGACTAATGTACAAAAGCGACAAAGTTGTCTCTCCGTTCTCATCTCTTCTAGAGGAAGAACAGGTACAAGTGAAAGGGATGTGTACTTGCTCTATATGCGAAAAGAAATTCGTTGTATCAATATCGAAAGAACTCTTCGAAGATTTTGCTAACAATCCTAGCCGATACCTCCTATCCCATATATTTACCCACGGAGAGCCCCGTCACGGCATGGGATTAAGCATAGATAAGCGTCTTAGCGTACGCCATTCATACCCCATTCAGAGCTTTCAATTTGACTGAAGTTGAAACAATTTCTTTAAAAAGCGCTTTTTAATTTCTATAACACAGTACCTTCCAGAATAACCCTGTTTTTGAGAGTGCCGACATTTTCAATTGTTGCTTCTAACACATCACCGGGTTGGATAGGTTTGATTCCAGCGGGCGTTCCAGTAGCGATTATATCGCCTCGTTCAAGCATGAAAAATTTAGTAATATATTCTAATATTACTGGATTTTTAAAAATAAGATGTTTCGTGTTTGATTTTTGTCGAACCTCCCCATTGACTTTAAGTTCAAGCTCTAAATTATGTGGATCGTCTAGTTTTACTATTCTTGGACCTATAGGAGCGAAAGTGTCGAACGATTTTGAGCGAAACCACGGTTTATTGGAGAAAATATCCTTGGTTTGCATTTTTCTGGCGGTAACATCGTTAAAAACCGTATATCCAAGAATGTAATCGTATGCGTCTTCTTGTGACAGATTTTTACACCTCTGATTTACAATAAAAGCCAATTCTATTTCAGGGTCAACCCGATTCAATTTTCTATTATTATACAGCATTTTTGGGTATATTATATCATCTCCGTCGCAAATTAGAGAACTAACTAATTTTGGGAATATTAACGGTTCTTTCGGGATCTCCAATTTAGTTTCTTCTATGTGGTCCATGTAGTTTGTACCTAAACATAATACACTTCTAGGATTTATGGAAATTCCTCCTATGTTTATCATCTATATCACTTTTTAAGGGGGAAATAGTAAAAACAATACTTATATTGGCTTATGTTAATGAATAAAAAAATACTTTATGATAATTTTGAAAAAAAAATTTTACAATTCATATTACACTATTATTTATTACATTGTATCTGATTCCGCTTATGAGCGGATTTAAAAGAATTAATTGAGGACAAGAACTAATTATTCAAAAATCGTGAATTTCGTTAAGATTTTTTACTTAATCTTCATAAAATTTAATATCATTTGATACTGCACAATATTTGTCATATAGATTACGAATAATGGTATTAAAGGCATTGACAACTCCTTGTCCTGTTTTTGCTGATGTTAGATAATAATCAAGTAATTTATACTTCTCAACTAATTTTTGAATCTTCGATTGGTCAATGTCATTCTCATCAACTAAATCAACCTTATTTGCAAATAATACTATGGGAATTTCCCCACAAAAATGGATGATATCGTCATACCAATAAGAAATGTGGGTATAACTATCTTTACCAAGATTGTTTTCTTCAAGGCTATATACAATTATTGCAACTCGACTATTACTGAAAAACGATGGACGTAAAAAATTAAAATCATCTTGGCCAGCAATATCCCAAAATAGTAATTTGATATTTGCTTCGTTTATTTTTTTGAAATATACAGAAAATTGAGCACCAATTGTTTTAATATAATTCTTTTCAAATTCACTATGGGTGAATTTCTTGATTAGAGATGTTTTTCCAACTCTTCCGTCTCCAACAACAGTTATTTTGTAATTATAATTTACACTTGAATCGTTCATAAGATAAACTATATTATGTCTTCGAATAATACTCGAGAAAATTATTCAATTTAAGATCGGATTTAAATTAATTTAAAATTTTGTTATTAGATTCCGAACTTATGTCTAATTTTCTAAAATTGATCAATATTGTAAGAAAAGTTAATGGAATATTTTTAAAATAAGGAAGAATCCCCCTATCAAATTATAATCTTTAAAAGTTATAAAGTTGATATATTGAACAGCAATAAACTTAGATATTATAGGAAACTGCTAAATCTTTATTAAAGAAGGAAAGAAGAGAGCTCATAAGATTGTACTTTTACCAAATAATCGAGCTCTCCTCCAAGTTTTCGCCCTCTCACTCACCTTACTACATAATAATCCGACTGATTCCCCACACAACCCTGGAATGAAGTCTTTAGAGAGTTTTAGTTTAAATCCTATTTGAGATACAATATTTCTAGCCTTTATTAAATTAATTTTGCATATTTAGTTTCCCATCCTGAAGTCTATTAAGATTCTAATAATAGTTTTGGAATAAGAATATTTTTATAGAAATATAACTAACTTAAAATGATAAAAGTTAAAAAAACCAACCTTTCTCATCTTGGAAAATACTGACATAGTTAATTATCCTCCAGAAGAAATCTTAGATCTTTCAAGTAAATCTGCAAAGAAAATTATCGAGTTAGTCATACTTTGGATGTTAAATAATAATGATTTTTGTACCAGTGTAAATTTTACAGAAATTAAAAATTCTAAATCTAAACCAATAATTCATAAATCAACATTATATTTATATTTGAAAAAACTCCTAAAAAGTGGTTATATCGTTAAACCAGCTTATAATACATATGTAATAACTTCTAAGGGTAGAGATCGATTTTACGATTTATCTAAAGGGAAGAATAAGAAAAGAAAACTTAATTATCCACCAGATATAATAAAGCGAAAGCGTAATTATGATCATTGGATATTATGGATGCTATATAATAACAATTATTGTAAATGGGCTAACTTTCTCAATGATCCACTAAACATCAATCAGTCATCGCTATCAAAGAATTTGAATAAATTGATTGAGGATGGATTAGTTATAAAAGAAAATAAGAGATATAGAATTACACAACTAGGTGAATCTGAATATTCCAATATACTCAGAATGTATGATTTAGATAGACAATCAATCTTAAATGAAGAAAGCAAAAGAATTAAGGAAATTACAAAAAAAACGATTCGATTTTTTGAAAAATACGGTATAGTAGATGAAGATGTCCAATTTAGGTATCTAAACAATGTGTTGAAACTTGATTATGGTAGAGTAAAAACGATGTTGACTAATGAGGAGGATTTTGATAAAATATTACTTTTTATATCTATGAATCACCCAAATCAATATCCATATCACATCTCTCTGAAAGATTTTTCGAATAAATACGGAATAAAAAAATCGAAAATAGAATACTATATTGATGAGATTGTTGAAAATGACATTTATCCAATAAAATTTTTCAAATTAGCTAACTATAATGACGAATATTATTATTTTCAACAACGTGAAAGAATTGAATTAATACTTCGAGCGATTACTGAAGATCACATAACTAAATTTACATATTTAAGCAAATTATATTCGAGATCGCTAGACTTACATATAATGATAAACGCCATCTTAGATGACATTTGTGGTGTCGTATTTAATGAAAATCTAAAAAAGCCTTTAACTAACTTCTTATATGAATATCTCAATTACTTAGCTTATAATGTTAAAGCTAAAGTTGAATTAAGAGAGTCATACGATAAACTGGAAGGAATAATATGGCAAGATATGATAGATCTATTTTACATAAAAAGTAATGATGAGTTAAAAGATCAATACGAGGAAAAAATTAAAGAAATTGATAGAAAAATTGAGTTAAATCCAGAGGATCTTGATCTATACCATTCTAAGATCTCTATCTTACTTTATTATGACCAATTTGACGAAGTATTGAATATATTAAATAACATGATGGAAATTTTTCCTAAAAATGAAATTGATATTAAAATGAAAAAAGCATCGGTTCTCAGAAGAAAGCGAGATATTTACAGTGGATTAGAAATAATCGAAGAATTAATAGGCAATTATCCTGATGATATTGATCTTCTTAATTATAAAGCTTATTGGTTACAATACTTAAATAAACGACAAGAGGCAATAAAATTAATTCAAGATCTTGTGAATAGATTTCCCAATAATGTTATGTACCATGATACTTATGGAGAAATTCTAATGTATTTTAAAGAATATAAAAAAGCTAAGGATGAATTTCAAAAAACACTTGAAGTAGCGCTTGATGAGTGGTATATTAATCAAACATATATAAAATTAGGTATTTGCTATAAAGAGTTAAACAAATTGAATTTCGCAGTAGAAAACCTAAAAAAAGGAAAACTTTTAACAATCAAGAATGTGGCAGATGAAGAAACCAAACAAAAATGGCTTAAAATTGCAGATCTCTTTTTACTAGATATAGAGCAGAGAATTTGAATTGCTTTAAATCAGAATTATTTCAATTAAGGTATTTATTTAAGTAAAAGTATTCTTAATTAAGTCTTCAAGTAGAGGGATGGTGTTTAAATTGGCCACCCTACCAGATTGAAAAAATTGATTTAAAGCTTCCCAAATAGAAGTCTCACCTTGAATTGCTTCATTGAAGTGAGTTAATTTAATTTTAGCACCAAAAGTTGGTCCTTTGAATAAATAGCAAACAGAAAATGGATCGGCTGATTGTATATGTATGATATAATCACCAAACTTAGCACGATCAAGTCCTTTAGAAAAGATTTCTCCACCAAAATTACTAAAAGCACTAAGAAATCCACTTAACAATTCATTAGCAGTAGATATTTCCTTTCTAAAGGAGTGAGAAAATACCGGGAGTCCTCCTTTTCCAATAATTAATAATAATACAGGGGTTTCAGGTGTTATAGTAGAATCTTTTACAACTTGTTTACCCTTTAGACGATCCAATACTCCTTCTATTGAAGCTAATCTTATACGCTCTGACATAGGGGCGTTCTCATTTTTCAAATTTTCCCATATATTTAACTGCTCTAATAAAGCGTCGTGTTCATTGGAGATTTTTATAGCTAATAAATTAAATCCATGAATTTCCGCAATTCTTTGAGCTTGAGTAAGTAACAGCTTCGCTTCAGTAAAATTAAGTTGAATTAATGAAAGTTTCGCTTGTAATAATTTAGTTTCAGTCAACCATAATTTAGCATTTGTTTTTTCTGCGATCTCTAACATCTTATTTATTAGAGGTTTTATTTCTTCCAGAACTTCAAAATTGTTAGTAAGATATAATTCCTCTAAATATAAATCACATAAATTAACCAATGAGATGAGATTTAATCGAGGTGGGGTAATCTCATTCTCAACAATTTGCTTTAATAGAGTTTCCGACTCTGTGCGATCTCGAATTCGTTTACTCTTTCTTAGTACTAACGCTTTTGCTATCTGATAAGTTAGAAGATAAACCAAATCATCTGATTTATCTGCAAGAATTTTTAATTTTGGGAGATAATGTGTTGCCTTGTCAAGAGAGTTTTTGTCGAGATGTGTTAAAATTAAACAAAAAAATGAAGTACTTATGCCATACCGATGATTATAGTTTCTAGAAATTTTTTCACTCGTTTCTGCATAATCTATAGCCATTTCAATTTCTCCTTTCATTCTGTAGACTGAGATTATTCCTAATTTAAGGGATATTAAATGCTCAATATACTGTTCACTCTCAGCCAATGCAATTGCTTGCTTGTAATACCTTAATGTACGACATAATTCCCCTTTCTCTCTATAAATCAACCCTAAATTATTTAAAACATCAATTTTAGTCCAACTACTCATTATTTTAATTTTTAAACATTGTTTACAATAATTCAATGCTTGATTGAAATCTCCTTTAATATAATAACAAAGACTGATTAGAGCAAGGCTTTTTGCAATTCCAGTTTGATTTTTTAATTCTTGTTGGATTTCTAAACTTGTAATTGCATATTCTAAAGCTATATTTGGTTCACCTTTATAAATATATACATCTCCTAGTTGCAAAAAAATACGCGAAATATCTAATTTTTCTCTAATTTTTTTTTGAAAATGTTTCCACTTATGTGCGAGTTCCATTGCCTTATTAAGGTCACCTTTAAAGCGATAAATTATAGAATGTATTATCATAAAATCTAATTGTTGCCTGTTATAATCTATTAATTTCTCACTGGATAATGAATTCATTAAATCTTCAGCTTTTGATATAAGTTTAATTGCCTCTTCTAATTGCCCAAAGTATATGATATAAGCCCTCAGAAGAAGAACATCAATAGATTCAGAAATGCTTTCCTGTTTTTGACTTAATTTAAAAGCAAGGTCACTAGTTTCTACAGCTTCCTTATATCTATCAACATAAATAAATACTCTTCCTTTTAAAATTAATGCTGATAACAGATTTTTAGCACTTGAGTCTGTATCTTTCTCGAAATACATAATCAGATCTAGAGCTTCTTCAAATTTACCTTTATACATTAGGTGTTCTGCGTGTTTCAATTCTCTAGGTCTCTTATCAATCAATTATCTTTAAATCCTCTTTTAATCTTAAAAACATAAAGAGATCTTCGTTTAAAAGACCTTTGCTTAAAAACTTACCAGTTATTTAAGTTAATATAATAGGTACTTTAATAGACACCTAATATAGCTTCTGATTAATCTAATAATCAGAAGTCGATATTGGTTTAATTAATAAATCCTTAAATATTTCAAGGAGATTTATTAATTTAGAAGGTTTAGTAGTGTCAAAAGATTTTTTATATTGACAGTATTCATAAGATGACAAGGGAAAAGGGAATATACATTTTATACATGTATCCTTTATAAGACAATTCTTGCAATTTCTTTTCTCTTCTTCTTTTTGCCGTAAAAGTTGAAGATTTCGAAGAATTTTAGAAAATGAGGAGAAGACGCTCCCGATTGGAGCGGAATGCCAACAGACTCGAATTTCATTATTACTCCCTATTATTGCAGTTTCCAATTTTGTGCAATTAGCGTTATCGATAGTCCATCTGCATAAGTTTTGAAAAAACGGTAAAGGTTTATATTTTAATAGATTATCAATAGAATCGTTATTATTCGATAGGCTAACCAAAAGATCTCTCATTGCTTGGGTATCAATTTTTGAGTCTTCTCTACAAATTAAAAATTCAATATCCGTTGACTCGTTCTTATAGTCCTTCAAGGCGGAATTAGTATTTTTGATTTTTACGGGTATTCCAACACTATTACCCCATAAACTCATTATTCCTGATTTTAGAATTCTTGGTTTAGTTCCTTTTTCCCAAAAATAATTATTATAATCCTTTGTAGGGGAGAATTCATTATAAAGAGTTCTCTCGTTTTCTTGATATAATGTTTTATACTTTCTTTTATTAGAATATATATGGATAATTTTACCATTTATTGAAAGATTTTCTTGTATCCATTCTACTAAAGATTGATTTATCGTATCACGATTAATAATCAGATTTTCGAAAAAGGGTTTCTGACTCATTCTACTAGTGCTTAAAGAAAAAGTTTTGAGATTAGCATAGTCAATTACTTTTTTATTCTGTTCTATTATAGAATTTGGAGCTAAACTGATTTTGTACACATCAAATGGGAAGTCATTAGTTAATAATATCTTATTATTTTGTCCCATTGGTTCAACATGATAACCATAATTCTTGTAATTATTATAAATAGGAGTTCCTTTATAAATATGAAAATGATTATGTGCATAAAAATCGATATTTAATTGTTTTACCAATGTAATTGTTTTTCTTGCATCTTGAATTGTTTCACCAGGTAAACCAATCATAATACTTACAGAAACTAGGTTAATACCAATCTTTTTTGCGTAATCCACCATCCTTTTTAATTTTTGAATGTATTCAATCTCTTTATTAAAATCTTTTAATATCATACTTTCTGGACTGTTTACCTTACCAATCGATCTTAATACTTTTGGAACAGCACTCTCTAAAGAAAACCCTATAGAAACAAATCCTGCTTGTTTCATTAAGTCTAATAACTCTTCGTTAATTTTATCGCATCTTGTGATACAATTTAGAGGGAGCTTAATATCATTTTTTATGATTTCTTCACATATTGTTTTTGTTCTTGAGGGTATGATTGTAAAAGTGTCATCATTAATAGGGACGGTACCGCCAGATATCATTTCTTTATTTTCGTTAATATATCTCAATTCTTCAATTACCCTACCAATTGAATGAAAGAAAATATTTCTATTATTTACTACTGCACAATTACAATAAGTGCAGTTTTGATTACATCCTCGAGCTGTAATGATCCCTATGGCAAAGACTTCAGATGTTGGAATTACTTGTGTAAGAAATGGTGATGGGTAAGTGTCTAGGTAATTTTTAATAGATCTATTTGAAAGTAGAACATTACTGTTTGGATTTATAATAATCTCGTCTCCTTTTTTAAATGTGATTCCCTTAATTGCACTTAAATCTACCTTATTTAACTTGAAATCGTTATTTGATAAAACGGACATTAATTTTAATAGAACTTCTTCTCCTTCACCTCTAACGCAAAGATCAACACTATTAGCAACTTCTAGAGTATCTTTTGAATTGGTGGTTGGCGTAGGTCCTCCAAAAATGACTATAATATCTGAATTATATTTTTTTAATCCATTACTTATCAATACGCATTGCATAAAGTTACTTTCTAACACAGTAAATCCCACCACTTTAGGAGAATCTATTGTGATTTTCTTAACGCATTCTCTAACATTAAAAGAGTCATTTGAAACGAATTGTTCAGTTTCAAAACCATATTTTCTTAAATAGGCAATAATATACGCTGATCCTAAATTATATCCAAACTTGGAGAGATTTATATCCCCGCCAGAAGGATAAACAAAAGTTATGTCCATTTAAATTTTCCTAATTCTTTTTTATCCTTAAGGTATCTTTGATATTATTTCGTTTTATAATTTTAAAATGAATAAACACTCGTATGAAAAAAAAAAAAGTTATAATAACATAACTTCAATTCATATCATATTTTTAGTATTCATAGAGATTTCTAATTATATCTTCATGATCCCTGCTTTAATCAAAATATCAGCATATATTGTTATATCTAAAAAGTCTTTTATATTTTCAGAAGAAAGACTAGGTAAAGCAAGTTGTAATAAACGCTTTTTTAAATCGACTGGAGTTTCTTCCATATTTATGATTTTTTCTATACCTAATTTTATTTCAGTAATCAATTTATTACCAAGCTCTTCTCCAAATCTTTCTACAAACAATTCTTTAAAGGATTTTTGTTCGATATCTGTAATTTTTTTCACCTTTCTGTTTTTTATCTTGTTTAAGTAATAATACTTCGTTTTAATGTAGTTTTTCTATGTATAAAAGCTTGATTTTTTCTATCAATTTTAAGAGATCTTTTTATAAATGTTATTCCATACCAAAAAATATCATTCAATTACCTCAATATAAGCTAGTTCTTTTCTTCTCGAAATTATAAATATAGCGTAATTTTTTACTTTTCTGTATAATCCCTAATTTAGTTTATATTACTATTTAAACTTGATTCTAATTTTTAAAGCGATTTAGGGAATTAAAATTGATATATTATCTTTCTCTTGTTTACTCGTTGCTAATAGCATTGTACTAAACAATTTCCATATATACATTTTTCTACTATTTTTGGTTTACGAATTTAAGTTTTTATAAACTAGTCTAATTTGTTAAAAATTTGAGCCTTTAGACTAATATATTTTAATAATTTCATATATTCTAAGGAATAATTGCCAATTATATGAAAAACGAGTTTCCGATTTTTTAGACTCCAGATTGGTTAGCTATTTTCACTTAAATATAGGACACTACTAATTACAACAATTTTTAACAAGATTTCCTCATTCTACATTTTAACATTGGTTAGAATTAATATTCTCGTTAAAGTAATGTGAAGGCGACTCCAGCCACCACTGACCAAAGAGAGGTCAACCATATAAGAAAGAGAAAGGGCGAAACGCGTGGGTTCACCACGCTAACCAAAAGACAAAAATCCAGGGTGTGGGGGCTGAAGTCATAATATTCGGATAATTGTTGATGCTTATCATAAGTATTATCTGTCAATATATAAATAGTTTATATAATATAATTCGGATAATATTTATCATATAATTTTGACTTAATCAGTTAACAAATTTACATTCTTCCACTTTTGTAATTAATCCCTTTTCGGAAGGATGCTAGTCAGCGGAAATGAAGAAGCTGAATTAACGATAGGTAGATTTGATCAAAAATTTTATATTTATGTAAAATCAGGCATTTTTGAATTCCAAGAGATCGGATATGTATCTTTATTATATTTGAGTTTGCACAAAAGTCCAAAGTATTAAATATAAGTTTTAACGTTAAATTAGGTGAAGAGAAATACCGCGTTGGAATCAGAGATATCAAGCAATAGATATCCTTAAAGATATTTAGACAAAATTTAATAGTTCAAATAGATAGTTCTTCGAATACGAGGAAGTACATGTAATTAAACAGAGCGTCTAATCGACTTACTCTTTTAGCTATATAAGTTAATTTAAATCGAGTCTAATGAGGTAAATATACTTACGTTCGCAAAAGTTAATCATCCCAAAAAAAAAATTTCAAAGGAATTAATTTTCAAGATGTATATAGATTACGACAAGTCTAACATGGTATTCTATCACAATTTTTTCTTTGAAGTTCATAAATTTGTCTTAAAAATCGCTCTTACACCACCTGTTACAGAACTTTTTTTAAAAGTCAAGGAAGTAGGAGAGGAGAACCTAAGGTATCATAGCGATCTTAAGATAGAACGCTTTAACCTCGCGAGATATGTATACCTCCTTCATTACGACTAGCAATTGACGAATAGGTTTTATTTTTCAATTATTAAAAAGTTAGAAGGTTAACGATAAGAAATACGATTAAAAATCCAGTTAAAATTACGGCATCTTTTCGCTTTAAAGAGCTTTGATGTCGCGCTTTTTGTTCGTAAAAGAAGATAAGAATAATGAGGATAAGCCAATTTAAAAGTAATAGGTAAGAAAAATTTAAAGTTACTGCGATAATTCCACTTAAACCAAAAGTAAAGGATATATTCCATATGATTTTCCCGATCATCCCCCCTAACCCTATTTCTACGCTCTTTTTCTTAATGGATTTGAATATTAAAGTTAATTCTTCCACATTTGTAATAAATGCGACGATCACAAACCCAAAAAACGCTTCGGAAATACTTGTTAATTCAATGATGTTTTCTGCGAATTTACTAATATTTCTCCTCCAATAAAAACAAAGATTAATCCAATACTAGCAAGTAAGATTTTCCTTTTTTTCGAAACTCCCGCTAATCTTTCTTTTTCTTCTTCGATTTCTTCAAGAATTTCTTTCATGTCTATTACATCTAACGTTTCTTCTTTTACTATATATTTTAAATTCCTTATTAAATAGATAATGTAAATTCCAATAGTTGTAAGTCCGAAAATGAATAATCCGAATTGGAAAAAGAAACTAAATAAAATCGCTACCATTGATGCATAAAGAATAAAGAAATAGACCGAAGAAATCGATTTAAGTTCAATTTTGTGAAAGAACGCGGAAAGGGCAAAGCATAAAGCAAGAGACAAAATAGAATTTCCAATTACATTTCCAACGGCTAGACAAGGAAGACCATTAAATGCCCCTACAATCGAAGCAATAGATTCCTCAGGATCAATCCCTAATACTATTAAACCAATAATAAAAGGAGACAATCCCAAGATTACGCATAAATCCTTCAAATTATCAATGAACAGATCTACAGAGAAATAAATGATTAGGAATCTTCTGACAAATAAAATAATCCACAAGAAAATTTCGTAGATCACGATTTCCCTAAGTTACGAATCATCTGTTAATCGCACAAAAATCTATTTATCTTTTTAATTTTCTTGCTAAATCAGTTTCAACTTTTTTTAGAGTTTTATAATGAATCTAAATAAATTCTCAAATTAATCGTTATCATTAAAGAGTTTATTTATCGAGAATTTAGATAAGTATTATCAAAAACATTAATAAATTCTTTTTCATTATTCAAATCAAAAATTAACTTAATCTTTTATCAAAAAGTAAAGAATTATGACTGAAGGAAAACAAGACTGGTACCCAATGTGGAAAGAATTGGGGATAGATATAGAAAAACACGATCAGCTTTTAGCAGTTCTTCCAGATATTTATAAAGAAATCTATATTGACCCACAAGAAAATAGACCTAAAGGAATGGGTTTTTGGGATTTTGTTGTTGGAGATATCCATGGAATTAGAATTAGCGAATTAAAGAAAGCAAAAGACGAAGGAAAGAAGATTGTAGGAACATTCTGCCTATATGTTCCTGATGAGATTCTACTTGCATTAGATTGTATTGGCATTGGATTATGTGGGGGGACAAATTTCTCAAATTATGCTTCTGAGGATCTTTTACCTACAAATATCTGTGCTCTAATTAAATCTGCATTAGGATTTGGAATTGGTAATATTTGTCCTTATTTTGGAATAGCAGATCTTCTCATTGGTGAAACTACATGTGATGGAAAGAAGAAAGCTTGGGAAGTTTTAAAAGATTATAAACCAGTCTATGTGATGGAAACGCCACAATGTAAAACAAGACCTCAAGCAAAGGCATTATTTATTCAAGAAATGAAAGATCTAATCGTAGAATTGGAAAAATTAGCTGGTAAAACGTTAACTGCTGAAAAATTAAGGGGAGCTATGGAAAAGATATCAAAGAAAAGGAATTTAATGAGACGAGTATATGAGGCTCGTAAAGTGGATCCTGTTCCTATTTCTGGCAAGGATGCACTTTTAATGTCTCAAGTTGCTTTTTATGACGATCATGATCGGCAAATTGAAATGCTTGGTAAACTCGTAGACGAGCTGGAGCAAAGAATTAAAAATGGAGTTGGGGCAATACAAAAAGGGGCTAAGAGAATCTTAATTAGCGGTACTCCAATGGCCATTCCAAATTGGAAAATGCATCATATTATTGAAACAAAAGGAGTAGTAGTTGTTGTTGAAGAAACTTGCACTGGCTCAAGATACTTTGAATCTAAATTTGACGACATAAAAGGCGAAATGATTGATGATTTGCTCGAAATAATTGCTGATAGGTACTTAGGAATTAATTGTGCATGTTTTACTCCTAACAATGGAAGGAAAGATGATATAATAAGTTTAGCGAAAGAATATAACGTTGATGGAGTTATTTTGTATACATTAAATTTCTGCCAAGCCTATGAAATTGAATCTATTGCATTAGAAAAGGCGATAAAATCTCAAGGATTACCAGTTATTTCAATTAGTACAGATTATTCTTCTGAAGATAATGAGCAGATTAACACTAGAATTGAAGCGTTTTTAGAAATGATTAAAAAATAAGTTCTTTATTCAAATTTTAATTTATTTGTCCTAATAACCGTAATTCAATCCAGTAACACGATTTTTATTGAAGATTAAGAAAAGTAATAATATATAAACTTTTGATTAAAATTGATGATTGAATATAATTGAAAATTTCACTTTTCTTTAAAAAAACTATACATGCATTTATACTTTCAATTTAGATGAAATTATTGATTTTTTGATTAAATAAAATAGTAAACTGCCGTAAGAGGTGGGAAAAATTAGTAAAGAAAAAAAATCAATTTTGTATGTACAGACTAGTGATGATCCAGAACGCCAATATTCCCCTCTTGTATTAGCTCAAACTGCAAAAGCAATGGATATAGACGCTAAGGTATATTACTTAGGAAAAGGTTTAAGAATATTAAAGCCTGGTGAAGCTGAAAGGATTAAATTAGGATCCTTTCCAACAGTCAAAGAGATGATTGATAAAACATTAGAAGCAGGAGTTGAAATTCTGGTATGTGAGGCTTCAAAGAGAATGTTAGGATGGGATAAAGTTGAATTAATTCCCGGCGTTAAAATAGTGGGAGCAGCTACATTAAACGATCTAACACTGGAAGCAGATACTACTCATTGGTATTAATCATTATTAATTATTATCCACAACTGATGGAAAATAAGAGAAGTTATTAAAGAAGTTGTTAATCATTTTATCAACTTCTATGTTTTAATTCATTCTATAATTTATATGAATTCTTGTCGTGGTAAGTTTAGTATGATCATCGATAATGTCCCAGCGTTCTTCCTTAATTGGGATGCAGGGGATATGTTCATGCTTACGCTTGAATCTTGTCTAAGATATCTTGGTCAGGAAGTTAATTCTTGGTGGTTAGCAGGAATATCGGGAGATGCTTTTAAATTTGTATATGATAAAGATGATGTACATGAACCAATGAGAGATCGAGTGTCAATTGATACCATATCATTAGCTACTGTTTCAGTTGGTTGGAAAGGAAAGTGGTACATTAATGATAAAATAGTGATTTTCTAGTTTATCTTTAAATTGTTGTTCTAATATCTGAGCTTTTTTTCTATTAGTTATGTCTCGAAACATCTCATAATACCTGATAATATCACCATTTCTGTCAAATTTTAGCAATATCGAGGATTCAATAAAAAACTTTTCACTACTTTTCTTTACAACTTCCAAACCATACGGTCGGTTAACATTTGATTCAATTTGAATATCGTTAAGAATATCATCAAAATTTCTTGAGAAAAAGCTTGTGTAATTCATACCCATTACTTCAGTTCCATCGTATTCAAGAATTTCTAAGAAGGCGTTATTATAGAACTCCAAATTTTCCTTCCTCGTTAAACTCGAAATATCCTTCGTTGATATTTTCTAAAATTGTTTTATATTTCTTTTCGCTCTCACTTAATGCAATTCCACCTTGCTTTAACATGTTAATCGAACTTTTTTCCTTAGAAAGAGCCCATAATCGAATTTCAGGAACTTTAGACTTAATTTCGTTAAGTTGGGTTTTGAATTCATTCATCTGATTTAATAGTGCCCGTTTATAGCTTAAATCCTTTGAAATGTTTATATACAAGATTTCAGGTATAGAAAGAAGAGGAAATCCGTATGATTTAAATGGGATCAATTGGTTTTTTGCTGTGATAAAACTGAATTCAGTAAAAGCTCTCTTATTATAATTTTCGAAATAAATCGTTCTATATTCCATTTACCACCTTGTTCACTTGGGATGTGAATGATTTGATTAAGAACTTTATTTTTTAATTCTGATTTTTGCTTATAATTAAGAGCATTTAATAAATTCTCGTTTAGAAATAAGGTCTTAGTTCTTTGCATAGTTTGAATTTATTATGTTTATCCAATAATCGCATAAGTGAGATTAAAGGGTTATTATCATTGAGTAACCTTAGGCATCTGAACCTCGATGGCAACCCTATCTCTAGAATTCCGTCTTTGAAAGACTTACGCAAATTAAAAAGTTTAAGTTTAATGGGGACACATGTGAAGGAGAAACCTAAGCTAGATTACTTACCCAATTTAGAAAATATTTTCATTTGATTTTGGAGGGCTTGAAAAACGAGATTAGTTGGTTTAAATTTATTGTAATAAACTTTTTGAGATTATAGCATATTACGATTACTTTTTTTTTGAGTAGAGTGTTTTTTTAAGGATAATTTTTTCAACTTAATTAACATTTGAGATCTATCTTTTTATTTTTTTAAAAAGAAATAGTCCATTATTCCATTTTATTAACAAAAAAATAAAAATCGCCGCTAGAAAAATCAGAAACTTTTTATGCCTCGCGTTCCAAATATTGTTAAGTAAAATGGCTTGAAATAGAATAATAATACCACAATAGATTGTTAAAGAAAATGTTAAAATGTCCAATATGCGGAAAGGATTATTCCTACGATAGGAAGATATGTCTCGAATGTGAAGAGTATTCGATTAATAGCGGTTTGGTCGAACAAGAAGAGGGTACCTTCCATGCATGGAATTGCGCCATCTTTTCAAAGTCAAATAATTTAGTATTTGGAACGGGAAAATCCCTAATTACAAAGATAAGTATGAACGGTAGTGCTTATTTCACTGAGAAGACCGGAAAATATAAACCCATATGGAATTGTGAAGTGGCGATTAAATCTGACGATACAGATATTAAATCCGAGTATATTCCCGAAAAATTGGATTACATAATCAATATGAATCGAGATAAGCACAAGGTACCTCTTCTTTATGAGTGAGTTAATAATCAATTAAAAATAAGAAAAAAGCTAATTAATCAAAACAAGATTAAGAAACATGATTGAACGAGATGACCCAAAAAGGAAAGAAATCTGCGAAAAAGTAATAGAAACAGTGACGGAAAAAGATATTAAATTTATTTATCTCCAGTTCACTGACATCCATGGCATAATAAAGTCGTTTGAAATTAATTCGAAAAGGATTGAAGACTTTCTCCGAGAGGGAGAAAATTTTGATGGTTCAAGCATCACGGGATACGGAGCCATTGAAGAATCCGACAAAGTGGTGATTCCTGATCCAACCACTTTCTACCTCTTACCTTGGCGAAGCAATAGCAATACGGTTGCAAGAGTTATTTGTGATATATACAAGCCAAATGGAGAGAGGTATGAAGGAGACCCTCGCTATATCCTGCAAAGAGTAGTCAATAAAGCAAAAGAACACGGATATACTTTCTATTGCGCACCAGAGATGGAATTTTTCATATTGTCTCAAGAGACTACGGAAAAAGGGTTTAAACCGAGTGACATGAGAGGCTACTTCGATTACGACCCATACGACATCAACGAGATGGTGAGGTATCGTATTGCAGAGTATTGCGATGCCATGGGGATAGAAATTGAGGCTCTCCACCACGAAGTAGCTTACGGCCAACACGAAGTTGATTTTCGATATGGAGAAGCGGTGAATACAGCTGATAATACTATTACAATAAAAAATATTATTAAGACCGTCGCGGCTCAAAACAACTTTTTCGCAACATTTATGCCAAAACCATTTTCAGGAATAAATGGAAGTGGAATGCATTGCCACATGAGCCTATGGAAGGACGGAAAAAATGTGTTCTACGACGAAAACGACGAAGCGTGTATTTCGCATATAATGAAAAAGTGGATAGCAGGTCAATTAAAGCACGCAAAAGCAATGTGCGCGGTGTTAAGTAGTTGGCCAAATTCTTATAAAAGGTTAGTACCCGGATATGAAGCACCAGTCTATGTCGCATGGGGTTTTCGCAATAGATCTCCGCTTATAAGAGTACCCGACTTTCATAAAAGACCTTCAGCTGCTAGATGCGAAATTCGCTGTCCCGATCCTGCGGGAAATCCCTACTTTCAGTTCGCAGTTTTATTAGCCGCTGGATTAGAGGGTGTGTTATCAGATGACACCGTGCTTTACGAACCAACCGATAAAAATGTGTATCACTTTACCACCAAGGACTTAGAAAAGGCGGGTATTGACGCTCTACCGGGAAGTTTAAGACAGGCCTTAAACAAGTTCAAAGCGTCAGACCTCATGAAGGAAGTTTTTGGAGAAAACGCTTTTAAGAACTACTATTACGCTAAATTGGAAGAATTTGACGCTTATAGGATCAATGTTAGCGAATGGGAGCGCAAAAGATACATAAATCGCTTGTAAATTCTTCTTTAAAAAAATTTATACTTTATTTTTCTTCCTATTTTTTAATTCGTGTGATATCTATATAAGTACTTTCGTGCGTGAAAGCGTTGTTTTACGAACTTTTTCTTTAAGAAAAAATGAATTAGTTAATTTTCAAAAATATATTACATATTTCTCGTTAACTAATGGAACGAAGTACTTATCATAATCCTAACATTTTAGACATCGATTTCAGAATAGTATTTATCTCGTCATCAAAGGTTTTGACTTGATCGAAAAAGGTATTATTCACCTGCAGTAATTGCTGAATAACATATTCAGGGGATTGATTAATTTGTTTTGCGAGATTAATTGCCTCATTTAAAACTTCCCCTTTTTCTGTCAATATGTTTATGATGTTTAATCTGTAAGCTTCCTCAGCGCTAAGAAAGGTATCTCGAGTACTTGTATTTAAAGCGATTTCTAGAGCTTTCCCGCGCCCTACAAGAGTCATATAAGGGAAAAAAAGTGGGCAAGCACCAAATCTAATCTCCGGGTGTCCAAAAAGGGAACCTTTTGAAGCAACCCGAAGGTGACAGATAATAGTTAGGTCAAAAGCGCCAGCTAAAGCGTATCCATTTACGGCAGCAATTAATAATTTAGGAAACTCGAATATTGTTTGGTGAAAAAGATGATTTGAATCCACAAATTGCTTGTAATCACTTTTTCCTTGTACTACTGCTTGAACTTCGTCTCTATCAAACCCAGCTGAGAAAAAGTCCTCGCCTCCGTAGAATATCACGGATTTTATTCTTTTTTCGTCCTTTAGGGAGTTTAAAGCGTCTATGATTTCTGCTCTCATCAATTCACTCAAGGCATTCTTTTTTTCTGGTCGATTGAACTTGACGATTGCAATTTTACCTTTTCTCTCAATTATTATATTTTGATATTTATTTTCCATTTTATTCGGCTTAGCATAATTTTATTAGAATTAATTTAAAATATTCAACTTAGCTTAAAAGTAGTTAAGTATATTTTATCATACAAAGCTGACATTAGAAAAAAAGAGAGTTATTTCACGAATTAAAGATAGTTTAGATAATTCAAAAAATAGAATTCGAAAATAGGGCTATTCTAAATAACTTTCTTATCTTTAAGGCTTTTTATATAGTCTTGTTCATAACCTAAAAGCTCAGAGTAAATTTCGTCATTATCCGCGCCAAATTCTGGTCCTATTGATTCCACGGAACCTTTGTCTGAATAGTTAATTAACCTATTTGGGATGCTCGCTTTTTTAACGCCCCATTTAAAAAGATCGAGACCTGTGCACAGCATACCTCTTGCTTCAAATTGGGTTGATCCTGAACATTGTAGATAGTTAATGGGTTGCCACACGGAATTCTTTGCGATTCTAAATCTTTTAGCGCTTCTTTTGAAGTTTTGTCTCTCGCCCATTGTTCAATTAGTTCGTCCAATAAATCAATATGGTTAAAACGCACGATTGGATTTCTAAAGCGGGGATCATTGATCATTTCTGGTTTCTTAATTATTTTGGTATATAACCTTTTAAACTGATTTTCAGTAGTAGTAGTCATTGAAATTAACCCATCCTTAGTGTGATATTGATTATATATTAGCAAAAATTTAGTAACTAAATCCATATTTTTTGCGGTTGCCATAAATTCCCTCGTTTGAGCTCGAATATTAATTGCAAACATTAAATCGTGCATATAAATGAAACTACTTCAATTATTTAAGGATTCACTAGCAAATCATTGCAGATTTACACTTTTTTTGTCAAAGTTTTTATTTACTGTAGATATGATTATGCCCTAAAACTAAGTGAGTCTAACTCGAGGATCTACGAAGGCATAAAGGATGTCAGCAACAAGGTTAAAGAGAATCACTACGAATGCGGTGAGGTAAGTAATAATTACTAACATATTGTAATCATTAAAAAATAAGCTCAAGTAAAAGGTTTGACCCAATCCTTTTAAATCAAATACAACTTCAACGGCAACATTTCCAGCAAAAATTGTTGGAAATCCCAGGGTAAAAACTGTTAATGCGGGAATTACGCCATTTTTGAGGGCATGCTTTTTTATAACTATTTTTTCGTCGCATCCTTTAGCGCGCGCAGTTCGAATATAATCTGAGCGTAGAACTTCGATAAGGCTTGCGCGCACTTGCCTCGCAATAATAACCGTTTGGACTATTGCCATCGTTGTTATTGGTAAGGCAAGATGCCATAGATAATCTGGTATCAAATAAAAATGCCCAGTAATAATACAATCGATTAATCTAAAATGAGTAATTGTAGGGGGATTTCCTAAACCAATGGATTTATATCCTTGAATAGGAAAGATAATTATTTTTGTCGCTAAAAAAGATTGAATAATAAAAATCCCGATGATGAATCCTGGAACTGACATCGCACCGTAAGAAAAAATGCGGACTGATGCATCACGCAACGAATTTTGATGAGTCGCAGCGATTTTACCTAGTTTAATTCCAATAAATGCGGCAATAACCATGCTTATGACCATAATTTCGATGGTTCTTGGTATGCACTGATTCCAAGGCATGAATACGGTTCATCTATTAGGTACAGGATCCGAGTGATTGATGGTTCTGGCTTGGGGGATACTGATGACAACGGAAGTAGCTATTATAACAGTGCAGTAACAGACAATGCAGTTCCGATCGTTGATACCATACGTATTAACGGTACTACCGTGGCATCAGCGGATGTGGAATACCATGAGGATGCCTATATC
>JAHPYY010000210.1 GCA_019058515.1 Promethearchaeota archaeon
GGCCTGTAGACATTACTGAAGCCATAACTCAAGGATATGCTGCCGCGTCAAGAGCAAGTACTATTTTATCTCACGATACAATTAGAGTAGAGGGTGCTACATCAAGTTTACCAGAATATAATAAAAACTTATGTACCGGTTGCGAGGTTTGTATAAAAGTTTGTCCATATCATGCTATAAAGAAAACTGATGATGACGAAATTGAAATTATTGAAGCATTATGTAAAGGTTGTGGTGTTTGTGGGGCAACGTGTACTAATCAAGCTATTGTGATTAAACACTTTACAGATCCACAAATTTTATCAGAAATTTTTGTTTTTGGAGGTAGAGAAATTTAATGAGTTTCGAACCAAAGATTTTAGGGTTTTTGTGTAATTGGTGTTCATACGCTGGGGCAGATCTAGCGGGGGTAAGCAGAGTTCAATACCCCCCGAACATAAGAGTAATTAGAGTTATGTGTAGTGGTCGAGTTGATCCAAAATTTATCTTTAAGGCACTCCAAATTGGAATTGATGGCGTAATAGTTATGGGATGTCATCCTGGGGATTGTCATTATCTTGAGGGTAATTATGAAGCTGAAAAAAAGTTCGAGATGGTTGAGAAGTTTCTTAAATATGTGGATTTACATAAAAGAGTAAGATTAGAATGGGTTTCAGCTTCTGAAGGTGTAAGATTTGGGGAAGTGGTTAAAGATTTTACGGAAAAAATTCGAGAGCTTGGACCCTCTCCTCTCAGCGGAGATCAGACAGATGAAAAATTATTGGAAAAATTAGAAGCACTTGAAGAAGCTGCCACAGATAAGAGGATGAGAGCTCTTGTCGGAAGGCAAAGAAAGATTACAGAGGAAGAGAATGTCTATGGTGAAAAATTCTCTGAAGAAAAATTAATCGAGTTATTGGATCAATCAATGAAAGAAGAATATGAACGTCATAGAATTTTAATCGCTTTGGAGAAAGAGTCAAAATCAGTAAAAGATTTAGCTATTGAAATAGACTTAGATCCCAGTATAGTTTTAGAGCATATGTTAACTTTAAAATATCGTGGCCGAGTTGATTTTCAAGAGATTATAGGAAATACACCAATATATAGGAGATTATAGAGGTGATTATATTATTAATAAAATTGGAGCAGTAATGATCGTAGGTGCTGGAATTGGGGGCTCCCAGGCAGCGCTAGATCTAGCAGATTCAGGTTATAAAGTTTATTTGATTGAATCAACCACCAGTATTGGGGGAGTCATGGCACAACTTGATAAAACATTCCCTACAAACGATTGCGCTATGTGTATTGTAAGTCCAAAACTAGTCGAGACAGGTCGACACCAAAATATAGATTTAAGTATAAACTGTGAAATTGAAGAAGTATCAGGAGAAGCTGGTGAATTTGCCGTAAGGGTTAAAAAAAGAACATTATATATTAATCCTGATAAATGTACTGGTTGTGGAGTGTGTGGACGCGAATGTCCTGTTGAAGCGATTGATGTTTTTAATGAAAGCTTATCTAAATGTGCTGCAACATCAGTTAAGTATCCACAAGCAGTACCACTTTTGTATGCGATTGATAGGAATTATTGTATTGGTTGTGGTATATGCCAAGGTGTTTGTAAAGCAAAAGCCGTTGAATATGACAGAGAAGACGAAGTAGTTGAATTAAATGTAGGAGCAGTAATTTTAGCTCCTGGTTTTGATGAATTTATACCAGAAGCTGCTAATTCTTATGGTTATGGCAAGTTTAAGAATGTTGTCACTAGTATAGAGTTTGAACGAATTCTCAGCGCAAGTGGTCCTTATGCTGGAAGAATTTTAAGACCTTCTGATGGAGATGTACCAGAGAAAATTGCATTTTTACAATGCATAGGATCAAGAGACTATAAAAAAGGACAACCATATTGTTCGTCTGTATGTTGCATGTACACCGCTAAAGAGGCTGTTATAGCTAAGGAACATATGCACCAAGTAAATCCGACTATTTTTACCATGGATATTAGGGCGTATGGAAAGGATTTCGATAAGTATATAATTCACGCTCAAGAAGAATACGGTGTGCGTTATATTCGAAGTAGAATTTCTTCTTTAACAGAAATTCTAGATACTAAAAATTTAAAAATAGTGTATGAAGCCGAGGATGGCTCCATTGTCGAAGAGATTTTTAATATGGTAGTACTTTCGGTAGGATTAAATCCTCCACACGACGCTCAATACTTAGCTGAGAAATTCGGTATTGAATTGAACGAGTACAATTTTGCGAAAACGGATGGGTTCAATCCCGTTATGACTACCAGACCAGGAATTTTCTCTTGCGGTGCGTTCACTTCTCCTAAAGACATTCCTGAAACGGTTACCCAGGCAAGTGCAGCTGCAGGATGCGTGAATCAGTTATTGTATAAAGAAAAGGGAACCTTAATTACCGAAAAATCGTTGCCACCAGAAATTTTCGTTGCTGGACAGCCACCAAGGATAGGAGTGTTTGTATGCCACTGTGGTATCAACATTGGAGGATATGTGGACGTTCCCGAAGTTACGAGGTACGCCAAAACTTTACCAAATGTAGTGTTAACCGATCGGAATCTTTATACATGCTCAGCAGACACTCAAACCATAATCAAAGACAAAATTTTAGAATATAATTTAAATCGAGTAATCGTAGCTTCTTGTACTCCGAGAACTCACGAACCATTGTTCCAAGAAACCATAAGAGAGGCGGGTTTAAACAGGTATTTGTTCCAAATGGCAAATATTCGGGATCAATGCAGTTGGGTTCACATGAATGTGCCCGAGGAAGCTACTCAAAAAGCCAAAGATCTGGTAAGAATGGCGGTAAACAAAGCTCGGAAAATACAACCGTTAGAACGCATTAAATTACTCGTTACTCATAAAGCTCTTGTCATTGGAGGAGGTATAAGTGGTATGGTTGCCGCTTTAAATTTTGCTAGCCAAGAATATGAAACTTACTTAGTTGAAAAAGAAAAAGAGTTAGGAGGCCATTCTAAGTACATTTACACTACTCTTGAAGGCGGTAACGTTCAAGAGTACTTAAGCAACCTAATAAACCAAGTAAAAAACAATAAGCACATCCACACCTACACCCAAGTTGAAATAAAGGATATAAATGGCTACATAGGGAACTTCAAAACTTCAATTATTCACGGAGAGCATCGAGAAGAAGTCGAGTTTGATCACGGAGTAGTGGTGGTTGCTACTGGAGCACAAGAGTACAAACCCACAGAATATCTCCACGGAAAAGATGTTAGGGTTATAACCCAATCTGAATTTGAGTATGTTCTAAATGAAACAAATGAGATTATTGATAAAAAAACTATTGTTATGATTCAATGCGTGGGTTCAAGGAACGACGAGCATCCGTATTGTAGTAAAATGTGTTGTGCAGAAGCGATTAAAAATGCGTTACATGCTAAAAAGCTAAATCCTGATGTAAACATAGTTATACTTTATCGAGATATAAGAACTTATGGTTTTAAAGAAGCGTATTACAGAAAGGCTAGGGAAGCAGGAATTATTTTTATAAGATACGATGAGAATTTTCCCCCCATCGTAGAGAAAAACAAAGAGCATCTTAATGTAGAAATATCCAACAAAAAATTAGGGACCATTCTAATTCATCCTGATCTTCTTGTACTAAGCGTAGGTATTGTTCCTAATTTGGAAGAAAACGATGAATTAGCGAAAATGCTAAAAGTACCACTAAACGAAGATAACTTTTACTTAGAAGCTCATGTAAAATTACGACCCGTTGATTTCGCAACTGAAGGCGTGTTTATCGCTGGCATGGCTCACGCTCCTAAGCCTATTGAGGATGCTATTTCTCAAGCAAACGCTGCAGTCTCTAGAGCGTGTACAATCTTATCAAAAGACGAGATTGAGGCTGAAGGAAAGATTGGACTAGTGGATCCTTCTCGTTGCGCCGGTTGTGGAATGTGTGTAGAAAATTGCGCGTACAACGCCATAGAATTAATTGAAGACAGGAGGTTTGGACTAGTAGCTTCGATTAATCAAGCGCTATGTAAAGGTTGTGGTGCTTGTGCGGGAAATTGTAGGTGCTCTGCTATAGATATTTCTGGATTTTCCGCAGAACAAGTATACGCAATGATAACTGGGAGGTTATAAAATGACAGAAACAGTAATAGAATCAAAGGAAGAAAGCGAATGGACACCTAAGATTATTGCATTTTTGTGTAATTGGTGCTCTTACGCGGGAGCTGACTTGGCGGGGGTAAGTCGAATTCAATACCCTCCAAATATCCGAATAGTTAGGGTTCCATGCTCAGGGAGGGTTAATCCCTTTTTTTTAATTAAAAGTTTGGTTGACGGTTGGGATGGAGTATTAGTATCTGGATGTCACCCAGGAGATTGTCACTATATTAGCGGAAACTACGTCGCTCGACGTCGATTTGCTATAATTAACGACCTGCTTGAGTTCTTCGGAATTAATCCTGACAGGATTCATTTCATGTGGGCTTCAGCAGCGGAGGGTGAAAGGTTTGCAGAATTGGTTACGAAAGCTACGAATTTAGTGAAGAAACTAGGTCCAAACAAACAATTCAAAAAGGATTGGTGAGAAAAAATGGTGAAAATGAAAGAAGAGAATGATAAAATTGAAAGTATAATGCGAGAAAACGCGAGAGAGTTATTAAAAAATAAAGAGGTTGATGTCGTAATTGGATATTCAAAAGGAACGGTTCCTTTAAACTCAGCTCCAATTTTTGTTAGAAAAGAAGAAAATATAGATCATTTAATTTGGAATAATTTATGTTACGTTAATTTGGCAAAGTATTTGATCCCAGAGATGACCGAACGAAGAGAGGGACAGGATGTACCACTCAAGGTTGGGGTTATATCGAAAGGGTGTACTGCTCGTGCTGTTATTCATCAAATCGTCGAAAAGCAAGTTAATGTGGAGAACATTAAAATTATTGGAATTCCCTGTAATGGCATAATTAATCGAAGAAGAATTGAGAAAGAAATAGGGGAAAGAGAAATCCTTTCCGTTGATGTCCAAAACGAGGATGTCGTTGTTAAAGGAGAAGGATTTGAAGAAAGATTTCCATTTAGCGAGTATATGAACGAATTGTGTAAAACATGCAAGATTAAAGCGCCACCCATTTCAGAAAAGCTTTCAAATATCATTGTAGGGGAATCTCAATCGGTTATGAACATTGAGGACGAGTTTCAAGATCTTGAGGAATACGAAAACTCGACTCCAGAAGAAAAATGGGAACATATTAAGACCTTGCTAAAAGATTGTACTCGATGTTATTCTTGTCGTGAGGCGTGCCCACTTTGCTATTGTAGCTTGTGTTTTGTAGACCAAAACCTTCCTAACTGGTTCGGGAAAACGACCGATCTGTCTGATATTGTGGTGTTTCACATGATTCGCGCGCTTCATTTGGCGGGAAGGTGCGTGGAATGCGGAGCGTGTAGTACTGCGTGTCCAGTAGGAATAGATTTAGCATTAATTAATCGCAAATTAGGCAAAATCGTTAAAGAACGCTTTAATTTCACTACGGGACTAAGTGTCGACGCCCTGCCCCCTATGATGACTTACAATACTAACGATTCAGAAGAATTTATGTTAGGAGAAGAACACTAAGAGGGATAAAAAAATGAAAGAAAAAATACTGTACAAAAAGGATATTCCGAAATTTTACGAAGCGTTAGTAAACGATTATAATTTCTACGCTCCAACAAAATCTGACGGTAATATAGCGTTTAAGAAAATAGATGATCCTAAAAACATCGAACTAGAGTATTTTAACTCGAAAGTACCTCCCAAGGAAATATTGTTTCCTCAAATGGAAACAATTTTTGAGTACAAGTTGGAAGGTAAGGAAACGGAAATCATAGAACGCCCGCCTATAAACAAAAAGAATTTATTATTCGGCATTCGACCTTGCGATGCTTATAGTTTTCAATTACTTAAGAATTTCTTTGATTTTGGCAAGTTTAAAGACGATTTATTCCTAGAAAAGAAAGAAAACACGGTTATAATTGGGATTGGATGCAACACACCAAGACAAACGTGTTTTTGCACCTCGGTTGAAGGCAACCCATTTAAAATGGATGATAGCGACATCTTTTTAGTTGATCTTGGGGATAAGTACCTTATTAAAAATTATAACGAGAAAGGAAAAGCCATCATAGACAATCTATCGTGGCTAGGACCTGCCGAAGAAAAAGACTTAGAAGAAGCTATGAAATTAGAAAACGACGCTCAATTGCATTTCCAAACCAAATTAGATGTGGAGAAAGCAATTAAGGTCTTAGACGGCAATTTTGAGAACCCTATCTGGAAAGAAATTAGTGAAACTTGTATGGGTTGCGGGTCATGCTCGTTCCTGTGCCCCACCTGTCATTGTTTTGATGTTATTGACGAAACCGATCAATACACTGGAAAAGGGCGAAGAATTCGAGTATGGGATACCTGTCAATTTTGTCTTTATACATTGCATACAAGTGGACATAATCCTCGAAACGGTAGAATAGAACGATGTCGAAACCGCCTTTTACACAAGTTTAGCTACTATCCCGAGAACTACAATCTTATAGGGTGCGTAGGCTGCGGTAGGTGTATTGGAGCGTGTCCAGTCAATAATGATGTGAGAGAAATTATCACGAAAATAAATTGTATTGAAGAAAATCAAGAGGAGGAGGAGATAATTGCAAGTCAGTAGTCCTTACATTCCGATTCTGACCTATATAAAATCTATTGTATCGGAAAACAAGGTAAACGACATTAAAACCTTCGAACTTGTGTTTAAAAACGACGAAGATTTAAAGAAATTTGATTACATTCCAGGTCAATTTGCGGAGTTAAGTTTAATAGGCAAGGGAGAATGCCCGATTGGGATTGCTTCCTCACCAACGGAAGAAGAATCCATTCAATTTACGATAAAGAAAATGGGAACTGTTACAACAGAATTTCACAATTCAGAAATCGGAGATGTAGTTGGCATAAGAGGTCCTTTAGGAAACGGGTGGCCGATCGATGATATGAAAGGCAAAAACATTGTAGTTATCGGCGGTGGATTCGCATTTTCTACCCTTCGCTCCCTAGTAGTATACATGTTAAACGAGAAGAACAGGGCAAACTTTGGAAACATAACGGTGATATATGGTAACAGAGATTCAGGAGAAGTATTGTATCGTAATGTTTTAAGCGAATGGGAAAAACGAGACGATATAAAAGTTGTACTTACCATCGATAGAGAAGAAAAAGGATGGACTAAAGAAGTTGGATTTGTTGCCGCTATCGTTAAAAAAGTCGCACCTTCTCCCGAAAACGCGGTTGCTATCGTATGTGGACCGCCAATAATGATTAAAACCGCGGTAACTGAGCTCGTTGCGCTTGATTGGCAAGACGAGAACATTTTAAACTCTTTAGAAATGAGGATGAAATGCGGAATTGGAAAATGTGGCAGATGCAACATAGGAAGTAAATTTGTTTGCGTTGATGGTCCAGTATTTTCGCTGGCTGAACTTAAGAAATTGCCAAATGAATATTAAAATTATATTATTGAAAATTAATTAAAATAAAGGTTAGAAAAAAGTGGTTGAAGAAGTAATCCCAAAATCGTTTGAAGATTTAATTAAAGATGTACACGAACCAGGGATATGTGGAGAATGTGGTGGATGTGTTAGTTTTTGTTCAGCACATGAGATAAAAGCAATTGAGATGTCTGAGTCTGGTCCTCCTAGATATTTTAATAAAGATAATTGTTTGCATTGCGGAATTTGCTATTTAATTTGCCCACAAACACATGTTTTGGATAATGAATTGAACGAAAAATATAAATACAAGGTTTCAATTGGAAAGTGGATTAAAATAGCCTCAAGTCAATCAACTTCAGAAGATATTAGAAATGAAGCTTCTGATGGAGGGGTGGTCACTGGAATATTAACGTATCTGCTTGATAGAAACTTAATAAACGGGGCAATCGTTTCCAAAAGAGAAGGCCCATTTAATAGAGTTCCCTTCTTTGCATCATCAAAGGAAGAATTAATAGAAGCTGCAGGATCTCATTATGACTTATCTCAGGGTGTCGTAGGGTTAGAGAAATATAATTCATTTGTTCCAACAATTACAAAGCTCAAAAAATTGGTAAGTTCAGATGCAATGAATATTGCAGTTGTAGGAACTCCATGTCAAATCATGTCCATAAGAAAAATGCAGGAACTTAGTATACTTCCTGCTCATATTATAAAGTATACTTTAGGATTGTTCTGCAATCTAAATTTCTCATTTCAAGCTGAAGCACGTAAAAAAATGGAAGAAAAATTCGACTTTTCTTTTGATGATGTAGAAAAACTAAACATCAAAGAAGATTTAATGATACACCTTAAAAATGGTCAAACCAAACATATAGGGTTTGAAGAAATTCATGAATTTGCCCGTCATGCTTGTTTTGCGTGTAGAGATTTCTCTAATGTTTATGCCGATATCTCTTTCGGAGGACTAGGCTCTAAGGATGGATTTACGACTACAGTCATTAGAACAGAATTAGGCGAACAAGTATACAACCGTGCGCTTAAAGAAGGTTATATACAAGAACCCTTTGATTTGAATACTTCTGTAAAAAAATCTGAAATGCTAGCAAAGATAATAAGTTTTGGTAAAAGAAAATTCGAGAGATATAAAAAGTCTTTAGAAGAAAGAATAAATGTCTAAGTAAATAAATTTTAAGAATCTCTCTCTTTATTTTTATTTTGAATCAAGACAATTTATTTAGTGAAAATTTCTGAATTATATATTTTGAATCTTAATATTTTGTTAATTTCAGATTTTGGGAATTGAAATTCTTCCGTGAAAGGTTACCGAGATTGATCATTATTGTTGTGGGATATTTTCGAGATTGATTAAAAAAATTCCGATAATGATGTGAGAACTGCATTAATTTATTTCTATATTTGACAGATTTGTAAGTTATCAATTATCGAAATCGAAAATATTTTAAGGGAAATTTGTTCGGTTTCGGTAATCTTGCCTCGGTTTTCGATCGGGCTCAGTATTTTCGATCCTTTTTGATCGCTATATTCCGACAAATTTTTCGGATACAATAACTTTTAACCTATAAATTATCGGAATCGAAAATAATTTTAAGGAAAAATGTTCGGGATCGATCATTGCATTTAAATACTGAAGATTCTTCTTAAATTATTTAGAGCACACAAAAAAAATATCATTATAATTCAATTTTAAAAGTCATTTTTAAAAGAAAATATCAAAAGTAAGATGATGGATTATTTCCAGAAACAAATTACAAAATTCTGTGAAGAATTCTGATTTTGATTTAAATTTAATTAAAGACTTATCAAAAATCAAAGAAGCGCAGAGTATATCAGGGTGTTTTCAATGTGGAATATGTTCATCAAGTTGTCCTATTACAGAAACATTTCCCTTAAATCCACATGTAATGACTAAGTTAGCAGCTTTAGGAGCGAAAAATCAAATTGTAAAAGAAAGCGTTCTTAAATATTGTTTGACTTGCGGGACATGCCAAGAATATTGTCCACAAGAAATAAATTTTATTGAATTCATAAAATCCGCTAGAAGGTTATTAGTAAATAAGGTAATTAAATACGAAGAAACACATCATGGTATTTTAACTCTTTTATCTGAATTACAAGCGAATCAATCACCAGGTCTTAAATTATCAGATAGCATAATACCAAACGGATATCCAATTTCTAAAAAAGGAAATGTTGCATATTTCTTTGGATGTTTACCAATTTTAGATGTTGTCTTTAAGGATTTAAAATTAAATTTAGTGAAGATCGCGCAGAATGGGATAAAGATTTTAAACGAAATTCTCGAACAGCCGCCTGTTCTTATTGAAAACATGAAATGTTGTGGTCATGATGCCCTCTGGAAAGGATACTTTGAGGTTTTTAAAAAACTAGCGATCCATAATGTAAACGAAATTAACAAATTAGGCATAACTACTGTTGTGACTACATGCGCAGAATGTTATAGAACATTAAAAATAGACTATCCAAAGTATGTAAATGTTGATTTTGATGTTGTTCACCTTACAGAATTGATTGCTAATAAAATCAAAAATGATCAATTTAAATTTAAGGATACTCGTAATCAGGCTGTTACTTATCACGATCCTTGTAGATTAGGTAGACATATGAAAGTTTATTCTCCTCCTAGAGACATATTAAATTCGATGAAAAATCATGGAATCGTTTTTAACGAAATGCAAAGAACAATGGAAAATTCTGTTTGTTGCGGAGTAAGTTGTTTTATAAATTGTAATGATTTGTCAAAAGCTTTACAACTTGACAGAATAAATGAAGCAAAAAATGTTGCAGATTTGCTAGTTACTACATGTCCAAAATGCCAAATACATTATAAATGCTTGTTACAGGAGAAAAAAGAGCAAAAATCTGAAGAAATAGAATTAGAAATCTCTGATTTAACGAATTTGATAGCCAACATGATGGAAGTCTCAGCGGAAAAAATCTCAGAGGAAAAAAGGGAAGAAATATTATTAGCTCCATAAAATCTTGTCGGAGGTTTAGGTTAATATGTTAAAAAAGGAAAAAGACGAAGAATCGATAAGAATAGGTGTTTTCATTTGTCATTGCGGTTCAATTATTGGAGATAAATTAGATTGCAAAGCACTTGCGGATTTTGCTAAATCGTTACCTAATGTTGAATATTCTGAAGATAATTTATACGCATGTTCAGAACCAGGATTAACCAGTATTAAATACGCAATTAAAGAGTATAATTTAAATCGAATTGTATTGGCATCTTGTACTCCAAGAACCCATGAAAATCTCTTCCAGAATACCTTTCGAGAGGCAGGAATAAACCCGTATTTATATAAGTTAATAAATCTTCGAGATCAGTGTTCTTTTGTCCATATGTCTGATCCTGAAAAGGCAATGGAAACGGCAAGAGATCTTTTATCCTTAAATGTTTCAAAAGTTAAACTTCTAGAGCCAATTTTTGAAACCACAGTTGAAATAACACAATCGGGACTAATCATAGGTGGTGGAATCGCTGGATTAACCGTTGCTCTAAGTTTAGGTAGGCAGGGGTTTGAAACATATATTGTTGAAAGAGAAAGAGAATTGGGAGGACTTGTTAGAAAAATTCAATATATTTTGGGAGAAGGGAATCCTCAAGAATACCTCGAGAATCTCATTGAAAAAATAGAAGATCACAAGAAAATTAAGATTTTTACGGAAGCTGAAATAGAAGATATAAATGGATTCATAGGAAACTTCTCGACCATAGTAAAGCAACGAGGTAAGAAGAAGGAAATAGATACCGGGGTGATAATTGTCGCAACAGGTGGAATCGAATATAAACCAAGAGAACTAATGTATGGACTGGACGACCGGATTATGACTCAATTAGAATTAGAACAAAAAATTATGTCAAACGAAGTAAAAGCAAAAACAATTACGATGATACAATGTGTAGGATCAAGGACAAAAGAACGTCCAAATTGTAGTAGAATTTGCTGTTCCGAAGCGATTAAAAATGCATTGAAATTAAAAGAGGAGTATCCAAAAATTAATGTTTGTATTCTTTATAGAGACATTCAAGTATACGGTTTTAAGGAGGATTATTACAAGGAAGCTAGAGAAAAAGGAGTTATTTTTATTCGATTCGATGAAGATTTCGAGCCAACAATAGATATTAAAGAAAAAGACTTAACAATATCGGTAAAAAGTGTTTCGTTAAATGAACTGATAAAGA
>JAHPYY010000211.1 GCA_019058515.1 Promethearchaeota archaeon
GTTTATATAGTGCTTAATCTCACGGTGCTATGGTTAAGTGGGATGGGAGAGGAAATCGGATGGACAACCTATTTACTTCCTCATCTTGACTCTCACACTGGAAAACCCGGAGCAATGATTATTTCTGGCATAATTCGAGGGCTTTGGCACCTCCCTGTGTTAATAAGTCCAAATGTTCTTCTCCTATTGTCGGGACAGATTTCTCTCAACCTTTTCTTTGTGAATCTTCTTATAAATGGAATGATAATGATTATTACTAATCTATTATTTGGACTGTTTTTTGGTTGGCTCTGGTATCAAACCGAAAGCATACCCCTTTTGGGATGGTGGCACCAAATGTTTGATGCTACCCGAGATATCTCGTTTTTACTTGTCGTAGGGTACTTTGGGATACTTAGTAATCCTCTGATTAATTTATTCCCGTTTTACATTGCCGCAATTCTCCTGTTTATAATGATGGTGCGAAAAAAACATGCGAAAACAAATACCCACGAATATTCAGAGGGTGGTGAAGACAAAATTAATAACTCTTCCAAATAAGATAATAAAAGATCACGATTTAGAATAAACATTATTCAATTCTTTCGATTATGAAATAAACTGGCCTAAACCAATCAGTACACCCTGCAATAGTAGAATTGGGATTTTCCATCCATGGCATAGTTCCTCCAGAAGCAATTGTCGCGATATCTTTGCGAATATCTCCCCAAGCCCAATCGCAAAAACCTTCGGGAACGCTTGCGGAATTACGATCGATGATAAATTCTTGTCCGTCTTCAAAGCGTTCGCATAAACTCATTTCTTTGTATTTCTCTACTACATAATCTTCAATCAAATCTTCATTAAGAGTCCTCTTAATTACAGTTATTTTGCATTTTGAAAATTCTGCCAATATTATACCACCTATTTTTTTCTTGTTCTTTTTTATTTTTTTTAATTTCTAAATAGCAATTTAGCATTCCGTAGCCATTTAAAAACACGTAAATGAGATTAATGGTTCCAAGGCTCAACACTCCTATCGAAAAAGTAAAAATGGCGATAAGAAGATTTATTATCGTTGATAAGATCAACCCAATTAATCTGTAAGATGGCATACTTGCTTTCTTACTTATAAAGAAATAGAAAGCAATAAACGATAATATAGTAAACACCCATTCAATAGGTTCCATTTATGATCTCACCATTAAGCTTATTCTTTCTGCAATATATAGAACGCACACTTTAGTTCTTCGGGAGTCATTCCTCTTACCATCTTAATTTCATCCCTGATCTCCTTAATTTTCTTAACCTGATTTGGAGTCAAGTCATCTTTTCTCAGTTCTTTAATCCGTTTTTCTAAAGGGTCATAGTATTCGCGTAGCCAAATATCCTCGGGATATATTAATTTGTCAATGAGCTTAAAACCGTATTTTTTTATTAATGACAAATTTTTTTCCATCCTATTCATCGCTTCACCTAACACAAGTATTCCCCCTTTCTTCAGGAACTTGTGGCAAGAGTTAATTCCTTTCTTAAATCCAATAATATGTATTGATCCTTCTGCCCAAATTATATCAAAATTCTCGTCAGGAAATTCAGCTTTATGTAAGGACACTTGCTTAAGGGTAATTCTGTCTGTCAGATTGTTATGAATGATTTTTTTTTGAAATTTATTTAAAACTGATTGATCTACATCAATGCCAATAATGTCTCCATTGCTTATTTTCGCTAGCTCCATCGTAGGGACGCCTGAACCGCATCCAATGTCAAGAATTTTTGGATGTTCTATTTTTGGAATCAAATCATAAGCTTTTCGAGTATATTTGACGAAAACTTCTCGGAATTTATCAATATCAAGATCAATCATTTTCTCTTCTCTATTTTTACAAGATTTCTTTCACGAAATTCGAATTTAGAAATGATTACACTAGATATAATTATAACCATATATTTAAATGTTTTCATAAAATTCGAACTAAAAAATATATATAACTTTTACCTAATTATAATTAGGAAATGAAGGAAAAAAAAGGTGAATCTCTCCTTAATGAAAAACTACAAGATTACGAGGCTAAAATAATAGAATATTATGTAGAACGCGCTAACTTTTCCGGTCAATCGAACACATTAGCAACCATAATCGGATTTCTATCTATTTATGGAAGTTTAACACAAAATCAGTTAAAATTTCTAACTGGTTTTTCCAAGTCTACTATCTCTACTGGATTAGCTAATTTAATCAATGTGAACTATGTTAAAAAGGAAAAATTAACAGGTAAAAGGGAGTATGAGTACATTCTCTATTTTGATTCTCAGGATTCCATTGATGACGCACTTGGAAGCGTGAAATTAGAGATTGACTTTTTTACTCTTAAAATAAAGGAATTAGAAAAAAGATATACCAAGAAAAATAAAGGATACGACCTATTATTAGAGAGAATGAGAGAAGCTCTAGAAGTTTTCGAATTATATCAGGAAACTTTGAAATATATAAAAATTCCTGATTTAAAATCTAAGATCGAAAACAAGTCATCAAACGAGAAATTCCTAACTGTTAAAGATTTGCAATACATTTTAGAAAACCTCGATCCGGAAATTAAGAGAATTGAAAACACAATTGTAGACTTTTTTAAATTTGAATCTGCCTATTCCACATTGAAAGAATTTGTCTTAATTGTATTTGTCTATTTCATTTTAAGAAAAGTATTAACTCAAAACAAAATAAGGGAGCTTACTGGATTATCCGTAGGGAAAATTTCCCAAGTAGTAAATCACCTTATTACAAAAGGTCACATTATTCAAATTAACAAGGAAGAATATAAAGATTTAATTCCAGACCAATTAGAGCGCCAAAATATCTACGCTATGATATCTATAAAAAATTCATTCTTTCAATCAGGGATAAATTCATTGAGGGAAATGATAAAATGGGATAAAAAATTCTCTGCAATCGAGGAAGAATTAGATATTAATAGAGATAAACTTGAAAAACTTTATGGCTACGACTTAATAAAAAGTAAAGTAAGCGACTTTGTCGAGGTAATGCAAATCTATAAGAAAGCGCTTGATATATTTTCAAAACTTTTATAATCAAGCAACATAACTTAATTGAACTTTAGATTAATGCTTTATAAAAAATAGCATTAAATAGTTATCTACTTTCATTAATGGTAATTCTAAATTTAATATTTTGAGACTTAATATGAGTAGGGAAGTAAAAAGCTGCGAAACTCCTAATACTTTTGCGTGCGAAGATTACGAGGAGGAAGCGCCCACTCTATGCGAACTCGATATGTCCAAGACCTACAAAGGATTAGTAGGGATATATGTGGACGAAAGTTTAATCACTTATATAGACGGTAGCAATGGAAAATTGTTCTATAGGGGATATTCGTTAGATGAACTCGTCAAACACTCAAAATTCGAGGAAATAGCTTATCTATTAATTTATGGAAACTTACCTTCAAAATCAGACTATGAAAATTTTAAAGACTTATTAATTAAAGAAAGAAACATTCCCGATAACATTTTAACCATTTTAAAAAGCTTTCCGAGAAACACTACGAGAATTGAATTGTTGAGAACTGCTATTTCTGCTCTATCCTTGTATGATCCCGACGATTACGACTTTTCGAAGGAGGCAAACATTCGAAAGGGTATAAGAATACTTTCAAAAATTCCCACAGTTTTAGCATTTTCTCATAGAATTCAAACTAATCTCCCGTTAATAGAACCTTCTGAAGAATTATCTCATGCGTGCAATTACTATTATATGATGACTGATAGCGTGCCATCTAACGAATTTAAAAAGTATTTCGACCAAATACTTATCTGTCACGCAGATCATTCGATAAATTCTTCTACCTTTTCTTGTAGAGTAACGGTATCGACTTTATCAGATATATATAGCGGGATAACTAGTGCAATCGGAACCTTAAGGGGACCACTGCACGGAGGTGCCAATGAACGCGTTATTGATGCTATGTTAAGAGAAATAAAAACAAAAGAAAATGTAATCCCATGGGCCAAATCTAAACTTGAGAAAAAAGAGAAAATTATGGGTTTTGGCCATCGAGTGTATAAAACCTGGGATCCGCGCGCAGTAATATTACAAGGAATTTCAAGAAAATTATGGAGTGATATAGAAAGCGTTGAAAAAATTCCTAATCTAGATCATATGAAGCATCGCGACAAGGTTGACAATATTTTTGAAATGACTGAAATGCTAACTGAATTTATGATTAAAGAAAAAGGGATATATCCCAATGTAGATTTATACTCCGCAGGTGCGCTACACGCGCTAGGGATTCCTACAAAAGCTTTTACTCCATTGTTTGCGGCTTCCCGAAGTGCTGGATGGATTGCTCACGCCATAGAACAGCTTTCTGATAATAAGCTCATACGACCCCGCCTTCGATACATTGGCGAATTAAATAAGCAATATATGAATATTGAAGAGAGATAACTAAATGCAAAGAGGTCAATAGAATGGAAAAATTAAATATTTCTCAAAAATTAATAAAAAACCACCTCCTTGAAGGGGAAATGGTTCCAAAGCAAGAAATAGCGTTAAAGATCGACCAAACACTAACTCAAGATGCTACTGGTACGATGGTTATGCTAGAGTTGGAAGCAATGGAGTTAGATCGAGCCAAGACAGAAGTTTCCGTTCAATATGTTGATCACAATCTCATTAGAGCTGACTTTAAAAATTCAGATGATCATCTCTTCCTATATACTGCTTGTCAGAGATTTGGCTTGTGGTACAGCAGACCAGGAAATGGAGTTAGCCATCCCGTTCACATGGAACGCTTCGGGATTCCTGGTAAAACACTATTAGGGAGCGATAGTCATACGCCCGCAGGCGGTTCTTTAGGCATGTTATCAATTGGAGCTGGTGGTTTAGGAGTGGCTTTGGCGATATCAGGAAATCCATTATATATTAAAATGCCAGAAATATGGGGAGTGAAACTTACGGGGAAATTACTCGATTGGGTGAGTGCTAAGGATGTTATCCTTGAGATGCTACGAAGACACGATGTTAAAGGAGGAGTGGGCAAAATTATTGAATACTATGGTCCAGGTTTAAAGAATTTAACGGCTATGGATAGACATGTGATCGCAAACATGGGAACAGAACTAGGTGCTACTTCTACTGTGTTTCCTTCTGACGATGAAATTAGAGAGTTCATGGAAAAACAACAGCGAGAAAACGATTGGATTGATGTATCTGCCGATGAGGGATGCGAATACGATGTATACGAAGAAATAAATCTTTCTGAGCTTGAACCTCTCATCGCTCTTCCAAGTAGTCCTGGAAAGGTAAAGCCTGTGATAGAAGTAGCCGGAAAGGAAATACTTCAATCATACATAGGATCCTCGGCAAATCCAGGACTTAGAGACTTTGGAATATGTGCTTTAATGCTGGAAAACCAAAGGATCTCTGAAAAAGTCTCGTACGATGTGAATCCTTCCACTCGCCAAATTTTGGAAAATTTGATTGAAATGCGCCTGGTTAGAAATTTAATTAGAGCAGGAGCGAGAATTCACGAACCTGGGTGTAACGGCTGCATTGGTATGGGGCAAGCACCTCCAACAAACGCTATTAGCTTGCGTACCGTTCCTAGAAACTTTCCTGACCGTTCCGGAACTAAAGGCGATCAAGTGTATCTGTGTAGCCCTGAAACTGCCACCGCCTCTGCTATAAAGGGAGTAATTACCGATCCTCGAGAGTTAGGGATAAATTATCCGCAATTCGAAGAGCCGAAAACGCTCGTTATTAACACAAGTATGCTCGTACCTCCTCCCAACGCGTGTTTAGAAATCGATCTAAGGAAAGGGCCAAATATTAAATCCTTGCCTAAATTCGACTCACTACCCAAAAATTTGCAGTGTTCAGTAGTATTAAAAGTTGGAGATAACATCTCAACCGACGAAATAATGCCCGCTGGAGCCAAAGTTCTTCCATTTAGGAGCAATATTCCAGAAATCAGTAAATTTGTGTTTCAGGTAATTGATCAATCTTTTTACGATAGGGCGATTAAGTATCAAACTAATGGATATGCGATCATCGCTGGAGAAAATTATGGCCAAGGTTCGAGTCGAGAGCACGCCGCACTCGCACCCAGGTATTTAGGTTTAAGGCTGGTTATTGCGAAAAGTTTTGCAAGGATTCATTGGCAAAATCTAATTAATTTCGGGATTTTACCTTTAACTTTTAAAAATAGAAGCGACTGGGACAAAGTAGAGCAAAACGACGAGTTGTTCATTGAAAATGCAAGGGAACTATTAGGAGGAAGAGGAGAGATCCTCGTTGATAACAAGTCAAAAAAAGAATTTTACCCAACGCACCACACTTTAAGCGATCGGCAAATTAAGGCGATACAGAAAGGTAGTTTGATCAACATAAAACCAAAATTCGAGCAAAGAATTTGTGGTTTTTAGGAATTGACTTAAAAAAATTAATTTAAAATTATTAAAACAGTATCAAAGGATTTTGATGAGTGAAATCCCTTGAGCTGAATCTTTTTTCGTTTGAATTTGATTTTAATTTCTGTAGTTTAACAATTATATTTCAAGATCTATTTCCAATGGAAATCTACCTTAAAGCTTATATGAA
>JAHPYY010000212.1 GCA_019058515.1 Promethearchaeota archaeon
ACATAGCGATGAAGAAGCGTGGTTTTACCGACTCCTCCCTCACCCGCAGTGAGTATTTTAAGAATAAATTTCTTAGGCATTTTCAAACCCTGTTTTGTTTGTTATCGTCTTAGACATTCAAGGACCTCGTTATCGTTATTTCAAAGGTGCTATCAAATATTTTTGCGATTTAATGGTTGATTAATTTATGTTAAATTAAAGATATAAAAAAAATTATTAAATTCTTTTGTTTTCGTTAAAACGTCGACGGTTACTTAAATTTTACTGTTTAACTGACGTTAATATAATAGTTTTGAGGTATTTATTTTTTGTTGAAATTAGGGAAACTTAAGTCTTAAGTTATATATTTTTTCATTGGCTAATATATTTAAATAAATATTCTATTCAAAACAAGAGGATAATTGAAAATGAAGAAAAAAGTACCTACTGAAGAAGAGCTAAACAAACTTAATGTAACGAATTGGGGAACCTGGAGCAAGGAGACTTCAAAATTTCCTTGGGAATACGACGAGACGGAAACATGTTATATTTTAGAAGGAGAAGTGGAAGTAACGGGAGAAGACGGAAAAAAAATTGAATTTCAAAAGGGAGATTTAGTACAATTTCCAAAAGGTTTGAAATGCACTTGGAATGTTAAGAAACCGGTCCGAAAGTATTACAAATTCGGGGATTTAGAAATTTAAACGAGAATGTTTATCTAATTATAAAATAAGAACTAAGTTTTTATCCTTTTTCTTATATCTTTGTTTTTTAAAAGTATATCAATCTTCAGCGAATCTTAGCTTATCTTGGTGTTCTTTCACCGTAATTTCGCGATCTACTAACCGATCGTATTTATTAAGAGTATCGGCTATAGCTTTTATTTCAGCTCTAGTTTTCATTTTAACCTTCTTCAATTCGTCGAGTATTTCTTTCTCTGAATAACCTTGCTTGTAAAGTTCGAGGTACTCTTCAATGGTGGATTCGTTGTAGTAGATATAATGCTTATTCATGTAGATTACCAAGTTCTCTTTTTTCTCTTGGTTTTGAGAAAACTTGAACAATTTGTCCTGGATTTTATTAACGGGTTTTCCAAGGTTTTTCGCTAATTCCACATCTTCAACTCTAGGATATTTTTTCAGTTTTCTACCCAACCTTTTTTTTGAAAAAAGTAACGGCACATATGAAAGTAGTAGTAATGCAACACTGATTATTGCTATAATTATTGCAGCGACCTGGTTATAAATAAAAACGATAAGAATAACAATTATTAAAGCAACGAACCATAATCTCCATACCGACTTTAAAAATACAATATATTTCTTTGGCATTTACATTTGTACTGTTTTTGTAATTTTCGTAGATTAAATCGAATGTAGAACTACACCCAACAAAATTCATACTCACTTAAGAATTTATCGAATAGTAGGTCTGAAAAAGGTAATAATTGTTTTCGTAATTATAATAAAAAAGATTTATTACACACTCTAACTGATTGGAGGAAAATTTACATTATTTTAATAAAAAAGAAGCCTGTATTTGGCTTTTGGAATTAAATATTAAAATTATAAATTGATTAAATAATAATTAAAACTATTGAAACAAAAAAAAGGAGAAAGAAAAATTTGCGAACTAAAGAAGAATTTATGAAAGATTTAAGCCGCATGAAGAAAAATCTCTATTACGACGGTGAAAAAATCGATCGGTTGGACGAACGGCAGATGCCTACCATAAACACGATAGGAATGACCTTTGATCTGGCAGAGGATCCCGAGTTTAAAGACTTAATGCTCGTTAAATCCCATCTAACTGGAGAAATAATAAATAGATTCACGCACATTCATCATAGTACAGAAGATCTTCACAAAAAGCAAGATATGACGAGAAAACTCTGTCAGAGAGTAGGAGGTTGTATCCAACGATGCATGGGTTGCGATGCTGCCAATGCGTGTTACAATGTGAGCTACGAAGCGGACAAATTAAACAAAGGAGAAACAAACTACCACGAGAACTTCAAAAAATGGTTAGAGCGCTTTCAGAAAAAGGATTTAATCGCAGCTTGCGCCCAAACTGATGTTAAGGGCGATAGAATAAAGCGTCCTGCGGATCAAGCGGATGAAGATATGTATGTACATGTAGTAGATAAAAACGATAAGGGCATTATAGTTCGAGGATGTAAATTACACATTTCAGAAGCGTCGGTTTCTGACGAAATCTTGGTCGTCCCTACTCGAGCCTTAAGAAAAGAAGATAGCGATTATGCCGTAGCCTTCGCAGTACCAGCTGATTACGAGGGGGTTACGCAAGTGGTTACCATCCACAATCTCCGACAACGGGAGCATTTCCCGCGAGGTTTTATGCCGGGAGGTACTGATTCTTACATTATTTTTGACGATGTCTTCGTTCCATGGGAACGGGTTTTTTTGTGCGGAGAGTATCAACACGGTGGTGCTCTTGCTTTGTTATTTGGTTTATTTCATCGACATAGTTACTCGGGATGTAAACCTGCGATAGGTGATTTAGTGGTAGGCACCGCTGCGTTAGCTGCAGAATACAACAATATCCATAAAGCCTCTCATATTAGAACTAAGTTGGCAGAACTGATCATGGTAACTGAACTTGGGTATGCTGCAGGATATACGGGTTCAGACTTAGGAAAACCTGAAGTGTATGTTCCAGGCATTGGTCTTATACCCTATGGTCCTGGAAGTTACATCCCCAATTCGATTTACTGCAATGTAGGAAGATGTTTAACTGGTGAAAATGTCTATCGCGAGGCTGAAATAATATGTGATATCTCAGGCGGTATTCCTGCTACATTTCCTCACGAAAAGGACTTTGTAAATCCAGAATTGAAAGACACTCTCCATAAATATATTACTAGGAATCCAAATATAGCCCCTGAAAACGCAGCGCAGTTCTGGCGATACGTTGGAGATATGCTCTGTTCTGCTACAGGAGGGATCTGGCAAGTGGGAGGTTATCACGGTGGAGGCTCTCCTATAATGGAGCAAATTGCTATCACTTCTCAATACGATATAAAAGCAAGAAAAAATATGGTAAAAAAAATAGCTGGAATTAACGACAAACTAAATAAATAAATTCACCTGTTTAAGTATACCATATAGATTTTTTTTGTATTTCTTTATTTTTTCCATTTCTATTCGCTAGTATTACTAAATAGAAGTGTTTTTTTTTATTATAGATTAAGAGTTTATTATTCTCTTAATTATGATAAAACAGGTTGAGATGAGAGGTCAAAAAAACCATATAAACGCCGATTTCCGGGTTCTTACCTCTAAGGCTATGACCGTAAACGGATTTACAGTTTGGAGTTTCCCACAGATCACAACTGCAGTACTTACACCAACGCCAAAGAGTTTAACTTCCGCGTTCGAGATGTTTCCGGTCAGCGAGAGAAAATCTCTTGTTTTTATATGGTTTTAACTGCATATCGAGATAACCGTTATATAAGCGAGGTTATTTCCCTTGAAATACCATCTTATATGGTTATTGATAAATACAATAATAAAAGCTTCTAATTAAATTTTGCGTATTAGAAAGGTTAAATTTATTAGTTAAATTGTTAGTTGCGTAGATCTTCGCTTTAGTCGCTCAAGTTGATTTCGATGGTCATAATTTTAAAGTATGCTTGAATTCTTTCGATAAGCTAAACCCTTTTATTAAATAATAACTCAGAATAAAAATGGTTCCAAACAAGAAAATCACAAGAAGTATGTCAATAAAAGGTAAGGGGATTGTAAACAAATAGCCCTCATTTGAGAGCGTAGAGAGGTTTCCTGAGTTATCTCTGACTATAATAGAATATTCGTAAGATCCTGGAGGTAATTTATTCAAACGAGATTCGAATAGATTAGTAGTTTCATTAAGTTTCAAATTAACATAACTTATTCCACTTGTCGATTGAAGCTGTAGAAGAACGCTTTCTATACCCGACTCTAGATCGTACGCTTGTACTTGAAATAAGATGTTATCTCTTGAGGTGGGATTTACAGGGTTGCGAGAAGCGCTTAAAACTGTAGGGTTTGTAGGATCGGGAGCTGTGGTAAAAGTAGTGGTAAGTGGAACGACATTGTGTCCTGTAATTGTAAGGTTCATTTTTATGTTTACTCCAAGAGGGAGTTTAATGTAGGCATTTCCCTGGTCATCGGTGTACTTCGTTACATAAATATTGTCGTTCGAGCGTACATTTACGCGGACGTTCGAAACAGGATTACCTTCAACATCCATGATTGTTAGCGTTAGATTTTGACCCGAGTAAATTATTGAAGGTAGGGGATTTCTTACTGATTTTGGTACCGCAGTATATACATCCAATTCAGGATCTCCTAAAAGGTTATATGTTAGTAATTGTTTTCGTTGGTACTCGTAATTGATACTTGATTGAGAAGTGAAGTATTCGCTATTCATATACGCAACTTTAGAATCATACAACGCTAAACCCGGTTGGTACTTTTGGTTTTCGAAAAACTCCTTCCAGAATAGTTTAGCGTTACCCCTGTTTAACTTTTCTAATAACGTGTCGTTGGTGAAATACCATGTGACTCTTAACCCACCTACATAAGCAATTGCTCCCGAATTATTCTTTTTCATTAAGGTCTCTCCTATGTTGTTATCGTAGGAGTCTAAATCGTAGGAAGAGGTACTACATGCATCTGCGTATATTAATGAAGGCATATTCGCGTTTGCTACTGATGCCGCGTCGCTGCTCGTGTAAATTGTTCCCGCTTTATCGGTATACTGGCTAAAAGTCCCGTGACCTGCGAAGAGGACAGCAGAATGTCCAGAATTGAGCTCATTTACAAAATTATTATGACTTAAGGGAAATTTAGGATCGGCAGGAATATAGGAGGCAGAACGCCATAAATGCGTGTAATCCATCTTTCCTGTAACATAATTTTGAATAATATAATCCGTTAATCGCGATTCGTCTTCTCCATCGGGAGGTTCTTGATTTACGGTATCCGATATTCCACCAGCAAGTAACATGTTATTCATCCACTCTCCGATTGTAGGGTTTTTCTCGTAAGTTAGGCTTTTTTCGACCATAATTCTTAACTCTTCGGCGGTACTTGCGGGAAATCTTCCTACATATACTTCTGGATACCAATCTATTTCGTCTATACCATTTTCGTTCTTCTCAGCAGATTCTCCCCACAAACCATCGCCGTCCTCGTCCCAAGATCCCGTAAGATCGGCGTAATAATAATCAGTAGGTTTGTATTCCGGATTCCCAACGGTTTCATGTCCTCCATGCTCTACCACATCAGGATTGTAAACATATCTAATTGGAATTAGATTTGATTGTGCATCACCTGCTAATAGCACCCACTTAATGTTTTCTCTGTTATAATATTCAATAATTACGTTTCTAATTTTTTGAGGACCATCAATTCCCTCGTATTCAGTAAAATTGCTAAGAATAATCGTTTTAACCCCCTTTAGGTTTTTCCATTCCATAAGAGGAACTAAAGCGTTGATAAATTCAGGATCATTAGGAGCGATAATTAGCATCTCAATTGAACTATTAGAGTCGGAAGTAATCTTTGGTAAGTTTTCTGAGATGCTTTCGTCGAAAGTTTGCGAAGGTTTAAGAATTATGGGGTAATTAAACGAGTTAGAACTATTAATGGAGAAAGCAATTAAAGAAGAGATGACCATACCACATAAAATTGAACAGACGACTATTCTTTTTAATGATACCTTAATCATACTTTCATTATTTATTAATGATAGCTTATATATTTTTATTAGTAAACTTCTAGTAATAATAATCTATGGATTTTAATTGATAACCATCTAATATAACTATGGTCATTCGATACAACTATTGTCCTATATGTCAGAAGCGGATTACTTTTAAAATTGAAATGGATGATATTGATTCAAGCCAATATCCTGCTCCAGTTTACATTTTCCATAAAGATCCAGAGTGTAACCAAGTGTCGACTTTCTATGTGGACAGCCTTCTTAGAGTTTCTTACAAAGAACTCGAAAAAAAACCTGGTGCAATTAAAACCATTGAAACGTTTTAAGAAAATTAGGAGATTCTACTCGAATGATTGCTATAATTTGCTTTTAAACTGCCAATATAGAGATAGAAACCTAAAATTATAATTAAATTGCTTTTTATAAAAAGTAAAAGATTGATTGTATATAGTAAGTATATAGTAAAAATATTTTTAATGTTATTTTCTTCGCTTAATTAGCAAATAGATGAATATCATCGATACTCCTCCAATGGAAATTGTGATAAATAATGTTATCAAGAACTTATAGAAAAAATTATCAAGAATATTTGAAATATTCATAGACGCCTTTCCATATGGATAATAATCATCTTCAGTAGAAAATATGAACCAGGCATGTAATTCAGTAAGGACAATATTTGCCGCAGCAATGCTTCCAACGCTATTTGAATAACCATAAGCTTGAAAGCTTATCACAACTTTCCCATTTTCATTTGGTTGTTCGTATGCATTAACCGTAGCGTTATAGTTTCGTTTATTATTTATACTACCAACCAATCCATTATCTATAATGTGGTTACATTTAAAAAGATCCAAATAACTTATGTCATTCGAAGAATTGACAACTGTAGAGGTTGGATGCCCATTTTGACAAATTAAAAATCGATTGCTTAAACTACCAAGGAAATCACTTCCCCTCGTGGTGAAATTTCCATGCCTTCCATACGGGGCTAGAGTAAATTGTAATTCAATGTATTGTAATTGATTGGTGGTAACAAGATTTTCCCAGTTTCTAAGTTGAAATTCAACCGTTATAGATGCAAAAACCTCTCCTAAGCCCCATTCTGCAATCGATATAGCAGCAATTTCATCATATTGACTGTCCTGTAAAAGTTGTATATCAAAACTTTTTTCAGGTAATATTTCTCCCCAAGTCTCTATCGACACAGATGTGATTTCAGAATCTATTCTTTGTAGAACATCAGGATTAGCTATAGTTGGTAGGTAGGGAATGGCTAGGATTATAATAAGAATAAAAAGTGTCAATTGTTTTTTTTTTGTAAAAATTTCTTTAATTTTAGATTTTGCAATCATTTTATTAAGTTGAAAGTAACCCGATTTTACTTTAGATAAATTAGAGATTCATATAAATGTTTGCGACTGATTTATTTCAATTGTAGTTACCTTTAATCTAATCAGAGTTAGATGAAGAGAAAGAGATAATTTTCAAGAATTGAAATATTTTTTGTCTAAACCATGTTATTTTTAGACTAAAATCTTTAAAGGAATATGTCATAAAGGTCTATTTTTTTGCCAAGAATGACCATTACACGCGTTAAATGAATCATTTCCTATACTCAACAAATTTTTTAGTATCAGAGGGAGATTAGTCAAGAATTTTGTAATTTTTGCATTGTCTTTGTCTTATTATTAAATATTTTACATTTTAGCGGGGAGAATTTAACTAGTTAATTAAAACTTTTAAATTAAAAAGAAAGTTATGTTAATCAAGGATAATGTCAATATTATTTAATATTTCAATTAATTTTCTACTTACCTCAATTCCTTTTTGAGTTAACTTAATTAATACAGAATTTCGTTGGTTTTTTGTTTCTTTTAATGAGATTAAACCCAATTCCTCTAAAAGTATGATGTGTTTTTCGGTTGTATTTTTACTTAATTTAGTAATTCTTTCTAGATTATACTTAGATTCTATTGAATTTTGATTTTAATATAAAATAATTAATATTAAAGTTAATCCCTTTTTTTCAAGGATTTTAATTATCCTTTCTCTCATGAAATGAGGAAAAAATTATAAATTATTGAATTATGGCTGGAGTATGTAAATTTTTATCTTATTTAAGATTTATATCTGAAATTCGTTAAATAGAAGCCATTGCAAGTCTTAGATGCACATAATATTTAGTTGAAAGATTTTATTCTTTAAAAAGTGAAAATTATTTCTTTAAATAGTGTTCGTTTATTTCCACCTTATATTCCGAAATCTAATTAGAATCTATATAGATCAATGGTAAAAATTACAAATTATCCACTTTTTCTATATAAAGGATAAATTTCCAATCAATTATTTGAGCAAAAATATAAATAACTCATCTTATATGGTTCATATAAGTTTCTTTTTAAAAATCACTTAGTTTAATAGTAAACTTCTGAATGAAATAGTGACAAAAGGAATGGAAGCATTTGGTTAAATTTCGCAAGATATTAAGATTAAATACTAAGATAGGTGAACGGACTAAGGAAATTGATGGAAAGAAGTACGATTTGGTTTATATAATCTTTACATGTAAACCCATGTACAAAGATCTGGTTAATCTTGGATCAAAAGTGTTAAAAGAGGGATCTAGAGTTTCCTTTAATTGAGAAATGACGATTTATCTTATTCCTTTTTACTTGGATTTTATGATGGTGAAGGGCACGAGGGAACCACACGGATATATTCTACAAACTTCAACCTCTTATATCAAATTAAAAACACATATACATTGAATTCGGAAGTAAGAGAGGTTCCTGCTGAAGATATTCCAGATGATCTTAAAAAGTATCCTATAGACAGAACCAAACCTATGTATGATTTAGCACTAGGAGCAGAACTACTTAATAAAATGATGGATAGTTATCTAGATAGTTTAACAAGAAAACGCAAAATCTTTAGCGAGCAACAAAATGCCATGGAAGTGTTGAAATATAAAGTTAAGGATAAATCAAATTTAATAGAATTAATTGAAGAATACGGAAAGGAGAAAGTGACTAAAGAAATGGGTGTTGCTTTTCAAACATTAGATAAATTGTGCAAAGAATGGAATATTACAGCGACAAAGTTAATTGGGCTTGAGAGATTAAAAAAATATGTGGATAAAGAGACATTGATTAAAATGATTGAAGATTTTGGCATAGATAATACTGCAAAAAAATTAAATGCGGGATCCAGAACTGTTAAATCTCTAATGAAAGATTGGGGGAATTAAAACATCTTATTTGTCTGCCAAAGATAGGTTAGCACGGGAAATAGGAAGTGAAGAAAACTTAAAAAGACTATTAAAAAGTAGTTCTCTCACAAAATTGAGTGAAAATTTGGTGTAGGAAGAAATACAGTTAAACGATTGTGTGTTGATTGGGGTATATATTCATAAATTTATTCAAAAATTACTATTTTATATGTTATGATACTTGTATCTGATTTCAAAATTTCCTTCATAATTAAAAAATTAGATTAGGATAAATAGGTTTTGTAGCTTTACACAAAAGTATAAAAGCAGATTATTCTCGTTAGAAGCTTTCATTCGAATTAATAAAAATATCTATTATTATTATATCGTTTATATGATTTTTAATAAAAATTAATTATGAAAGAAAATAATAAACTAATATGGAATATCACTTAGAAGATGTTAGTGGTATTGGAAAAGCTACTGCTGAAAGAATGAAAGAGTCGGGTATAGATTCAGTTGAAAAACTTGCTTCTTTAAATACAAAAGATTTAATAAAATTGAAGATCAAAGGAATTGGAAAAGCTACTGCCGAAAAATATATTAATGGAGCAAAAATATTACTTAAAGATGTTAGGAAAGTAAAAAAGGAAGAACTCTTGGAAAAAAAAGAGCCACCAAAAAAAGAAAAACTTGAAAGTAATAGAATTCCTAAAGCAGTAACCAATATTAAGGAACTAGTTAAACAACAGGCAGAATGTAATATCGGTCTAGTCGGCCATGTTGATCATGGAATGGATCAGTCATATCGGCTGTTCCCATAAAAACAACCTTAGTAAAAACTCTCACGGGAGACTGGACTGATAGACATTCTCAGGAGCAGGAAAGAGGAATTTCCATTAAATTAGGTTACTCAAATGCCACTATTCTCTACTGTCCTCAGTGCGACATCTATTTAACAAAACACATGGCAGAAAAGGAGAGGAAAAAAGGAGAACCTCGCTTTCTGTGTCCAAACTGTAAGGAAAAATTGGAATTCAGGCGAAATATTTCTTTCGTAGACGCTCCTGGACACGAAATATTAATGGCCACCATGCTAAGCGGAGCTTCTTTAATGGATGGAGCGTGTTTACTAATTGCAGCAGACGAAATCTGTCCTCAGCCTCAAACAAGAGAACACCTTGCAGCTTTGAATATCGCCGGGATTGATAAAATTATCATTATTCAAAACAAAATTGATGCTGTTTCATACGAGCAAGCTCAGGAAAATTACAATCAGATTAAGGAATTTATCAAGGACACTGTCGCAGAAAATGCTCCCATTATACCAGTTTCAGCTTTGTTTGGAGCAAATATTGGAATGATTGTGAGAGCGTTTGAGGAAATTATACCAACTCCAGAAATAGATATAGACGAGGAATTTCAGTTTTTAATAGCACGTTCTTTTGACATCAATAAACCCGGATATGATATTGAAGATTTACGAGGAGGGGTTATCGGGGGCTCCGTTTTAAAGGGACATGTTAAAGTTGGAGAAATTATTGAAATTAAACCTGGTTTAAAAATTAAAGATAATTACGAACCAATTTCAACTGAGGTTGTAAGCATTAGTCAAGGAAATAATTTCCTAAGTAAAGCCTTACCAGGTGGATTAATAGGATTAGGAACCAATTTGGATCCTGCTTTAACAAGAGCCGATGCCTTAATAGGTCACTTGGGAGGTAAACCAAATAGTTTACCCGAGATATTATCTGAAGTAAAATTGAAAATTACACTTTTAGATCGAGTATTAGGTTCTGAAAACCAAATTAAAGTTCACGATCTTAAGCATAACGAAAGGTTATTGATGGTAGTAGGAGCAGAAAAAACGGCAGGATTAGTGACTAAAATTTTGAAAGATAGCTACATCATTAAATTGACGCCTCCTATATGCCCACCTGAAAATTTCGTATTTGCGATATCAAGGATTATAAACAGGAGATATCGACTTATTGGTTACGGTGTAAGGGTATAACCCTTGCTATTTGTCAATTTTAGGGATCAATGAAATAATATCCTAAGAACTAAACGATAAGAAAATTTCGCGTATCTTACCTTTGATTAACTTTAGTGAAGGATTTACCTTGTCAAAGATTGCTTGCAATTCTTTAATAACTTGTTCATCAACCTTTTCCTTGTTTTTTTTGCAAATGCTTAAATTTGTTTCGTACAATGTTAAAGAAGATTCAATTTTAGAGAGAAAATGCAAAACAATACTAATGTCTTTGCTACTAATTAAATCCGATTCCACTGATTGTTCTTTAAATTCGTAGAAAATTTCATCTTGTACACGTCTATCGAGAAAAGAAACAAAATCTTCGATATTATCAATAAAGATAACGATCAATTTACTTTTTTATACTTCTTTTTTGTTTTAAGTGTAAAAATATCCCAAAAACGATAATTGTACAGCTAACAAGTAAAAACACAAGTAGTACGAGAGGATTATGAGGGACATCTGTATTCACATAATTGATCTCACTTTCGGGGCTTACAAATTGTTCCGATAATAAAACGGTCCCATCATAGATTCTCACTGAATAGTTGCCATTAGGAATATCTTCTAGTTCAATCCTTCCATTGGTTGTTGTTATAACGGTGGATAATGGCTGAGTGAAATTATTTGATACATAAGTTCCATATTCTACTCCAAAATAATATATCTTTATTTCCACATTTTCTAAAGGCATATTAATATCATCTTTTAACTCAACGGTTAATTTGTAATTTGCAGAATACTTTACGCTAAAAGGAGAGATTTCTCCTTTAATTAAATAAGGCAAAATAATTTTCAATCCTATCAATCTAATGACATTTTCAGTAAATACCAAACTATTCTGAATTTCTTCAGTTATAATGGAAATATTAACTTCGTAATACTCAATATCTCTATTAAATAAGCTTTTTACCTCAAGGACCTGATCTGAAGTAATGGTGTTTTCAATAATCGTTAAGTATTTTACAAGTATTTTCTCTGGACCCGATGTGATGGTAGGAAAATATATTCTTTCCCTGGTATTCCTACGACTGACCAATCTATCGATAGCCCAAGACTTATCTACCGCATCGAAGAATTCTACAGTATAATTACAAGTGAAATTACACTTAAATTGACTGTTATCTGCTGAAATTAGTATGTCGAATTCATTATTTGAATCCACAACATTACTCAATTCGTTATTATTAACAGTTCCCTCATGATTATATAGCAAATCTTTATCTACTAGATTTACTTTCAAAAATAATCCAAGATCATCAGCCTGTCCTATGTCTGAAAGTGAAGAACTGAGATATTTTATGCCAGTGACATTGAATTGATAATTGAAGTTCACTGTTATGTTTTGTTCCTTCTGTATTAAGGAAATCTCTTCTTCTCGCAACTGAGACAATTTCCATTCAGTGATTGATACATCATACTTATAGTAGAGATATAAAGTGAAGCTAAAGGTGTCATTTTTGAAGAAATTTTCGTAGTCAAACACAAAAAAATTCGCATCATCAATAGTATAATCATTACTATTTAGACTTAGATTTTCGGATCCATTTTGTACTATAGCTGCAGTTAGCGTGGAAGATGCCAATTTTGGAAGATATATGAGGTAACCTTGAAGTCGGTTTGACGCTTCGGAATATTCTACATAAATTCGATCTCGTAGTTCAATAGTCAATACATCTGACTCTAAAACTCCTTCTTGATCATCTAGATTAGCAGACTTTATTGTACTAATGAAATCAGTTCCGCTATAGGTAAGATTCAAATAATCAGATGTAATGTCGTAAATTAAATTCGGATACACCTCGGGTCTTGAAATAATTCCAAACGAGCTAAAACTTACTCCATACGCATACATATCCCCAAGTCCTTGTTTTTCTTGGGTTAATTTGGCTGGAAAATCGCTTATAAAAAACCTATTATCGGTGTTATTTTGATTTTGTGAGGACAGGAGTAAAGTTTCCTCATTAGTATAATCCTGACGAGATTCACATGTATTATAGGATGAAAAAGAAAAAGTAAAGGAAATAATAATCATAAATACAATGAAATTGAAAATAAATTGATGAGTTCTTGCATTCTTCGAAAGCATGGTTTTTAACTGATTAAAAATGATGAGCAATGAGATAACTATAAACATAGAAAATAATACATGAAATATTAAATTTTTCTAACTAATGCTTGATTGAAGCTTGAGATTGGGATGAGTGAAACTTATTAAGGAGATTTTATATACTGTATATATTTAGTGTCGATTCTTTTTGCTCTATTTAAATTAATTAGGAATTCATCAACTAGACGAGATAGATGGTTCAACAGCCTAATAAGGAGAAATTCTTATCAGATCTTTTCAACGCTGCCGATATTTTCGCAGATGACGCAAATAAATACAATAAGATCGTTTCAATCTCCCACAACGATGCAGATGGAATAAGTAGTCTTTATATCGTTCAAAATTTACTCCATAAAATGAATATCAATTGTGAATACGATTATTTCATATACAATCGTTCCGTGTCTTGGGCAAATTACTTGCGTGGAATTATATCAAAACGCCAATCGGAAAGAACTGCTTTTATATTTACTGATGTTGGATCTAATCTAGATGAATTAGTACCGATTATTAAGAATCGCAAGGAAATTTTTGTTATTCTAGATCATCACGAAGTGGACAACGATTTAGAGCTGCTGACTTTCCCTGAAAATCTTTATTTCGTTAACCCTACTATTTACGGGTTCGATGGATTAGACCACATTGCAGGAGCGAGTCTAGCTTATCTATTTGCAAAGAGAATAAGACCCAATGTTATTAATCAAGGTTGGTTAACGATAATTGGCATCGCCGGAGATTCTTTAAAAAGCATGGACAAGCTTACGTCGTTTAATAAAGAGATATATGAAGAGCTTTTAGATGAGGAGATCTTTTTGGATAAAAAAGGATTGATACTATTTGGTTCTATGCACGATACAGTTAAAAATTCCTTAAAGTACTCTATTCTACCGTTTATTCCTTCTTTTGGTGGAGACGAAAAAAAGATTAAATCCTTTTTAAGCAATATCCAAATCGATCCTAATAAAAAACTTGCAGATTTAAATGAGGAGGAGACGGAGAAGATCCTTTCAAACATGGAGAATCCTAATGTCGAGGTTGGTCACTATGCAATATTACCTCAAAAGCAAGAGTTGTTACAATTTGCGTTTGAACACGCATTACTATTAAATGTGTTATGTTTTAAAAACATCAGCGCAGCTCTTTCTATTATAAAGCTTCAAAAACCTACGAGATACGCCAAAAATATTTATATCGAGTATGTGGAAAATCTTGTAAGAAACTTGAAAATTTTATCGGACGAATTATCAACGCTAGAAACAAACAACGCCATTTTTATTGAAGTAAAGGGAAGAATACCGCCTAGTAATTGGAGCGATACTGCAAGTTTTAGCGCTGTTAATGAGATATTTGATCCTAACAAATTACTTTTATTGGGAGGAGTGGAAAAAAAGTCGAATACGATTAAACTAAGCATTCGTTGTACCCGTAAATTTCTTGAACAACACAACGGTTATGGTGTTAATAAAATCATTAGTAATATAAAAGAAAGGTTAGGAGGGCAGGGTGGAGGGCACAAACTAGCTGGAGGTATAAGGTTATCAAAAGCCTCATACAAATTCCTCAAAGAAAAAGCAGACGAATTCATTCTCTAAAAAAAATCCTCAAACTTATGAGTTTCTTAACGAAAATCTCAAATTTTGAATATTTAATTCATGTCTTGGTAAAACCAAATTCCATCAAGCAAAAAGTAGAAATAATCGAAGATGAATTGTTTGTTTTTCTCAAATCCAAACCCGTTAAAAATAAAGCGAATAGAGAACTTATTGAGGTTTTTAAAAAGGCACTGAAATTATCAAACGATGAGCTAATTATCATATCTGGGATAAAATCCCGGAATAAAGTCATAAAAATACAATTTAAACACACGACAGATAAAATAAGAATTGAAAATACTTTAAAAAAGCTAAAAAGGCTTTAATTAACTCCCTATCTTTCGCATTGCCCCACACCTCAAGCAGATTATAAAATGCGTCATACCTTCGTCAGCACTCCTAGTCTGGCGCGTCTCTAATTGAGCTTTATTATATCCACACTTTCTACATTTAAAATCTTTTATTGTACTTCTCAAATTTTCTTCCTTCCATTTCATAATTTCTGCTGTGTTTACAACCTCATTTCTTAGAGGTTGCTCAATTTTTGACGAAATTTTATAAGATTGTGATGCTTCTTCTGTAAACTGCTTAACATAGCCACAACGGCACTTCAATATTTTTTCGCCATTCTCTGAAGTAGAGGGGAGCATCATGTTTCCACATTCATCACAAAATTCCAATCTTATCACAAATTTCTTTTGTTAATATTCTCTAATATTCTTTTATGAACCATCCTAGAAAAACTTTTTCATTTTATTTCAAAACCGAAAGCCAAATAATAATGCGCAGAAAATAATACCCGCAGTAATGTCTGCTGTGGTACCTGGATTTAACCTTCCTTTTTCTTTTTGTAAAAATGTATCTAATTCTATTATGTACTTTCTACCTTTTTTAGATCCCAAACCGTCATAAGATATGATTTCTTTTGCCTTTTGAGATATTTTTTTCGCTTGATAAATATCAGTTTTACGAGCTATGAGCGTATCAGGATGGGACGCTAATATCATCAAAAAGGTGTTTATTATTGAAATATTTACATCGTTGAATTTATCGTTCCACATGTAAAAGGTTGGTAAACCCTCTCTTAAAATTAGAGAAAAGCAATTAGAGTATTCTGCACTTATCAAATCGTAAGATTCAGACAATTGGAATATTTTTTTCAATTTAATATTATCAGCTTGTAGTTGATTAATTGATTGCTCGTTATTAATATCATATTTCTCAACTGAACCCAATCCTCCAGGGTGACACAATTTGATTGCTTGGTAAAGTTGAACGGTGTCGTCTACAGTTGCATCGCTTATAATTCTATCGATATTTCGCGTAAAACTCTCAAATGACTTCTCAGCTTTTTTCAAAGATAAGGTAGCAGCAGCGGCAAGAGGCGAGTGTATCAATATGTGTCCTAGTAATACATTACCTCCATGTTGCCAAGACATCATAGTTTGAGTTGCTTGAGTGAAAAAAGATCCTAAACTAACATATGAGTAGTTAGGTTGAGAAAAATCATCCACTTCATAAATTCTTTGACAAAATTCGATATAATTAGGTTGTAGAGATGCTATTGCTGCTAAAAAATGTTCGTACCGGGTAGCCTCAAAATCCTTAGTCCTATGTACATTTCCTGGCTTTGGATACCCAGAAACTTCAAGCAAACTGGCTATAGTTAGACATCTCGAAATATCATTTACAGATTCTATATTGAGGTTTAATTCTTTCTTATTCACATTTAAAGTACAGAAAGAAGTGTTAAAAATACTATTAAAAACTAATAATAAGCTAATTGTAGGTTCTTTCTTTCCTTTATTACATATCCTTCTTTTTCAGGATTAATTAAAGCAATAGCTCGAAATTCTTCCTTTAATTTCCGTTTGTGAAGGAATTTCTTCAACCTTAACTTTAAAATTCTTTTCGAAAACGATTTAGGAGTAGTTATTATTAACTCGTTTCCACTTCTCGAAAGATCGATTTGCGGGAGTAGTTCTGCTAGATACCTCATCAAATCCTCAACGTGGGAATCGCTTTTATAACTAAGTTCTTTAACATCGATGATAATATCAGTTTTACCAGTTGTACTCATTTTGTGATCACTAATTCATAAAATTAAAGATAAAATAAAATTTTTATCGTTAAAAATTTAGTTATAATGATAACAACCCAAGTAAAAAATCTTATATTCCCATCAATTTTTTAGCATTTCTAAACGAATATTTTTCCTTAGAATTATTACTGCTCCCCATTAAATTCCTCGGTATCTACTTCAATAAAATAAGCCCCTACATATTTACAATTCGTACACTCGTACATATCTGGACCTAACCATCCAGATACATTGAAGGCTTGTCGAAGCGTTGCCTTTTTACATCGAGGACAAATTCTAATTGAGGTCATTTTTCGATTTTTGTGATATTTAATAATGCATTAAGCTATCTCATTGCTCAATATCAATCAAGGATGTGTTTTAACATTAAAAAAGTTAATCGTAAATATAATTAATTAGTAATTCCACATTGAATTAAACTTTAAATTTGCAAAATAAATTAGAAACTTAACTCTACATTATTAAAAATTATTCAAACCATTGCAGATTAGTAGAATTTTAGAAATGCCACTTTGTGGCAAGTAACAATAGGATGACCGATGTAGCATTACAGCGGAAAAGTTTACCAAACGAACCAGGCGTGTACTTATTTAAGGATCGAGTGGGAAAGGTCATTTACGTAGGAAAAGCATCGAATCTAAAAAAGCGAGTAAACCAATACTTTCTAAAAACTTCTTATATCGATCCTTACTACGAGGAAAAAATTAAAGAATTAGTCAAAAGAATAACTACAATTGAATACATAGTAACCGAAAATGAAAAGGAAGCCTTAATCTTAGAGAACATCCAAATAAAGACTCACAAACCGTTGTTTAATGTTCATATGAAGGATTCCAAGTCCTATCCCTATGTGGCAATCTTTTACTCCGAAGAATACCCAAGGATTAAAGTGATAAGAGGCCCCGAAAAATATACACAAAATAATCTCGTGATAGGACCTTATACGGATAAAAAGGAAATTCAGCGAATTCTGAGAGATTTACGAAAAATCTTCCCTTATTGTACCTGTAAAAAACCTACATGTGCGAAAGATAGGTCTTGTATTTATTATCAACTAAATCTATGTCCAGGACCTTGCATTGAAAAGATATCAAAGCAAGATTATTTGGAGAATATTCGGAATATTGAATTATTTTTGAAAGGAGAAACAAAAGAGTTATTTAATCAAATAGAAGAAAAGATGAGAATTGCTTCTAAAGCACAAGATTACGAGCTTGCAGCAGTATGGAGAGATAAATTAAGCGCCATTAAAAGCGCAACAACGCAACAGCATGTCATAATCGACCAACAAACGAACAAGGACATAATTGGAACCCATTTAGAGAATAAATTCGCAGCATTCGTTATTCTTTACATAAGAGGGGGACGAATTTCGAATAAAAACTCATTTCTTTTCGATTTAAGGGATAAACTGATTCAAAAAAACGACATTTTACCTTCGATGATGGAGCAATATTATCAGGACACTCACTTTGACCTTCCCGACGAAATCATAATTCCAAATTATTCTAAGAAGCTAAAATCCATAATCAATTACTTAAAAGATATTAAACCCAAAATTCGCATTAGATCCCCAATGAATGAGCACGAGAAAGCGTTGTTAAGGATTACAATTAAAAACGCTAAAGTTCTAATCGAGCAAAAACTCGAGATGGAGGAGCTAAGATTATTAGAGAAATCCCAATTAGAGCTCGCCATGAATTCCTTAAAGGAAAAGCTACATTTACCTCAAATTCCAAAATCAATCGAAGGTTTTGATATTTCCAATATAGAAGGAGGTGACGCTACGGGTTCTATGGTTTATTTCTTCGATGGAAAGCCCTTAAAGAAGAATTACAGACATTACAAAATTCGAACTAAAACCACCCCAGATGATGTGTTCATGATGAAGGAGGTCATCAATAGAAGGTATAGTTACCTAGTTAAAAATGATAAGGAACTACCGGACTTGATTTTAGTTGATGGTGGAAAAGGTCAATTAAACGGTGCTCTTTTGGTTCTTAAAGAATTGGGGTTAGAATCAATCCCTATTATAGGATTAGCTAAAAGATTAGAGGAAGTTTTTCTACCAAATAAAAAGAACCCAGTCATTCTTTCCCAAGATTCCCCAGAATTGCACCTTCTTCAGAGGATACGGGACGAGGCTCATAGATTTGCCGTTAGATTACACAAAAAGCAGAGACAAAAAAGAATAAGAGGATCTCTACTGGAAGAAATAGAAGGAATTGGTCCTAAGACGAGAAATAAATTGCTCAATCGTTTTGGTAGCGTTGCGGGATTGAAACGGGCTAGTCAAAGCGAATTGAGGGAATTACTAAGCGAAAAATTGGTTATCAAGGTGTTGAAAAAACTAAGAGAAATCTAATTGTATCTTAAAAATTAAGTGAGATTATAAAAAAAAAATAAGTTAGAAATATTTACTTTTAACTCTTGTAAAAATACTAACTATTATCAACACTATACCTAGTAGCAAAAATGTGACATTTAAATTTAGCATGACAATTAATCCAATAAGAGGATATAATATTGTTCTCACCAAACTTCCTATCATGTTAACGGTGCTTAATACGGTTGCTCTATTCTTCGATTCAATCTGATTATTGATTGTTTTTACGAATAAGACGCTTCTAGCCATTCCAAATCCGATGCTTATGAATAATAAAAGCATACTGATTGGAGTAAAGTAAATCCACGCCATCAAAATTGCCCCTAAGCCAGGAATCAGTGTATATACTCTTAGTAGTGCCTTCTTATGCTTAGTCTTACTTTCTAATTTTGGTGCTAAATTTGTGAAGAGTATTTCCGAGAGCGTAATACCTGCTGCGACGAATCCAAAGAACACCTCGTTAATGAATAAAGCGTCTAAGTAAAGTTGATATATCCAAATTAGGAAGAACACCATTACTTCTGCCAGTATCATGTCAAACGCTAGAATTCTAAGCGTCTTGCTACGTTTCATAGTTTTCAGTCCTGAAATCACGAGTTTCAGGTAGTTTTCAGATTTCTGTTTCAGGTCGTGATTTGGTTCGTTAATTAACAGCGCTATAATCGCAGCCACGGTAAAAGGTATGCACATCGCTCTCATTGCCATCGGTAACGAGGTGAAAAACGCTAGGATAGATCCTATAGGAGCAGATATGGTAATTCCTGCTAATAGGAACCCTCGACTTATCGCCATTTTTTTTGAGATTTCGCTTTCCTTTCCTATTTTCTTTAACGTATCGAAAAGAACAGCCTGATCAGTCCCCGAAATTAAGGCGTGACCAAATGCGAAGCAAGTTTCTCCCAATATGAAGAAAACTATACTAGGTGCAATTGTGTATACGATCGATGCTGCTACAATTGAAACGCTTCCAAGAAACAGCGAGATTCTTCTTTCAAAATAATCACTTATCGCTCCGCACGGAATTTCGAGTATTAATACACAAATGGTGAAATAAGATTGGACCAGCATTATCTCAACGAAAGTTAATTGTCCCCACTGAGTAAAAAACGGAATCATAACTCCAGAAATCAGGAAGAACCCAAACACGAATTGAAATACATACAGCTTTTTCACATTTCTATTCCACTTTCGAATCTCTTTGTGACTCATGGCACGTTTTTCGCTTACATAAGGCTCGCTTATTGTGTTTTCCAATGCTTTACTTTCCATTTTCTTTTCCTCTTTTGTTTTTAAATATATGAAGACGCGCAAAACAAATCATCCCCTCTATTGTTTTAATTTAAAGTAAAATAGCTTATTGTTATCTAAGTTAGTAGAATCATTAGTAGAAAATATTATAATATGAAGAATTTAGTAAAGAGAACCTAAGAGAGAATCAAAGAAGGGATAGAAGTTAAACGCGTTAACTCAATTTTGTGGATACAATACAAGCAAATGGCATGTGGACTACCGTATAAGACATCTGTGTCCCATTCCATACGCAATAATTAGTATCCATCATAATCATTTTTTTTAGATTAGTATTATCTATTATTATTTGTAGTTATTTAAACTTATGGGCTTGAGCTTGGTTTCCAGTCAAATAATGGGAATTTAATGGGAGAGAGTTTAAAACTTTAATATGAATTAAGTTATCACGAATTTACTTTGTCGATTACCATTTTTACCAATTCTGCCGTGGTTTCACAATAAACTCTCGCCAAAGAATCTCTTTTGGCTTCGCTTATAATTCTTATAACTGGTTCCGTATTTGAAGGATGAATTAATACAAACCACTCTCTTTCTTCGCCGAATCTTAGGTCTTGATCTATTTGATCAACTTTCTCACCCTCACTGTATAGTTCTCGCTTTAGTTTATTAATGATTAAAGGGACATTATTGGATTTCAGGTTAATTTTTGCGCGATGAGAGTAATATTTTGGCAACTTGGAAACTAAATTCGATATAGGTTGGTTTGTTTTAGATAGAATATCTATGATCTTTGCTGCGGCATAAATACCGTCTCGAGCTAGATTAAAAGAAGGATTGATAATCCCTCCACAAGATCCTTCTCCACCAAATATTACTATTTCCTCAGAATCGGAACAAAATCTCTGTAGTGTGTGCATTTTTTCTGCTAGAAATCTCTCTCCAACTGGGGTTCTAATAAGTTCTGCACCATGTTTTATGGCGAGAGCTTCAAACCTCATAGAAGAAGCTACATTTGTCACAAATATTACTTTTTTCCCCTCTCGCTCCATCTCTTCTAAGTAATGATCGGTAATGATTGCAAGACCTACATCTTCGAAATAACATTTGTAATCATTTCCGACTATCGCCAACCTATCCGCATCGCAATCATGGGCAAAACCTATGTCGGCTTTTTCCTTCCAGACCTTGATAATCAAATCCTGTAAATTTTCCTCAATGGGTTCAATTTCTCTTGGAAATTGATCGTTTTCGTCTAATTCGTCATTAATCGTTATTACTTCACAGCCTAAGCCCCTCAATACTGCGGGAGTAACATAATTCCCGGCTCCGGCTCCAGTATCTAGAATTACTTTAAAAGATTTTGTAAATTCAGTTCTATCTTTATTTAAAAATTCTAAAAGAGCCGTAGTGTAATCTGCATTGGCATTTACCTCTTTAATTAAACCCGCTTTTAATTTTATAGCTTCTATATTTACTTGTATCGAATTAGATTCTAATTGTATTAATACCTCCTCTAATTCGTCATGACCGATAAATGTTCTTTCAGAGATCAATTTTAACGCGTTCCACTCTGGTGGATTGTGAGAACCCGAAATAATTATTCCCCCATCAAGACCTAGCTTGTTTTTCTCGTAAATAATTGCTGGAGTGGGACTTATCTCGGCATTATATACTTCACATCCAGAAGTAATCAAACCTTTAATAACTTGGTCTGATAATTGAACACTGCTTGGTCTAGTGTCTCTCCCGACAATGACCCGCTTCTCTTTCGATTTTAACCATAACCCAAATGCGTGAGAGATTGCTCTAGCAGTCTCCAAAGTTAAGGCTTTTCCAAAGATTCCTCTTATTCCGCTTAAACTGAATATTAAATCTTGATTCTCCGTCATATCTATGTTAATATTGTTAATTCAAAACTTTGTGATTCTCAATTTTATACTTAACCAATGCTAACGCTCCTTTTAGGCCTACATCTTCTCTAAATTTCGTCAGTTTAATATTAGGGGGACGGTTAATTGTAAATAGAATTGGTTCCTCTTGGAATTGTTTCCTTATCGGAGGAAGTATGATTTCATGATCTCGCATCATGGCTCCTCCTACATAGATTGTAGTTGAATCGTAATGATTGTTGATAATCCCTATGCCTACTTTGGAATAAAATACGCAGTCATTAACAATTTTTGCTGATAACTCATCTCCTTTTCTCGCCGCTTGAAAAACTTCCTTCGCAGTTAATGTAGAAATGTCGTTATTTAAATTTTTTTTTAAAACATCGTAATTTAAATGGTTTAATTCGATTTCTTCTAAAGCTCTATTTCTCACTCCCGTACCTGAGCTAAAAGCTTCCCAACAGCCGTAAGCTCCACAGTTACACTTTGCCTTACTTCTAGGTTTTACTAGAGCGTGTCCGACTTCTGCTGCGTTTCCATCCTTACCAGTAAGCAAGTGTCCGTTACATATAACACCAGCTCCGATTCCTGTAGAGATCGTGAGGTAGATGAGATTATCCTTTTCTTCTTCAGAAGCTTCGAAGAAATGGACTCCTAGCACTGCAGCATTACCATCATTCATGATATGGAATCGTGTATCCGGAAACTCTTTCTGAATCGGCTCTCTCAAGGGAATTTCCCGAAAGCCGAGATTCGCATTATTGAAAACAATTCCTTGTTCCGTATTTATAGGACCAGCTGTTGCTAAACCTATCGCAATTAACTCGTCTTTTTTATAACCATTTTCATTGAGTAATTCGTAAAGGAGCTTACATACGCCTTCGCCTATAGAAAACTTAGTTTCTTTAGGTGTTCTTCGTAGTTTAACTTTAATTAACGATTCTTTCAATGATAAGTCGCTAATTGCCACCCTTATCCATGTACCTCCTATGTCAACGCCGGCTATACAATTTGGGCTCATTAGCATGCACCTTTGAGGGGATTGAAGATAGATTACATTAAAAATAATTTATACTAATTGTATCAATATTGACGTAATTCTTTAAAATATTAATTATCTCTTGTTTTCTTTTATTATCAATAGAATAAACAAGGTGTTCTGAGGGAATTCGAGCCACAGAATAAATTTGCACTTTATCGGGTCGAATTTTTTTAATTGCTAACGCTAAATTTTCGATATTGTCAGCAGAGTTGTTTGATTTAAGGTCGCTTTCGTAAGTATTATAAATTAAACACTGAAGCGTGAGCACATGGTTTACAGGTTTTTCTTTTCGAAGGTTAATTAACGAGTCTATAATCACGCTAAGTTTAGGAACATCGTTATGGGGACGATTTGCCCATCTATACACGCTTTCAATACCAGCATCTACTTTAGCGAGTATGTATTCAAATTGAGATACTTTCGTTCTAATTTCATTTCTAAAAAGCGTACTGGAATTAGTAAATAGAGTTATTCTTGGAGGATTGTTCTGCCAAGATACTTTTTTTCTTACCTTTTTTGTAATTTCTAAGTATTCTAGTAGATATTTGTTCAGCGTTGGTTCTCCGTTGTAACCAAATGTTATAGAATCTAGATTTGGAAAGTAGGGAAGTAATTCTATCAATTCTTTGTAGAAATTGTGAGTAGGGGGTTGTTGAATTACATAATAAGGGGATACGAGGTTAATGGTATTACCGATTTCACAATATACACAATCAAATGTGCAATATTTCGTTTTAGGTAAGATATCTACACCTAACGACAACCCTAACCTTCGAGAGTTAAATGGACCGTAAGTATAGAATCTTGGCATACTTTAACTTAAATCTGATATTCTGTGATGAATTTTTGAATTGCGTTATTTACTTCCTCGGGTTTTTCTATCATAACCATGTGTCCAGCCTGTTCTATCAACACAAGCATAGAATCTTCGATCTTTTCTCGTAAAAATTGCGAATACTTAACGGGTGTAAGTTTATCTGCTGTACCACATATTATTAAAGTTGGTATCTTTATTTCGCTTGTTTTTTCAAGCGTGTCAAATTCGTCGCAAATGCTAAAGTCTCTAAAAGTAATATCAGCACTTTCTTGTCTTGCTTCGTTTAAGTACTGTTCAATAATTTCTTTAGGTGTTTTTCGATAAAATGCACCATTAGGAAGAGAATTTATAAATTGTTCGTAATCGGCTTTCAAGCTTTCAAAAATTCGAGGGCTGACTCGAAGTCTAGCTCCTGTATCGCACAAAATCAAGCCAGATACCTCAGAAGGATATTTATAATAATACGCTTGGATAACGGCTCCACCTAGCGAATGACCGCATAACACGATATCCTTATACCTACGTACGTTTATTACTGTCCTCACCACTTCCACATAGAGATCTAAGGATATGTTTGGAAAAATATCTGACTTGTTATGATTTGGGAGATCTATCGCAATAAAATCCCATTTTAAGTCAATTTGAAATTGATTGGTCCATACTTTGGAATTACCTCCCGAGCCGTGAATAAAGATAATTATCTTCTCACTATTGTTTTCCTTCAGTTGATAGTGAATATTTCTATCTTGAAACTTTAAAAATGTCATATTCTAAGGAATTATTTATGTTTAAGTTAAATGGAAAAAATAAGATAAAAATTATGGTATTAGAGAATAAAAAAAATAAGAAGAAAAGTTAAAAAACCAAAAAAAAGTTATATATCCTGCATTTTCGAAAAAGATCTTGCACCCGTTAAGATTAACGCGCTACCAAAACCTAAAAGTACTAATAAGTTCAGCCAAAGTGGAAAGTAAGACACACCAAGAAGTAAATAGCGAAACAAGTCTACTCCGTACGCGAACGGATTTATCATGGTCACAATTTGCATGACAAATGGGATGTTATTGAAGGCAAATAAAGCACCTGATAACATGAACATTGGCATTACAATAAAGGTTTGGATTAGTCCAAACGCTTGAAAATCCTTTAACTTGGAAGCAATTGTTAATCCCATTCCAATAATGCCAATACTAATGAATAGCGCTGCCGGAATTACTAAAATAACTCGCCAAATTAGAGAAATATCGTAACCAAAGAAACCAAAAGCGATACTTAATCCTAGTATTATCATGCATTGAATTACAGTTTGAAGCGACAAACCAAGCGTTCTTCCCACCATTAAAGTCGTTCGATTAACTGGAGCAACCAACAGTTCCTTCATAAATCCAAACATTTTATCTCTCATGACTCCCATCCCACCGAATATTCCCGAAAATAGAATGGTCATTGCAGCGATTCCAGAAGCCGAAAAGGCTGTAGAGCTTATATCCATCCCTTGGATGTTGATATCTATCATAAAGAAACCTCCACTAAACACAAGTAAAAATAATACGGATTGCGCTATTGACGAAATAACTCGGGATTTGAATCTGAAATATCCCATAATCTCTCTTTTAGCTAATACCCATATTACGGTCCAGTTTGATTTTAAATCCATTTTCACTAATTCTGTTATCCTCGTTCACCTCGTTAATTGTCGCATTTGAATTCTTTTCTTTATATTTTTAGCGCGGTTAGCGGTTTCCGCTCTAATTTCCTTTCCTGTGAAATGTAAAAACACATCCTCCAAGGTTGGTTGATGCATGTTCACATTTTTTATAGAAAGATTGTACTCGTTCACTTTTTGGATGATCTCTGATATCTGTTTACTGCCATTCATACATGAAATGGATAGTTTTGGATTGTCGTCGCTTTCGTCTGGTTGTATTTCACCCTTTTTAATTTTAACGAGTTCATCACGAATAATTTCTGGTACCTGATTCACTAGATCCTCAGGAATCATATCTGCGATTTTCTTTTTCATTGCGAACGGTGCGTTTGAAAACATTTGAGCAGACATTGGAAATCGCTTCCAAGAATTTATCAGTTTTTTTGGATCTGACATCGTTTCGCGAATGCGAGCTTTTATCATTTCAGGATTTATATTCGGCATGTTTTTGGGAAGATTCATGCTTATATCAGGAAATTCTTGGGAAACTTGAGGGTTTCCAAGACTCACATTTTTGATTTCGGGTATGGACCTTATTCTTTCTAAGAATTCTCGGAATAATAATGGATCAATCGTGTCTTCAAGTTCAAGATCGATAACATCACCCGAAAGTTGCTTCTTTAAGTTTTCTGACGTATCCATTGCAATAATTTTTCCGTGATCCATAATGCAGATTCTATTGGCGAGAACATCGGCTTCTTCCATGTAATGCGTTGTTATTAAAATGGTCATCTTCAAGTCCCCCTCGTTTAGTTCCTTTATTTTATCCCAAATCTTCCTTCTTGTTTGAGGGTCTAAACCCAAAGTTGGTTCGTCTAAGAACAAAACCTTTGGTGCATGCATAAGACCTCGTGCAATTTCTAAGCGACGTTTCATACCCCCAGAATAGTTTTTTACAAACATATCTGCTTGTTCTTGTAAGTCGACTAATTTCAATACTTCCTCGATTTTCTCTCGTCTCTGTTTTTTGGACATCCCATACAAAATTGCGTGAAGCTCCAAATTTTCACGAGCTTTCATGTCCCCGTCGACCGAAGGTTCTTGAAATACGATGCCAATTGATTTTCTTACATTACTCGAATCTTTAGAAACATCGTAAGAGTTGACGAATGCATCCCCTTTTGTGGGGTTGAGAAGTGTAGCTAGCATACTGATGGTAGTGGTTTTTCCCGCTCCGTTTGGACCCAGTAACGCAAAAATTTCTCCCTTTTTAATAGAAAAGCTTATATTGTCTACCGCTAATACATTTCCATCATTGTAAATTTTTGTAAGGTTTCTTACATCTATTATATTTTCATTCATAATTTTTTAAAGACTGATTTTTAACTGTTGTTATAGTTCAGAGGGAATCTGAAACAAATTTCTCGATTTGTTTCCGATTTAATTCTTCTTCACTTTCAATTATTACTAGAAGTTCTTCAATTTTGCGTTTTAAATATCTAAATTTCTCTCTTTTATTTTCTAATCTCGTTATCGCTGAATCTACCCATAGGCTTATTTTTTCGAAGTAGTTTATGCCATCCTTTTTCGACTCCAAGGATTTTATCTGTTCAATTATCGCTGCTTTTAACATCTCCTTCATGAATAACTTTCCATAACTTTCAATCTCCAGAGGAGCTATTTCAGCCATGAGAGCGGAAGTTTTTGAGAAGAAGGCTTGTAATTCTTTTAGATGATTTAGACCACTTTCAGTTAGAGAATGAAGTTTATTTACTCTACCCTCAATAACTTCTTCCCGAGTAATAACATATCCTTTTTCCTCAAATTTTTCGATATCCCTTAAAAGTGAACCTCTAGGAAAGTTATATTTCTCTAATTGGTAAGCAGATATTCCTTCTATATTTCTTGAAAGGATCATTAAAAGGACGAATTGTCTAATCTTTTGAAAATCATGTCTTCCGACTGGTAAAGGAGGATCAACAGGGAGTTCTAAAAAAAAAGGAAATTGATATCTCATAGTATTTTCTTTTTCTGATTTCTTTTTGTTTTGTCGTTCTTTAGAATTTATTGTATTTGTGTTAACCATCTTATTCAATTGAAATTTAAAATAGTTATTAACGCAAATTCTTTAGTTAAGTAAAATTTATTAGAAAATTTAAACATGATCTTTTGGTCATATGTCCAAAAAAGAAGAAAATGTGTTAATAAAAAGTGTAAATATGATGGTTCATTATGGTAATTAAGTTAGCTTCCAAGGTAAAATTGCAAAAAAGAAATACCAGAATATAATGAAATCAGAATACATTAAAAGTGGGATTGTTTATGTTATTTTTATCTCACTTATATATCTACTGTTTTTCATACTTGGAGCAGATAAAATCGATAATTTCACGAATTTTACGATTTATTCTACAATTTTAATTGGAATCAGTCTGCCTATTGGATTAAGTTTGCCAAAGTTGATGAAAATTTCGAATCTAAGGTATGTAAAACAATTAAATCAGTTAAGAGAGTTGATAGAGTTTACCGAACGTAAATGTTACAATTGTCACAAACCGTTAGATATTCCAGATTTTTATCGCGTTAATAGACATCTTGGTCCTGAAGGAGTTGCAAACTTATGGAACAACAGAATACTGGAATTTTACTGCTGCGATTGCATATTGTATCAAGAAGACAAGCTTCAATTTGTATCCTACAATAGGGATTTCGATAATTAATTTAGAACTAAGGTTTTCTTCTTAAATGTGAATTTTTTGATAGTATCGATAACTGTGTTTTATAACCCTAAGTTTCTCATGACATTCTAGCCTAGTCGTTTTTATGTCCGTAGACATAGAACAAATTTTTTTCAAACTTAGATTTTAATGTCAATTTGATTTAAAATCTTATACGTGATAAAGAAATAGTTTTAAATACATTAACATCGAACCTCATATGATGGTACTTCGAACAAACTTAATTAAAGTCCAAGAGTTTCTCAACCTTTCCTCGGAAGTGTTCGAATTAGAGAAGTATTTGAATAGAACTCTACAGAGATTTACCGAAGACCAAAAATTAATAGTCTTGGATATAATTTTATCGTTTGTTCAGAATTTTTCGATGTTCCGAGACATAAAGCCGTTTATGAAATCGGTGTATAATTGTATCGTGGATTCACTCGAAATTCGGTTTCAAAAACCCGAAGATTATCGCGAGCTTCTAGTTAAAAGCGCGTTAATGCACTTTATTCAAGAATATATCGATTATTCTCAACTTGAACAAAAAAAGGAAGTATTAAGACTACTTTCTGGCTCCTTGGAAAACCTTCAATTGAGACCTCTCATTATCAATTTAGGTTTGATGCTAAAACCTATGTATAGTGACGAGGAATACCTCAATAGCGCGAAAGTGTACGAGGAAGAATTAGTGTGTTACGATTTAAACGACGACATAGAAATACAGATCAAGCAACACATAAATAACTGGTTGTCTCGGCAAGAATTGGATTTAGAGAACCAAGCTACTATAAAAAAGAAACTTGAAGAGGAATTTAATCAACTCGTGGAAAATTATAAAATCGCTCGGGAAACTGAAAAATACGACCATTTATGCGTAGAAGTTTCCGAAATGCTAAATATGAAACTGACATTGATGAGTTTAATGGATTCGATTGCCGGCGAGTCGTTTAAGCCCGTTCCAATAAAGTAGTTTTTACATTCCTCGATTATTGTATTAAAAGTTTAATAGTTAATACTAAATCTTAAGAAGCGGTTTAGATTACTGTCCTTTAATTTCTCTCTGTATTTAAGCATCTCAGGATTAATTATTCCCTTAAATGTATTTATCTCTCGTTCAAATTTCGAGTAAAAGTCCTGAACAATTTCGTGCAATATAATTCTTTCGATCTGAAGATTGGTCTTTTTTGACAAAGCAATACAAATTAACCGATTCCTTCGCTCGTATAAAATGCGAGTGTCCTTAAAATTTATTTCTTGGATTTCGTCGTTTTTGATCTCAAGGATGAATGAATTTATCGCGCTTAGGAAATTGCTTATTAAATCTTCCTTTAAGTTTAGCTCAGATAATTCTGTATAGCGCTTGCTAACTAAAAGCGAACCAGATACCTTGTCCACGAAAAATATTACATAAAACCTCGACATACTTCCGTGAATACGATCAATATTGAAGTTGTATTGGAAATTCGTTCCGTCAAATCTCTTTTTATAGCTCATTATCTTGTAGAATAAATTCAAAGTAGTTTATAGGCTAAAACTCAAGCTTAAACAAGATCTCAAGATTAAAAAAAGCGAATAATATCAATATGACACGAAGATAACATTTAATTTTATATGTAAATTAAATAAAATATATTCCAACTTCTGGTATTAATTACACATTAATTTGAATTAAGATGGAAAATTCTCAAGAAGAACCAAAAAATAAGATTTCTATTGGACTTGTCGTCTCAAAAAGTCACCTGCAAGAAAATCGATTGTTTCCTGACGAAACCAAACGAGAAATTCCTGAGGCTCCCTATTATCTTCTCGTGTTCATTTCAAGGGAAAGAGACGTCAAAATGAGTTGCTTACCCACGGACATCAGCGACATCAAAAAGATTCTCATTAATCTAAAGGAATTTTCACCCAATCTCGTGAAAGGTATTTCAAAAGTTATGAATCAAATGCAACTTTCAAAAGATATCCTTCATACAACCGGGTTATGCTACGAAATGGAAAATTGCTTCTACGAAACTTATTTGTTAGGGGAAAAACTACAAGGAGATTTTATTGAAAAGTTAAAGCAGGAATTCTTAAGCGTTCCTAAAATTCTTAACGTCAATATTGAAACCATTAACATTCTCACATAACGGTTCTTTTATTTATTATATTAATTCTAAAACCTAGTTTAAATCCAATCCAAGCGAACTTATCTTAATTACCTATCTCAGTTCTCTCTCCTTTCATGGATAATTTGGATAGCGAACGCCATGTTTTCCAAAATATGAGCCACATAATCACAAAAATAAAAATCGATGTGAAAAATGTGTATCCACCAATGAAAAGATCAACTATAATTGAGAATGGTATACCAGACGCTGAAAAGCCACCCATATAGCTATAACCCCAATACCTATTCTTTAATGATATCAATATTCCAGGTACAGATGTTGTAAATATAATAGATAAATAGGACCAAACTTGCATTGATTCAAGGATTATTATCATGTTTATCCAGGCAATTATAAAACCTAGCAAGCCGAATAGTATTAATGGTATCCCTATTTTGAATTCTGGTTCCTTTTTCTCCATTTTCTCGCCAGTATGGTCAGAATTTTTCATTTCTATTACTCTCGAACCTCATACCTACAATAACTAAAGCACTTTCGTTTATTAACTCTCAAAAGATATTATATTTTTCGCAAATTAAAACCATCAAATTATTTTTTTAAAGAAGAGGTTTAGATTTGGATGATTATTCATGTAATTAACTCAAAAGTCTAATATTCGGGTTGAACTTAGTCTTGAACATTAATTATTTAAATTCGAAAAATTATTATAATACTAAGAGAAAGATGAAATCATAAGAGAAGCATCTTTAATACCAAATTAAAAACCATAAAATCAAGACTTCAGCCTCCACACCCTGGATTTTTGTCTTTTGGTTAGCGCAGTAAATCTGCGTGTTTCGCCCTTTCTCTCCCTTATATGTTTGACCTCTCTTTGGTCAGTGGTGGCTGGAGTCACCTTTTAAAACATAAAATTATTGGTTTATATCTCATTTATACTCGGGAAATTGTACTATAAAGTTGGAACCTTTAGTATTATCCCCTTCAATTCTATCTTCCACCCAAATTTTGCCGTTAAATTAATCGATAATTTTTTTGACAACTGATAATCCAAAACCCAATCCTTTTTTCCCTTTTTTGTCCTTATTCCCCTCTTGAAAAATAACACGCTTCCTCTCGTCGTCAATCCCAATTCCGTTATCGATACACTCGATTCTGACTATGTCTACGTTCTCAATTCGAAGTTTCGAAATTTTTATGGTAATTTGAATGATGGGTTGATCGTTATATTTTACAGCGTTATTTAACAAATTTTCAAATGTATTACCGAGAAATTGGTCTCCGTTTATCCACAAATCATAGCTTTCACTTTCCAGTGAAATCTCAATCTCTCGTTCTTTAAAACCTCCTTTGATAAAACTAATGGCTTCGTTCATGCTTTTAAGCACATTAATTTTGTCTAGCGACGACTGATCTTCATTTTCTAACTTATATAGGTTCCGTACATTAGAAATTAGTAATCTTGCCTTAGCGAGGGATTCCTCTATTGTTTTGAACAAATCATCTGGGTCGGTATGCACATTAGATTGATTTTTAGATAACGAGTATATTTGGGAACAAGCGTCTATGGTCGTTAAAATGTTATACATGTCGTGAGAAAAGAGGCTTCTGTAGAATTCAGCCCGTTCGTGCGCCTTGCGATAATTTTGCTCCGATTGTTTTAATTTCTCTTCGGCCACCTTGCGATTGTGTATATCTTGTAAAATTACTTTAATGACCTTTTCTCTCTCAACTTCGAACAGCGTTGCTTATAATGTTTCCTCAAAGACTTGCGTGTAAGCTTTCTTTCTTTGAGGCGTTACCCATTTGATATTAAGAAATTCCTTACCAATTAAATCATCTTTATGTAATCCAGCGTATCTTAAGAACAAAGGATTAGCACCAATTACAACTCCTTTTGAATTCACTAGTAGTATCATATTAGGGGATGTCTCAAAAAGGTGCCGAAATTTCTCCTCCGATTCTTTTAACTTCAGTTCTGCTGCTTTACGTTCTGTGATGTCTCTTGAGATGATTAGTATTTTTGATTTTCCATCCTCCGACTTAAATATCTTTCCTTTGGATTCTATCCAGATGTAGTGCCCCTTTTTGTGCCCAAACCTTACCTCTGCGAAACCAGACCCGATTTTAAAGCTTTCCCTTAACTTTTCAGCCGCCATTTCTACATCATCTGGATGGATGTACATCAATGCAGATGTTCCAATTATTTCTTCTGGAGTATAACCTAATGTATGCATAAAGGAGTATTTATTGACATATTCGAACTGAAATTTCTCGCTTATTACGCTGATTAGGTCGTAGACATTTTCGGAGATGAGCCGATATTTTTCTTTCAATTCGATTAATCAAATTTTTAATACTGACTTTATTGTAACAACAAACAGGTAAGTGAATACTTTTTTGTATTCCTAATGTAGAGCAATTCAAGAAGGTAAAGTTAAGTCTTAATGTTATGGACTTAGCGTAATTATTCACACAATCAGTTTAATAACATTTAGGTGAGTTTTTTATAATAACCAACATATTTTTAAAAATAGCATAATCATTTTTATTGAAGTCGTTTTAATTAATTAAATAAGTGTTTGAATTTTTATTACATAAATAATTAGGGAATCGATGGAAATGACAGAAGAAATAATTAGAAGAACGACAAGTCTATGTCCCGAATGTCTAACTCAGATCCCAGCAGAACTTTATGTCGATCCAAAAACTAATTGGGTTATGATGAGAAAGAACTGCAAAGAGCACGGGGAATTTCAAGACAAAATATCAATCGACGCGCGCGAGTACAAGTGGCAGTTGGAGTTTACGGACGAAATAGGATCAACAATTAATAATTCTACAAAACCAGAATGCGTGTCATCGGGGATAAAACCTATCAAAAACGGATGCCCCTACGATTGTGGAATTTGTGAAAATCACAAGTCGGCACCCTGCATTTGCCTTATCGATGTTACTAACCGATGTAATCTTACCTGTCCCATTTGTTTTGCGAACGCATCAGCTAAAGGATACATAGTAGAACCTACATTCAATGAGATCGTCAGAATCATGGAACATTTCAGGTCGATGAAACCTTATCCCGCAGCAATGTTACAGCTTGCAGGAGGCGAACCGACCGTAAGGAACGATCTTCCGGAGATTGTGCGAAAAGGCAAAGAAATGAGATTCGTTGAAGTAATGGTCACCACCAACGGAGTTCGGTGCGGAAAATCCGTAGAGTATTGCAGAGAATTAAAAGAAGCAGGTACAGATGCTATCTATTTACAATTTGATGCAACTGATTCTCCAGAAACTTGGAAGAAGATACGCGGAGTCAATCTATGGCCGTTGAAGAAAAAAGCCATTGAAAATTTTCGGGCTGTAGGCCAAACTGGAGTAATGTTGGTTCCGGTCATCGCAAAAGGCGTAAATGACGATCAAATAAAAGGAATAATGGATTTCGCTAAAGATAACGCTGACATTATCGCAGGGGTCGTGTATCAACCTGTTTCCTTGTGCGGGCGTATTAGTTTCGAAGAACTGATGGATTTACGCTACACAACCTCTGATTTAAAAGTTGATATTAATCGCGTTACTGATAATGTAATTACCAATTTTTATCCTCTCGCCACCACTGCCAAGTTTACTAAATTGCTTGCGTGGTTCGACGATTTACCCGCGTGGAGCCCGGTAAGTCATCAAGATTGCGGCTTTGCTACTATCGCTGTAATTAACGATAAGAACGAGTGGGAGCCCATCGAAAACTATTTCGACGTGGAAGGATTAGTCAGATGGTCTAATAAGGTTTGGGATATGGTGTGCAATCGCGAATCTCCCAAACCTACGAGCTTTTTAAAGGGCATCAACCTCGAAGATTACGGCGCGATAGCGAAAACCGTCGGGGACTTTATCGACGACATAACCGATTTAGGATACCGAAACGTGATGAGGGCGTATTATTTCGCAGGTTTATTGCGCTACGTTAAAAATCCTGCCAAAATTTTGACTTCTAAAACGCTCCAATCCTTTTCGAAATTAATTTTCCAACCAAGCTTAAGCTCTGCCGGAAATTTCCTTCTTACAAAGAATTTACTCGTATCTGCGATGCACTTTCAGGACGCGTACAACTTTGACCTCGAACGAGTGAGTAGGTGTCTCGTACATTACGGAGTAATCGATCCGGATGACCCCAGTAAAGTTAAAGAAGTTCCGTTTTGTGCAATGAACACCGTGCATCGCCAAGACATAGAAAAGAAGCTCGCAATTCGTGGGATGGAAGCGAAGAAGCCGGAGTTAATCCAACGGGAAATAGAGACATATCTTGATTCTATTGAGAAATAGATTTTTTTTTATTTTTTTTTAAGGATGTCTATTAATGTTAAAAATATTGTGTGTAATCTTTCCTTCCGAGTAATCGGTTTATCCTTTCTGTAGACCGCTTATTGACACACTTTTGAAAGATTTTAATTTGCTGGTTTAGCCTAATCGAACGGTCGTAAAGAGCTTCGTAAGTTTCCTTAGCAAAATCGTCACACTTGTACTCTAACTCTCCTCTCAACCTTTCAGACTCATTGAGTTCTTTTATCAACCGCTACATCTCGGATTTGACAAACTCATCCGTTAAGGTTTCCACATCGTAATAATAAGAGATATCAGGTTCTTTAGTTAAAAGTCAAATCTTAAGACCTTGTTTATGAATTTATTATATAACTAATTATATTAAATTACATTAAAAAGCTGTTAGAAAACTTTGTTGATGGAGTACCCATTTTTACCTGAGAAGGGTTAAAGATTACGAAATACTTCGAGATAATTACTATTAATAATGATGAGTTTCAATTCGAACAAGGGAATTTAGTAATGTTTTTGATTGTGATAAATATAAAAACGAAATTTTAGTTTAAGAATATAAGAAAAGAGAATAATTTCCTTCTCGTCTTATTGTAACTATATTTATGTAAATTCTTAGCTCTTAAATTTGAATTACTAAATTACATTAAGCAAAATGACTGAAAGAACGGTAAAAGCGGAATGGGGTCTTAAGTTAGTGATTTTAGGCGATCCTGCGGTGGGAAAGACATCCTTAATCGATAAGTATTTAACCAGAAGTTTTAAGGAGGATTACCAACCCACTTTAGGGGTTAACATCATTATAAAGGATATTAGCCTCGAACAAGTTGACGGCGTGGTAAGATTAATCCTTTGGGACATTGCTGGGCAAGACAAATACGAGCTATCTAGAAACATGTTTTTCCAAGGAGCAGCAGGTGCGTTCCTTGTGTACGACATCACCAGAAAAGATACTTTCAATAATATTTCGAATAAATGGTTGAAAGAATTCAAGCAATACGCGTTAAAGGACGCTCCTTTTATCCTAATAGGGAATAAAATAGATATGGTAGATTCCATCCTAGTGAACACTGATGAAGGCTTAAAGCTTTCAGACCAGATTGACGCTATAGATTTCATCAAAACGAGCGCGAAAACGGGAGAAAAGGTAGAAATTGCGTTTCTCACTCTTGTAAATCGAATTCTTAAAAATTATGGAGTAGAATTGTAAGAATAACAACCAAATAAAGATACACATCTAATACAATGATTGGAGAATACTCTGGAACGGTAAAGAACAAAGTAGTTACCGCATTGCTCCAGGCGTATTTAGACACCATGGATTACGATGGCATGAAGTCAATTTTAAACGAAGCTGGGCTTTTACATTTAAAGGATATTCGCAATATAAACCCAGAGGACACGATTGATTTCTTCTCTTTTAAGAAAATTATAACTGCTCAAAACTTCCTTTTATATAAAAGTACAAAATTGTTATTTAATTTAGGAATGAAGTTTTCCTTCTACTTGTTCCCTTATGGAGTAGAATTTCCAGAAATCGTCGCTCAATTGAATCATCTAATTGACACATCCTGGAAAGTCCAAATAATTAGGGAAGTTAATAATGAGTATTTAATTTCTGTCAAAAACTGCGTTTTTTGTTCAGAAGTAGGAGTACCGTGCGATTTTTTTAGGGGATTTCTCGTGCATTCGTTAGAAAAAACTCTTACTGCAAGAAAAAAAGTAATATTTCAAGGTAAAAAAGAAGATATAATGGACCCAGACCACAATAATTTTGTCATTAGACTAATCATAATTGATCGAAATAAATAGTTAAATATAACAAAAGACAATATATGAAATATCCAAAATGAATGCTAATGAAATGAGCACGGACAATTTCAGCCGCGAATTTGTATTCAAAATAGTTGTTCTGGGGGACTCTGCAGTAGGTAAGACTTCTTTGATTAACATGTATGTAGACCAGACTTTTCAAGCTGATTACAAGCCGACACTTGGCGCGAACATCATCCGCAAAGATGTAAGCATTGAAAACACGAAAACGCGTCTCATACTTTGGGATCTCGCAGGACAAGAGAAATATAATATCGTTAGGTCTCTATATTTTCAAGGTTGTGTTGCGGCTCTCCTTGTATTTGACATTACAAGGCACAACACATTCGATAGCGTCGGTTCAAAGTGGCTGAAAGATTTCCAGAAGTTTGTAAAGAGAAAAGCTTCGTTCATTTTAATTGGAAACAAAAGGGATTTAGAAGATAAAAGAGTTATATCGCCAGAAGAGGGTCAGAAACTCGCTCGGGAACTTAATGCAATAGAATACATTGAAACGAGTGCTTTAAAAGGTGAAAATGTCGAAAAAGCGTTTGTTAATTTAGTAAGGCAAATATTAGTTGACCAAGGATAAGGAACTTACCCTAAAAGTTAATAACGGAACATCTTCTATTTTATATACTACCTTATATTAATTTAAATTAGACTAATTATGAAAGATTTGTCTCAAATTGTATCAAACACACCTAAGTCCTCAATTCGAGAGCTTTTCGACCTCGCTGCTGGACGGTCAGATGTAATAAGCCTTGGAATAGGTCAACCTGATTTTTCTACACCTAACCCTGCAATTCAAGGCAACATTGACGCTCTCAAAAGTGGGAAAACCATGTATGCACCAACAAGAGGTATCCCCGAGCTATTACAGCAATTAAAAAACAAAATGAAACGTGAAAACAAGATTGATTTAGACTGGAACAAGAATTTAATATTAGCTAATGGAGGAAGTCAAGCATTAATGCTATCCTTTGCCACCTTATTTAATCCTGGTGACGAGTTAGTGTTATTTTCCCCAAACTTCATTTCCTATTTCTATCTTTCTTCGTTTTTCGGAGTTAAAGTTAAGGAAATCAAGCGAAATGAGGATTTTAGTCCAAATGTAAACGATATTAAACGCAATATCTCAGAAAAAACTAAAGCTATATTAATTAATTCGCCGAATAATCCCACTGGATACACATTAAAACGCTCCGAGCTAGACGATATTATAGATTTGGTTAACGAATACGATTTATATTTAATTAGCGATGAAGTATACGAAAAATACATTTATGAGGATTTAACTCACATCAGTCCAGCCTCGTTAAATGGATTGTTCGATCGTGTCATTACAATTAATGCGATGTCCAAAACATTTTCTGCAACGGGTTTTCGATTAGGATATGTTGCTGCAAAGGAGGAAATAATAAACCTGATGGAAACTTACCTCCAATATACCGCCGCGGGTACCAATCACGCGGCTCAATACGGCTTCTTGGAAGCTATGAAAATAGATAGAGCGTTTTTCAAGCCAATTTTAGAGAGCTTTAACGAGCGAAGATTATTGGTGTATAATGAGTTGACGAAAATGGGCTTTATGGTACCTAAACCTCGTGGATCGTTTTACATCATGCCCTCTACGAATAATTTTAATTTAAGCGGTCAAGAATTTTCTAAAAGGTTAATGCAAGATTACGCGGTTGCAGTAGTACCAGGAAATATTTTTGGATCGTTTTCCAATTACATGTTTCGCATCTCATACGCGACTGAAAAAGTAAAACTCGAAGAAGCTATGGAGAGAATAGAGAATTTTATAAGTACGCTATAATCATATCTCTTCATTTAAAAGTCATTGATATTGCTTTAGTTAAGCGCTCTATACCATTAAATATCTGTTTCAGTTCTATATGTTCGTTTGGTTGGTGAACTATTTTTGGATCTCCAGGACCATATATCATAAAGGGCACAGGTTTTCTAGGTTTTACAAGGGTAATAGCGTCTGTTCCATAAGGAAATCCCATAATCTCACAATGGGAAAGAGATTGCAGATTTTTAATTAAGGGATGATTCCTATCTGTTTGAAGAGCAGGCATCATCGATATTATTTTTGTTTTAAGGGTGCAGGGAGCAACATCAAGCTGTTTCAAATTCTCAACAATGCGTTTAAAATCCTGTTCGGGTATTAACCTATAATCCAAACTTAGAATAGTCTGTTCTGGTACTATATTCCTAACAGTTCCACCCACAATTTTTCCAATATTTAAAGTAGATGTGCCTAATACCTCGTTTGATAAGTTATCTAAAGTTTGGTCCAATTGATTAATTATTTTTCCCGTGTAATAAACGGAATTTATTCCTTCGTAAGGCATCGACCCATGAGCAGATTTTCCTCTTACTATTAAATCAACCCATAGCACTCCTTTTTCGGCAATTCCTATATTTAATTTGGTTGGTTCAGCAATTATAAGGAAATCTGCATCTTTCACTATTCCCCTCCTTGAAAGGATCGCTGAACCACTCATACCGCTCTCCTCATCCGCAGTTCCTAAGAAATACATCGTGAATTTCCTTAGTAAATCTTCCTCCTCTAAAAAGTGAAATAATACTCCAATTATCATAGCTAAACCGCCTTTCATGTCAGCTGAACCTCTCCCGTACACTTTATCGTCAACTATTTCAGCTGAAAATGGTTGGTAAGTCCATTGACTTATATCACCAGCGGGAACTACATCAAAATGCCCACAAAGTACAATTTTTCTTTTTCCGTTTCCGATTTTAGTAACAAGATTCCTTAATTCTACATTCTTTTTTTTAAACTCAACAATTTGATTTTCAAATCCTAATTTTTCTTTGAAAACCTTAGAAATCAAAAAATCTATTATTTCATGAGTTTTGCCTGGAGGATTTTCCGTTTTAAACCGTATGAGATTTTGTAAAATTTCTATAAGCTCGGTTTTACTAAGGATTTTCATTGATTAGTTCCATTAATTTGTATATGGTCAGACATACTCCACTTCAAATGGTGTTTTCGCGAGCGTTTTTGCCCCGTTTTTTGTTACATGAGTTGGTACCTCCAACCTTAACCCTCCTAATCCTGGCTTGTTGAATACGATCGCTGCAATTTCTACCATGTTTTCCTTAAATTCTAATGGGCCCCATTCTTTTCCGGGTAATACAACTGGGTAGGACTCATTTCCAATACACCCTATTCCGTGCCCAATTCCAAAGAATAGATCGTTTCCAAATCCTTCTCTCTCGGCCACTTTCCGTACAGCTTGATAACAATCTTCAAAAGTGGTTCCAACATTCATATTTTCTATTAAGGCGTAACACAACTGCTCGTACACATCGTTAAATTGTTTTAATTCTGAAGAACATTTACCCAATACGTAATTATGACTCAAATCCCCTAAATAACACCCGTATTCGCTATGTAAATCAACTAACAGCGATTCTCCTTCTTCTACAAGCTTATTAGTGGCAGGCGTACATCCATTAAATGTATAACTCGCACGGTAACCGGATCCAATCTCCTGATTACCAGTGAAAGTCCATTCGTAATTGCTTCCCGCATCTCTCATCGCTTTTGTACCAATCCCTGCAATTTCGTTTTCTGTAAATTTTTTTCCTTCAGGTCGTTCGGATAGCGCCTTTTTAACGGTATTTTGTCCTATATCAGTAATTTCACTCGCTTTTTTAAGCATAGATATTTCCTCTGGCTCTTTTATCAATTGAATCTGTTCCATCTTGTCGTTAAAATCCACTAATTCACATCCGGGAAAAATCTTCTTAAGAAGAAGTCCTTCCGAATACGATAAATTCTGTCCAGTTACACAAATGTCGACCCCTAACTCTACTCCTATTCTGGGGGGTTTTCCATTTAGCTTATTTACACCCGCGGTTTTCGCTGCTTTCTGGATTTTCTTTTCCCAGTAGAAACCTTTCATTGGACCCCAACCACTTACATTCTTTAAACTACTTTCAGCTTTTACCCTTTCCACATCTAATAAAACAGTGAATAATTCTGGTTCACCTGCTCCCTCCTTCGGTAAGAAAATATAACTTTTCCAGGGCACAAAACATCCAGAGAGATAAGTGATTGATTTGACTCTCGTTAACATGCAAAAGTCTAGATTAAGCTCTTTCATTGCGTTTTGATATTTCGCTACATGTCCTTTCCAATTGACTTCTGTACTCATAATAGAAAATATCGCTTCTTATAATATAAATGTAATTAGATGAAACATAAACACTGTCAAACAGGAATTTTTAAAAAAAATCTAATAAAATGTTATAAATAAGTAAAATTTCATGTAAATATCCACAAAATATTCTTGTTTTTTCTTTAGCTGATATAACAACTAATATATAATTTTTATCTCTATTTTACATGATTTCTAATATAAAATAATCAAAATGAGATAATTTAAATGTCAGAAGAAAATTTGATATTATACGAAGCGAAAAGAAAAGTAGCAAGAATCATATTAAATCGCCCTCCTATTCACGCGTTTAACTTAAATTTGATTAAGAGATTATACGAAAGCCTACTAAAGGCAGAAATTGATGATAAGGTAAAATAATCATAAACAAAGTAATGGAATATAAATTCATTAATTGAGTAAATTTTTAAAATAAATTATAAACTAGACAATAGTTAAAAATGAAAAAAACCTATTTATAGAGGTCGGCTGAACTTTCTCGTATATTTCTCGATTGAGTAATTTGTTTTGCCATGTTTTCGTATTTTTCAACTATTTCAATTGGTAATGAGGATTTGATCTTATATAGTGCAAACTCGAAATGGCGTTTTTCTATTCTCTCTAAAGACATCAACTTTTCTCTTATAGCTTGCATTCCCGCTTCTCTACAAACATTTTCGATATCTGCACCACTATATCCTTCAGTTTCGCGAGCAATCTTTTCTAAAGAAACATTTTCGGCTAACGGCATGTTTTGGGTGTGAACTTTAAAAATTTCTAACCGAGATTCGTATTCAGGTGCAGGAACGAATATTAGACGATCGAACCTTCCAGGGCGTAAAAAGGCGGGATCTACGATATCTGGTCTATTAGTGCTAGCTATTACCACGATACCTTTTCTATTTTCCACGCCATCCATTTCAACCAGAACTTGATTCACTATAGAAGAATAAACTTGGGAACCTTCAATTTGTCCTCTACCAGAGGTAATAGCGTCTATCTCGTCGAAGTAAATAATACTCGGGCTAGCCATCCTAGCTTTTCTAAAAATCTCTCTGACGGCTTTCTCACTTTCTCCTACCCATTTCGAAAAAATCTCTGGACCTTTTATAGATATAAAATTAGAGGCGCTTTCTGTCGCGATAGCTTTGGCTAATAATGTTTTACCGCACCCAGGTGGTCCAAAGAGTAGTATTCCGTTTAAAGGACGAATTCCCGCTTTTTTGAAGACTTTTGGATATTTTAAGGGCCATTCTACCGCTTCTTTTAGTTCTTGCTTTATTTCTGTTAATCCTCCAACTTCGTCCCACCTAACGTCAGGAATTTCTACCATAACTTCACGAATGGCTGATGGTTCAATCATGTTGATTGCTTGAATAAAATCATCGTCCTTAATTACCAACTCCTGAATAATATCGCTAGGAATAGGTTCATCTAAATTAATTTTTGGAAGTATCCGGCGAAGAGAGAACATTGCAGCTTCTCTGGACACCGCCATAATATCAGCACCAACAAAACCGTGAGTTATTTCTGCATAATGATCTAAATTAACATCATCCGCTAAAGGCATCCCCCTCGTGTGAATCTGAAAGATTTCCTTCCTTCCTTTCACATTTGGAACGCCAAACTCTATTTCGCGATCGAACCTACCTGGTCGTCTAAGCGCCTCATCCATTGAATTTAATCGATTAGTAGCTCCGATTACGATGACTTCGCCTCTTCCCGTTAATCCATCAAGAAGAGATAACAATTGTGACACAACTCTTCTCTCGACTTCGCCAGATGTATCTACTCGTTTGGGAGCTATTGAGTCGATTTCGTCGATAAATATTATTGTTGGAGCGTTTTGTTCTGCTTCTCTGAATATTTCTCTTAACCTACCTTCACTTGCCCCATAGAATTTTGACATTATTTCGGGACCATTAATAGTTATAAAATACGCGTTCGATTCTTGAGACACTGCTTTTGCCATTAAAGTTTTTCCCGTTCCCGAAGGTCCATAAAACAAAACACCTTTAGGAGGGTCTATATTTAACCTATGGAATAGTTCAGGGTGTTTAAGCGGTAACTCTACCATTTCACGGATCCGCTGTATCTCGTCACTTAAACCTCCTACATCGTCGTAAGTTACCACTCCACCGGAGACATTGAGTACTGCCACCCGCCTATTAATTTTAATTCTCGTATCGCGCGTTATTTTTACTACTTTACCTGCGGGTTTTGAGTTTTCTACGATTAACCTTAATGTACCTAAAGTGGGCCGTTTTTTCGCGCCCAGCTTAAAAGGTAAAATTTTCATAAAATCATTCATAGGATTATCTGCGTCGCTTTTCGTTATAAACGCACCAAGTACATCAACGATATCTCCAATTACAACTGGTTTATCGATAAGTTTTCCTTTAATTGCGTCAGCTTGTCTCTTTAGGTCGATGTTAGCTCTGGTTGGAGTCAATATAATTTCTTCAGCGGGATAAACTTCAGCTAGTTGGATGTTAACAAATTCCCCTATAGTCGCTCCCGCATTTAACCTTTGAAGTCCATCTAATCGGATTACGCCCAAATTTTTATCAGCTAAACTTGCGACCGCAATACCAGTCGTTTTTTTCTTACCTCTAATTTCAATTATATCTCCTGTGTTTAAATTTAGCTGTCTCATAATCTCCTGATCAACATAGCATAATGAGCGACCACTTCGGTTTTTATCCAATCTCTCAATTCTAACTTTCATAAATCGGTTGATTTCTTCTTTATGGGACATTTTAAATAATGAGTTTTAATGGAATTTTTCAAATATGTTTTCCATTTCATGTTTATAAAGTATTTTAAACTTTATTTGCTTTTACGTTATTTTTTATAATAATTTAAAATTGAATTATCTATTCTATTGATATATTGTACCGCTTTAAAAGCTCGGTTTTAAACTTCTGGCTAATTTCATTTTCATTAGAATCTTCAGTTTGGCATAGTTTAACAAATGAAGTTCTAAATTTAAGAAGTTCTTTTTTAAATCTCCTATTCTTCTTCTGTGTTAACACTTCTCCAATAATCTTTCTAGTTATAAGATCTAGGGTTTTTTTAATGTTAGTTTCTTTTGGAATAGGGTTATTTTGTAATCTCTTTCCCTTTGTTAACGATGATACCTCATTTTTAATATATTCCGTAAATTTTTCTCCTTCTTTTTCTAAATTTTCTATTATTCCGGCTAAGTTTAAAGTTAAATGAGGAGAATCCCAAGCATATTTTTCGAAATAATCGAATTTTTTATGTATTATTTTTATTACTTCTGGTGGTATAGGATTTATTCGTTTCTGGTTCCAATCTAGGCATTTTTCTAAAGGCGTTGATATATACACGAGGAAATAAGGTAAATTTAGATCACTAGCGATGGTTTTTAACTCATGCCTCATACTTGAATAATAATTTAGATCATCAGCTATAACAATTGACCCCTTGTTCAATAGTACTTTAATTAAATCTAAGAATTTTTTCCTAACTTTGTATTCTTCACCAGGAATGAAAGTATTCGGCATAATTTCTTCCCTTATATCGTCTATATCTATAATATAAGATGGAGTATCGGGAAAAGCTTTTAGAATTTGCCTTTTTAAAATCGTGGCAAAAGTTGATTTTCCTGAGGCAGGCAGCCCCGTCAGGATAACAAGAAAATTCATGAACTTTTATCAGTGCTTAAATCTATACTTTTTATTAAATTTAGCTTCTGTTGCCTTGAAAGCGATTTAATTTCAATTTCTCTCCTCATAGCTTCGGACTGAGTCATGTATGTTTCGAAATACTTTAGTTCTACTTTCTTGCCTTTGCAGTATTTAGCACCTAAGCCCCGTATATGTTGGTTTAATCGATTCTGTAGGTCTTTTGTGTATCCAGTGTAAAACGAGCGTTTTCCTTTATTCGAAACTTGTAAGATATATACATAATAAAAGACCATCGTTTATCAACTAAAGATATAAAAAGCGGAAATTTAAATTTTAATCCAGTAGGATTCAATAGTTTGTTAGAACTTTATTTAACAATGTATCACATAGATATAATCTAAACTTAATTAATTAAAGTAATTAATCTAGTTAATATATATAGGTAAAATATTTTTTATAAGTTGTAAGCAATTTTAAAAGTGAGGTTTTATTCCGAAGGGAGTTTTTCTTATTAAATGGGATGCCTTGGAAGGCGGTACGGTTTATTTAAAGTATCCCGGTAATTTGGAAATTCCCGATAATGTAATTCAGCAGATTCAAATTTCTCATAATTTTGTAGAGGGTAAAACTGCTTCTGAAAATTACATAATTACCGAGTTGAAAGATTGGAATTCCGTAAGTTTTTGCAACGTGAGTCAAGAAATAATAATTGTACTCGTTTTAGATAAGTACGACGAAGGGAACGATTTTATTAGCATCTTAGGAGAGTTTAATTCGACTTTCGACCACAAAATGGAAAAAAAGGAATTAAATACAAATCTTAAATCGTTTTTCGAATCGCTATCCGATGTATTTCGTACGAAAGATGAAGTGATAGCTAAACTAAGCAACGATGTTGCGAGATTGAAGATGAGAGAGTACGATTTAGACAGGAAGTTTGAAACGGTTCTTAATTACGATATGAACGTAAAGGATAAGATTTTGTATTTACTCACGATCAACGAAGGATTAAGTATTAAAGAAATTAGGAAACTTGTTAACACAAGTAATCGATGGTTAGATAGTGTCTTAAAAGAGATGGAGAAAAATAAGTTAATTCATTACGATTTTGAAGATGACAAGTACTTCCTAGTTTTCTAAATTCATTAAGCTAATCCAAGTCAAAATGGAAAAGTAAAAAACCATTCTCTTATTCTGTCAATTGAATTATATAGTAATTTATGAAAGTGGGCATATACCTATGGAACTTGGTGAAGAGGAAAAAAAAGAAGTATTAGAGGTATTAGAGTCGGGCAAATTGTCGTCTCTGGTAGGTGATAAAGTAGAACGCTTTGAAAAAGAGTTCGCAAGCTATGTAGGGGTTAAACATGCAATAGCCGTTAATTCTGGAACCGCAGCTCTACATGTAGCCCTTGCATCCCTAGACATAGGTCCTGGCGACGAGGTTATAACATCCCCTTTTACCTTTATTGCGAGCGCAAGCTCAATAATTCACAATAACGCAATTCCTATATTTGCAGACATAAACAATAAAACTTACACGCTGGATCCCGAATCAGTTGAAGAAAAAATAACAGAAAAAACCAAGGCAATAATGCCTGTACATTTAGCGGGAATTTCAGCAGACATGCTAAATTTAAGTCGACTCGCTGAGAAGTATAATTTACGCATTATCGAAGATGCCGCTCAATCTATTGGAACAGATTGTAACGGCAAGCAAGTAGGTTCTATTGGAGATATTGGATGTTTTAGCTTTTACCCATCAAAAAACATGACTACCGGAGAGGGAGGGATGATTACAACCAATAATGGCCACTTAGCAGACCAGTGCAGGTTGATTAGACACCATGGGGAACCTTCTTGGTACGTGTATAACCGATTAGGGTGGAATTATAGGATGACCGAACTTCAAGGAGCCATCGGTCTCGTACAATTAAAAAAATTGGATTCGTACATCAAAATACGGAATGAAAACGCTCAATACCTCTCTAATCAGGTTTCAAACATTCGCGGAATCGATCCTCCTTTCGTTCCAAATTATTGCAAACCTGCATTTAACTACTGGATCGGTAGAATTCACCCAGAAATAATCGATTTAAATAAAACTCAATTCCTCGAGAAATTTCCGAGCAGTAAGACTCTGTATCCGATACCTCTCTACGAAACGAAGCTGTTCCAGGATAAAGTGGCTTACCCAAAAGGATGCCCTTGGTCGTGCCCTTTTTACAACAAGACTATTGATTACAAAAAAATTGAGTTGCCAGTTGTGAAAAAAACGACACAAGAAATATTTGCTTTAGACATTTACCCTGGCATTAAAAAGCAAGCTTTGGACGAATTTATTAAGATTATGTCCAATATAGCTAATTAAAAAGACCAGGTTATTTGAGAGGATGAAAAAAATAATAATCCATGTATACGGAAGAGTACAAGGGGTTTTTTTCAGATACACAACAAGAAAATTAGCTAGAAAGCTTGGCTTAACGGGTTTCGTAAAAAATATGCCAGATAGCAGCGTCTACATTGAAGCGGAAGGGAACGATAAAGCAATTGAAGAGTTGTTAAAATTTGCTCATAAAGGTCCCGAAATGGCAGTGATTGAAGATATAAAATACGAATACTCAGAACCCGATAACAAGTATAAGGGATTCGACTATAAATTCTAGCCATATTACTTTTATAATTCATTAATGTAATACCACTATATTACTCTCTTTTTTTTCCGTTTGATTGTATATATTTTCCATGGTCTCCTCAGTTCGTAATTCTAAGTTTCTCGAAAGATTCATTCAGCTGCACCAAGACAAAGTAAGATACAACGGTCCTCTAATTCTAAGAATGTTTGGGGAATTAAATAAGTTAAATTTGAGAACTGAAAACAGATATATCCTTTGCAACTTTTTAGATCAATACAGCGATGTCTTTCAACTAAAAGACGATATTTATCAAACCAATAACGAGAAATCGTTAAACCAATTATTTATCATGACTTATAACATTGCTCAAAAATTCAACCTACTTAAATCGCTTTATGACGAATATTTAACCTCTATAAGAGCGATTAGCGAGAAAAAAGAATTTCAATATTTCAACGAAAATGAATTACACATATAATTGCGTTTTTGGCTATTTCAAATCGTAAAAAAATTATAAAAGAAATTATGGATATCACCACGACGATGAGATTAAAAGCTTTTTGGATGACGGGCTATACTATGGTTGCAAACTTCTTGAAATCTTGTAGTGATTGATTAAAATAGAGTGTGAATGTATAAATAACTTGAATTAGTAAAAAACACCTAGTCTAAGTAATACTTGGGATATACAAGAATCCTGCGTTCGCGCGCCGTACGCTTACATTCAGGCGATAAGTCTAATCGAGAATTATCAGCCAGAACGATATTTTCTATTCTAGGCAAATTAAACAGCTCTTCTGCGTCCTTTAACCCAGGGATTTTGACATCTACCTCTATTAAAGATTTCATGTTGCGTATCTCCTTAGGAATCGCATTTATTTGGTTCCCGCTTAACCCTAACCCAGCAACATTTGACAGATCGGCTATTTCGAGAGGAAAACTTTCGAACTGATTGTAACTAAGAGATATAGAGGTTAGGTTTGTTAACCGTTTAAAAGAGGAAGGTAGAGACGAAAGTCGATTGTTGCTCAGTATAATTTCTCTTAACTGAGTAAGGTTACCGATGTTTTCGGGTAACACGCTTATAGAATTATCGTATAACCAGAGGTATTGCAAGTTGGGCAAAGTTCCAATGGATTCGGGCAAAGTTTCAATTGCACAATCCTCTATTATCGGATGTATTCTAATTGCCCCCATTACTATATGGTTAAACTACGGATGGATGTTGAAATTTATCGAAGAACCAGAAAATTCACAAGTGTTAATCGCACTTGTTTCTACGGAAAAAAAATTTATAAAAAAATTATTGACTCAAATCAGAAATTCGTTTAACTATAAGACTATAAAGCGTTAAAAATTAAATTTAAAAGCTGTGTTTGTTATTTCAGATAAATGTAATGTCATGGTACTCACTATCAGATATGTCTTTTTTTGCTACCCCTAGGTCTCTAACCTGTTGGTTCAATTTAAGCACAGCCTCTCTCACGATTTCTTTCTTTTTTGCTCCGGTACAAACAATTCTACCGGTTGAGAATATAAGAAATACGGTTTTTGGATCTTGCATCCTATAAATAAGCCCTGGAAATACCTCAGGCTCGTACATGGCATATTCCATTACTATTGCTGCCATATTAAGATCAACATTAGTATGCAAATCACCACTAGCAACAATATTTTGTATCGTAATTTCTGGATTGGATAATTTGATACCTGCTTTGCGGATATTCTTAACAACTTTGTCTACTACTTTTTCTGCTTCGCTTGCTTTGCGTAATCCAGTTACAACCATTTTACCTGTAGAAAAAATAAGTATAGTAGCGCGAGGTTTTTCAATCCTCATAACCAATCCCGGGAATCTTTCCGGATTATATTCCACTTCCGCATGTTTTCTTGCTATTTGATTCAAGTCGATTTTCTCAGTGATTTCAACAGTCACCGTGGCGACGACATTCTCTATCTTATAATCAAGGTCAGATTCATAATCGAATTCCTCGTCTTCTTTATCCTCTAACTCTTCTTCATCTTCTTCTTCAGACATGATTTTTAGATGTGAAACTTACATTAAATTGGAAAACTTAATTTTATTTAAATAGTTTTTAAAGGTAAAAAATAATTCCCCCTTTATAAAGGTATATTTATTTCGAATTGATCTAGGGTTAAAACTAGTTTACGGGTAGATTATAACGTTTTTTTCAATTCAAATTTTATTTTTACTTATGTGCTGAACATATCATCTAATATTGTATTAATTAGTTGTTCAAACGCTTCTTCGACATTTTCACCGCTTTTTGCGGATGTAAGAAGGTATGTCATGTTATGCTGAGACGCATACTCTTTAACTTGAGACTCTGAAATTTTAATATTATCTTTTAAATCAACTTTATTTCCAATTAGAATCATGGGTTTTTCTCCTCTTACTTGGATAAAACTACCTATCCATTCATCAAGTTTTTCGAAAGATGCTTGATTCGTTACATCAAAAATGACTAACGCACCATTTGCTCCGTCTAAGTATAATTTTCGAAGCGATTGAAACGATTCTTGGCCTCCTAAATCCCAAATTTGGTTAGATACGAGCCCATGATTCTCAAAAGATAAGTCTTTTTTTAATAAATTGACACCTAACGTAGCCTTGTAATTTTCCTTAAAGCTGCTGGTTACAAAGCGATAAACTAAAGAGGTTTTGCCTACGGCGGCCTCCCCAAGCAAACAGATTTTTATAATAAACGAGGGTTCGGTCATGTTATTACATCTCGAGGTATTAGATTTATTTTAATATATTTTCAATAGTTTAATCCTTTTAATATTTATGTCTTAATTACGATGGATAGTAAAATATCATTAAAAATACTAGATAATAAGCAATTAGAATTTAAATAAAAATATTTAAGGGTTAATCCTGTTGAAAAACGATCATAAATTCGCAGTGCTCATCATCTTTTTTTAAACTACAACTGAGTTCTTGAGCAAAACAATGAATTGTAGACATTTTTTCAACAATCCCTGCTAATAATCCCGCCTCAAAGGAGCTGAAATTCGTGGGATTATCGATTTCAATTCCAATTAAATCCTTAATCGAAGAATGTCCACTAAGTTTTAATTGTATAATTTCTTCAGTGGCTTCGGTTATTACGGCTTCTCCGATGTGATAATTTTTTATAACATTCTTTAATTGATCTGGAATTTGAGAGACATTGTTTGTTGTCGGTACATTTAAAATCGTGCCTAATTCGTGCCCTAGGTAGTAGAGTCCATAAAATCTAGGAGATCTAGAAAATTATATGGCTTCAAGTTGGTGACCTAGAGCTAGAAGAGCTGCTAACTTTAAATTCCCTATACTTTTATTATCATTTAGATAATTCCTCATAACCATTAATATCTTTGATAAGAGTTTGCGATCCATAATAATCTTGACATATTGTATAATTTTATAATCTTATTAATTATCTTAAGATAACCTTATTGAAAAATGATTTTAATGATATATTATAAAAAAGTATTTTTCTATATTTAAAATATTTTTCAGACGGTCTCTAAATTAAGATTGTTTTAAATATTACAAAAATTTAAAAGAAATCGTTCTCAATTGTAGTAAGTCCTCCAATCTATGATATTTTAAGTAATACGGTATATTTATAGAGTAGTTGTAATAAATTCCAAAATACAGAAATAAAGGATGTATATGTACGATTTAGTAAAACTAGCACCAGGTCTTATTGATGCAATTTTAAAATATAAAAAACGGAAGAAAATTGAAAAGATTTCTGATATTCTTATTGAATATCACGATAAAACACCTGAAACTTTTGCTAAATTTCTCCTTTTCGGATACTTACAAAAATCCATAAAAAAGAAAAAAATAAAGATTTTGAGCGACGACTTTAATCCAAGTTCGCTTGCAGGGTCTTCTGCTTTAAATAATATCAAAGATGATTTGAGATCTTATTTCTATTTGCTAATAGAAATAATTAGTAAAACTGATTTGCCTATTAAGAGAGAGGATAAAAAAAAAGGTTTATTGAAAGAATATGTAAAGCTGAAGAAAATGTCTGCAATGCAGTTTTATAATACTTGTTTAAATACTTTAAAACTGCCTGAAAAAAAAGACATTGATGCAAAAATAAGGATTTCGACAGACAAAATAGAGGGTAAAGATAATTTAAGTAATCTCTTACCAGAAGAAAAATCAACACTTGGATATTTCTTGATTAGAGATGATCTTTATGGAGATGATAGTTTCAACAAAGACTATTTTTGGAGTCCTTTTTATGAAAATTTTTTTCCTTCGGATTATGTTGAACTAAATGCTCGTCATGATTTATTAATTCGAACCATATACCCGAAAAATAGTCTATTTAACCCAGTTGAAGTAGTAAAATCACTTATATCAAAAAATCTTTTAGAAATAACACCTGGAAGTTGGTCGAGTACTGGTAAAACATATTATTTGTCAACGGTATCTGCTAATAGTCAACTAAATATCGAAGATGAATCTCTTAAAAAAATCATTTTCAAGGTATCACGCTTCATCTCAAACCTAATTCAATCAGTCGCTGAGGACGATACCATCATGGTAGGAATGTATCTATTAGAACAGAAAGTGCCTTTGGAATCCATAGCGAAAATAATCGGGCCTGAATGTAAAAGATTGGTGGAGATTGGTTTTAAAAATCAGCATTTTATTCCTAATTCATGGAGGGTTATATTTAATCCAGATCATAATGAATATAATCTGATAGAGGAAGTATTCAAAAAAAATACTTTACGATTAATAGCCAAAATAAAACAAAGAAAGCAATCTTTATTAGAGTCTTTAACCGCTCTTGAAAAGCATTATATCTCGATTTTCTCAGTTGGTGAATTAATTATTGACAAAAAGATGGGACAAGATTATACTGAGAGAACTATTAAAAAATATAGAGCTAAAATTGAAGAAATCGTTTTAAATTACTATAAAGCTCTCAATGTATTAATTACTTATACTGGAGAACCAAAAACATCATTTAAATCCATACATAATAATTTAATCTCAAGAGGAATTCTCTGGCTTCAACAAATAAGAATACCTGGTTATCTAGATGTACATAAAACTATTGTAAACTCATTTTTAAAAATAGAGCCAACATTAGAATTGAAAGAGAAACTCACTATACTATAAATCAATTTAAAATAATATTAGGAGATACTGTCTACTTTCACAAATTCCAGTTTCTTTCTTTAAATTAGAAAAAAGTAAAATCTTAAATAACAAATTAGAAATTAAAATAAACTAGACGATATTGTCCAAAATCGGGATTTCTATGATCAAATTGAGGTAAGAAGGATATATCTATACATGAATGGGAGATGATATAATTCTGGATTTTTTCAGGGTTATCCATTTTTAGATCTACCCAATATGGAAAAACAATTAGAAAAATATTATTCTGAAAACTTAATCTCTTTTTAACAAGATCATTAACTACTTGATTAAAAAAATTTAAAATATCATTATGAAAGGCGTTAGGATACTCATAATGTTGCCTTCCGTTGAATTCAAAAGCTATTTTAAATACATCGGTTATTATTATCGAGGTTTCTTTATCATTATATAACTTAGATCTAATTAAGATTAGCTTATTTTTAGTATAGAGAAAATCAATGTGTCCATAAGACATATCCAAGGTAATTTGGTCCCCGTCTTTGAAGTACATGGCTCTAAAAGCTCTAATAAAATCTTTTTCTCTACCATGAATGTATTTAAATCTTCTCGAAATGTTAACACCGGAAGCAATAGGGTTATACGGTTCTTTAATAAGATAATATGGATCTAGAGAGACCCTATCGTCATTTATAGTAAGACAATTATCATTTACTAATAACTCATTATAACCATCATATTCTAGTCTACCCGAATAGTTAGGTATAACATTAGTTAATGACATATGATTAAACCTAACTCCAAACAATTTATAAAAGTACCAACCTACAATAGACTCATATTTAAGGTTTATACACGTACACGGAAAAATACCTGTCTGAAGGTATTGTGCAGTAGAATGAACATTATTGCCACAGTTACCACATCTAATAGCCAACGGAATTTGTGATGGGATATAATCGTTAGCCAATGCTTTAAATTCCTCCATATTACGAGGATATATTAGTTTTCCTTCAACTCCAATCACATTCATAGTAATTTCTCTTACCAAATCAATTATGCGTTCATATTCATATACGCGCGGATCTGTACACCTACCACACCAGTTTTCTTGATGAACTAATGAGGTGACAGTTGTTTCCCATATTTTACCACATTTATTACATTTAACTTTAATTTTCAATTGGGTTGGACTTCTATTCTGCTCGAACCGCATTTGATTAAACTCATCCTCGTTAGCAGGCTTGACAAGTGTTGCCTTAGTCCCTGTATAGGTTATTCCTAATTTTTCTATTTCGTCTTTAAGCCGATAATAATCATATGTGGACTCTGATGTATACAGATTTTTTCCACAATCACAAGGCCATCTACCTCTTTGTATGTAATTATAAGTGGTATCATATTCACCTTCACATTTCCCACATTTAATTTTAATTTTAATTTGGCTTTTCTTGTTTTCACCTTCAGACATCGTTTGCCATTCTTCTTCGTTTTTAGGTTCGATTAAGGCACATTTTACTCCCGTTATCTCGAAACCTAAATTTTTGGCACTCTTTTCGATAATGTCGTAGTCTATAGATTTAGAAATAGGTAACCATCTTTCTATTTCTGAATTTAAAAATTTAAGATAGGGAATATACTTCTTAATGTGACCCCAAATTGTAGCGTCTGCTAACCCAGTCATGAACTTAAGTTTATTAAAAAGTTCAGTATAATTATCACATACTAAGAGTGCAAGACTGATTACTTGAATACAACGCTTCGCTTGACTTAAATTTGACTTATTAATATTTATTTTAACCTTTTCGAGTAATTTACGAATAGAAATAGGATGTAATAATTTTTTAATGATTAAATCAGTGGGAGTACCCTTTATTTGAAGATGTGACCTATATTCTCCAAATGAATAATTAGTAATCCCGATTTGTTTTTGAATAACTCCTATAAGTAACCTAATAAAGCTTTTTGGTAAAAAAAATGACATAATTTTGATAAATTCCTATCAAAATGAGTAAGAAAGGTATTTTAACTCAAAATTTTTTTTGCTGTTTTTCTATAGAATTTCTAAACTAAAAATTATATAAAAATCCATATATTTATATTTTTTCATCTAAGATTAGGTATAATTTATCCTTTAAAAGGATCCGAGATTAGATTGCATAACCTAGCATTTATCTAGACTTACCATTGTCTAAAATTAGATTGTAAAGCGGAAATAACCGTCCACTATTTAAAGGAAAAACTTGTTCTTTTTAAAGGAAAAAAAATTCTATAGAAGGAAATTTAGTTATTTATATGTCTAAAATTTTGTTTTTATATATAGCAATAACTCCAGTTTTTATTTATATTTATGAGGGCTATACCTTATGATATATTTTCCAATCTCTAGATATGCGGAATCATCAATATTTAAAAAAAAATCGTCTCGAGTGTATATGATGATTGATTAAATTAAAAAACACTCTTCTGGATCTTTTATAATTATTTTGTTTTCTCCAAATTCTTCAATAATATTTAAATCATCAAGAAATTTTTTTACTCTTAACCATACTTGGTCTACTTTTAAAGAAATTTCTTTAGGTAACTCTTTATCTTTCTCAAGAAAATTATTTAATTTTACAAGGTAATTGAAATGTTTTTTTTCTAAAATTCCTTCATTCGCCATAGCAGCTCTAAATACTCCGATAGGTGTAATTAAATCTCCTTTTCTTAGGAGATACTTTTCACATAAATTTATGTCGTCCTCTTTTCTTTTAATAATATCTAACATTTCATTTTCTCTTTTGTTTTTATATTTAACTAAGATTGATATCTTATAAAAAATATCGGATTAGTAAATTAATAATTTAACAATATTTATATAAAAAAAATTTATTACTTAACTGTCCGAAATTTAAATCATTAGATAAAAAATGACTGATGTATCAATAATAAAATCAAATAATGAAGCATTAGACCAGTTTCATCAACTTTCCAACAAAATTAAAGAGGAATGGAAAAAGGGATTTGAATTATTAAAAGAAACTTTACAACAATTTAAAACTATTACCAACCTAAGCACCGAAAAGCATACATATATAAGAGATCCTTTATGGGGTGAAATTTCTTTAAACAGATTGGATACAGTATTTCTTGATTCGTATTTTATCCAAAGACTAAGACATATTAATCAAATGGGTGGAACGAGATATGTTTATCCTTCAGCAAATCATAAAAGGTTTGATCATTCTCTGGGAACATTTGGAGCAATCTCTTTAATATTAGATGAAAAATTGTTTAAACGTAGAAGTGAATTTTTTGTAGAAAAATTAAGAAATTCCTATCTTGGCTTAAAAGAATATTTTAAAAAGGAAAATCTAGATTTTAGCAAAATCTTACCATTTGATTTGAAGGATTTGGATAATATAGATGTTCAATTAAATTTAAGAAAGTGGATAAATATTAATCTAAAAATTAGTATGCTCCTGCATGATATAGGACATTATCCATTTTCTCATGCTTTTGAAGTACTTCTTAATAGGAAAAATAATTTAGTGAAACAATATAGGAAAAATTGGAAAGAGTTTCCTAAACATCCCCATGAAAAAAGAGGAAAAGAAATTATTCTAGGGCAAGATGAGTTAATCAATGAAATATTTGAAGACTATTCTACAACATTTAAAGAATTTTTTGATCGAGTGGGATTGGATAGTATTTTAATTTCAAAAAGTATTACTGGTGAAAGTGGTTATTGTCTTTCTGAATTAGTAAATGGTCCATTAGATGCCGATAAAATGGATTATTTAGCGAGAGATTATTATTTTACAATGGCTCCTAATCTAAATATCTTTGATCGAATTTATAGGCTTGCTAGTATTGAAAAAGTTGGAGAAGATTATAAATTAGTTTTTAAAGAGAAAGCAATTAGCGCAATATTAAAAATAATTTTAACAAGGACATTTGAATTTAATGATGTTGTAAACCACCCAATTCAATTATGCTTTCAAGGAATGTTTATAGCTTGTTTAGAAAAAATTCTTCAAAGATATGAGGAGGATATTCAAATTGAGATTTTAAAATGCTGGGAACTAATGAATGATGACGAGTTATTAAAAAGCATTTCAATACTCTCACAAAATGAACCCCTCATTGAAAACTTATTATATGGGATCAAGAATCGAGTGTTTTATAAAGAAATTATTACATTACAAAAGACAGATTACTATGAATTCATATCTTCTATGAAGGAAAGTGATTTAGATTCTATTTTTATTGATGAAAACCTAATGAAGGAAATTTACACAACTGATAGGTTAAATAAAATGACGCCAACATCTCAGGAAATTGTTAAAAAATTAATCTTAAGCATGAATAACCAATACGGCATATTAGTATTTTTTAATATTGAGAATGAAAGATTCTTAAATTATTTAGAAAAAATTTTGATATTAAAATCTGATTCGGGATTTTCCGTTTCTTTAAGTGAATATATAACAACTATATTCGAAAAAAGAGCTTCTACATCTACTGATTTCATAGAAATAAATTATAAACAAGTTGCTGATACTTTAAATATTCTTGAAAAAATAGATAATTGCGTAATGGTGTATTCAGATAGACATATCAAAAATGAAGTGAATAATTTCTTTAATATATTGAAGAAGAACCCAAACATATTGAAGCACTTTCTAGCACAGACATTAAGAAGTGAAAATGAGACCGAGAAGTGCTGGCAAATATAAGTAAAAAAATCCTGAGTTATGATAGATTGTAAAATATAGCTTCTAATTGGTGACCTAAAGCTAAGAGAGCGGCTAACTTTAAATTTCCGATACTTTTATTTTCATTCAAATAATTCTTCATAATTGCTAAGATTTTCGATAGAAGCTTTCGATCCATTTTTTAATACACTTTTTTTACGATATTTAGATTTTTTTTTAATTTTTAATCGCTTTTTTTTTAATTAAAAGCTATAACTTTTCGTTAAATTTTAACGGACGAACAAAACGCGTATAAAATTGCGTCGATTATGTCCTCCTCTTGAATATTCAGAGATAAACGCCTATCTGCGATAATAAGTGTAGGTAAAGAGGTAACTTTATATTCACTGGTAAGTTTAGCATTCTTTTGAACATCGATTTTCTCAATTTGCAATTTTTTTCCAAACATGGAGATATTCACCCTTTTCAAGATCTCTTCCACTGGAGCACAGGGAGCGCAGTGATTGGATGAGAAAAACAATATTTTTGGATAATCCTGATTATCATACATAGGCAAATGTTTATCTGGTTATATAAGGGTTAAGTTATCCATCTTTATTCTTCGCATACAAATCTTTTATAATTGCTTGAAAGGCTTCGTAAACTCCTGCACCGGTCTTAGCGCTAGTTTTGTAGTATCCTAAAAACTTTCTATTGGTTACGATTTCGTTCACTTTGTCGTCGTTTAAATCATTTTCATCGACCAAATCCGTTTTATTTCCAAAAAGTACAATTGGTAGTTCTCCTAAATACTTTTTTATGTCATCGTGCCATTCGAAAATGTGTTCAAGACTTTCAGGATCCGTGTGAGAGAATACAATTATCGCGGCTTTCGAGCCCTTATAGAAGGTTGGGCGCATAAAATCGAACTCTCGTTGGCCTGCGATATCCCAAAAGAATAGTTTTATATTGTTACCATCGATATCTTCGTCATATTTCGAGAATTGAGCTCCAAGTGTCTTTATGTAATCTTTTTGAAAACTTCCTTGCGTATATTTCTTGATAAGTGAAGTTTTGCCAACTGCCCCGTCCCCTATCACCGTTATCTTGAAAACATAGCCCTTTTTCGACTCTTCTTCAATC
>JAHPYY010000213.1 GCA_019058515.1 Promethearchaeota archaeon
CAATGGAACGGAAAAAAACGGTCTTACCATGACTCTCCGATCGGTAGCTTATGCGACTAAAGATGCTCTTTTAACGAATGGAACCACATTTAACATTAGACTCTCTCCTGCAACGATAGCGACCGATGAAGGAGTGGATCAGATGGCTAAAGTAGTGGAAGCGTATTTCGAAATAGGAGGACGAGAGCTTCAGATTAATCCCGTAGGTACGGATATACTAAAAGACGCTCAAAAGCATCCAGAAAAATATCCCGACCTCTCGGTTAAGGTTACCGGATATTCCGCCCGATTCATTGATCTTCGAAAAGAGCTTCAAGACGATATCATTGCTCGAACAGAATTTCAAAATATATAAAAAATTATTTATTCTTTTTATTTTAATTATCTTCTAATTAAAATGGACTTAATAGTTAAATAGTGGTGTATTATAGAGTCAAAATCTAAAGGATTGATTTTTAAAACCCAAAGAATGGCAACTGATGATGGTCCCGGTGTTAGAACTACCATTTTTTTTAATGGATGCCCTTTAAAATGCATATGGTGTGCTAATCCAGAATCAATTCCAAGAAAACCTCAACTTCAATGGTTGGATTTTAAATGTATTGGTTGTAAAAGTTGTATAGAAGCTTGCAATCAAAACGCGTTGTACTTTGAAGATGATGGTTTACACATTAAAAGAGAGGCTTGTAATAGTTGTGGAGATTGCGAAGAAGCTTGTCCCAGCACAGCCTTAACCTTATTAGGTAAGTGGTGGAACCCAAAAGATCTATTTCACGATATAGAGAAAGAAAAGATTTTCTTTACTAAAACTAAAGGTGGCATCACTGTTTCAGGTGGTGAACCTACATTGCAATCTGGTTTTTTATTAGATTTTCTGAAACTTTGTAATCAAAATAACATTTCGACTGCATTAGATACTTGTGGATATTCAAGTATAAAAGTTTACCAAGATTTACTTCCCTATATTGATTTAGTTCTTTTAGATCTAAAGGTCATTGATCCTGATAAACACAAAGAATATACAGGCGTTACAAATGACATAATTTTAGAAAATGCTAAATGGATTTCAAATTATGTCAAAGAAAACAGAAAAAAGTTATGGATAAGAACGCCATTAATACCAAAATATACCGCTACTGATGAGATTGTTAAAGGGATTGGAGAGTTCGTAGTAAATGAATTAAGTAATGTTCCAGAGCGATGGGATTTATTAGCATTTAATAAACTCTGTGAAAGCACTTATTCCAGATTAGGTATATCATGGCCACTTAAAGATGAACTTTTAATGACAAAAGAGCAAATGGAACACTTCCTAGCAATTGCAAAGAGTACAGGCGCGAAAAATGTGAAATGGTCGGGTTTAACTCGAAAAACAGAATCTTAAATTATAGATCAAAAGGTAATTTTAAATGTATTATTATTTACAATTGTTGATTTTTTTTTAACTTGAATATTCAAGCTGAAGTTTTATAAAAATAAAGGTATATTACATAACTTATGATAATCCAAGATATTAACATGAGCCCTCTCAAAGGCATACCCTCAGAGAGGGTTGGAAAGATCAGAGATAAGATGTTGTCTAGTCCTTTCGAATACGACATTGAGCGCGCACGATGCTATACTAGAATATGGAAACAAATGTTAGATTCTCCGCCTTGTATGCGGAAAGCGAAAGCATTAGAAGAATTCTTACTCTGCCTTCCCATAAGGATTGATGATGATGAGCTTCTTGTAGGAGTAAAATCTAGTAAAATAAGAGCTGATCCTTTTGAAATTGAACTTGGAGGGCATGTCAACATTTTAGGTTTAATTTTAGACGATAAGATCGATAAAAATGCTAAGAAGATGTTCGCGGCACAACTTAGCTCCCTTGATCGTTACGCTCCTCTTACAGAGCAAGAGCGTAATGAGTTGAAAAATGACATTATTCCCTTTTGGGAGAGTAAAACTTTAAGCAGTCGAAAGAGGGAACTCTTAAAGGAAGCGGGTTTATTAACGGAACGTGAAGGCCCTATGGCTGAATTAATTAATAAATTTTTAGGGCAGGCGCCTGATACATATACATTACTATCCGACTCTCAAGGACATGTTATTCCAGGCTATAAACGAGTGTTAAAAATGGGATTCATGGGAATAGAAAAAATGGCTACTGAAGGTCTTTCGAACCTCGTGAAAACAGACGAAAATTACGAACAACGCAAGGATTTTTATGAATCAGTTCTAGTAACATCTAAAGCTGTCTGCGAATATTCCAATCGATATGTCGATCTCGCCTTAGAAATGGTTGAAAAGGCATCAGATGCAAGAAGAGTAGAACTTCATGAAATTGCTGAACGTGCAAGGAGAGTACCCGCCCTACCACCAAGAACATTCATGGAAGCACTCCAATCGATATGGATGACAAATGTCGTCATGGAAATGAGTCATGGTGAGTTGAGTGTGTATTCTCAAGGACGTGTAGACCAATATCTTATTCCCTATTACAAGGCAGACATCGAAGAAGGACGGATTACTTATGAACAAGCTGTTGAGGCTATAGAAGAATATCTAGTCAAACTTGCTTCTGTGGTTATGGCAGGACAGAACAATATTACTATTGGGGGAGTAGATAAGGATGGAAATGATGCTACAAATGAAGTGTCCTACATGTTTCTTGAGGCTATTGCAAATGTGAAAAGTTTATTGAATACGCTGTCGATACGGATTTCTTCCAAAACACCCCGCGATTTTTTGAAAAGAGTTATTGAAACGTTTAAACACACTGCGGGAATGGCCATTCATAATGATGATATATTAATACCACAACTTCAAGAAGATGGTTATTCATTAGAAGACGCCCGAGATTACTCAATTGTTGGCTGTACGGAACCTACAGGCACGGGCAATGATTTCTCTTATACAGGAGGTAACGGTATTTTTATGGCAATCGTTTTTAACATGGCGTTAAACGAAGGTCGCGTTCTTATGTCTGGAAATCGAACCGTTGGAGCAAAAACTCCTGATCCTAGTACTTTTGAATCTTTTGAGGATGTAAAGCAAGCATTTGTAGATCAACTTACTTTTGCGGTAGATAGGGTTGCGAAAATGGCTGAGGTAAAAGACAAAGCATTTGCAGAATACTATCCCTATCCATTGATATCATCTACGATAGAAGGATGTCTAGAAAGTGGAATGGATATTACCCGAAGTGGGGCGCGCTACAATAATGGGTGTATGAATGGACAAGCACTTGGAACCGTGACTAACTCACTTGCAGCAATCCAATGGGCAGTTTTCGAAGAAAAATTAGTGACTATGGGAGAATTGGTTAAACACCTTCGTAGTAATTTCAGGGGAGCAGAAGAACTCAGAGAATTATTAAGAAATAAGGCACCTAAATACGGTAATGGAGACGAAAAGGTAGATGAACTTGCAAAATGGGTTACGCAAGTTTTTAGCGATCTTCCAAGAAAGTATCACGTGAGGGGTGGTAACGGTATATGTCGCGCAAGCCTTGTATCAGCCGCAGGAACACAAGTTTTAGAGGGCAGAATGTTAGGAGCAACACCAGACGGAAGATTATATGGAGAACCAGTGTCTAACGGACTTTCTCCCGTAAACGGCACAGAAAAAAATGGACTTACCATGACCCTTCGTTCAGTAGCTTTTGCTTCGCGCGATGCCCTCCTAACCGATGGAGTAGCGTTAAATGTAAGGATCAATCCAAGTTTAATTGAGAGCGACGAGGGAATAGACCAAATGGCTTCCATTGCTGAAGCTTATTTTGAGCTAGGAGGAAGGGAGCTTCAGATTAATCCTATAAGTTCAGAAACGCTAAAAGATGCGCAAGCTCATCCAGAAAAATATCCTGACCTTTCGGTTAAAGTAACGGGTTATTCAGCTCGGTTTATAGATCTTACCAAAAGCCTTCAAGATGATATCATCGCACGAACAATCTTCAACGAATTATAACCTTTTTTTTTAAATTTTACAATATTTTCTTAGAGATACGATTAGAAAATATAAATATAATGGGGTTTAATGTGGGTGGGACAGATAACGCCACTGAAAGATTTGTACAGGCAGTTGAAGAACATCAACCTGATGTTTTAAGCATGTCCGTATTACTGACCACTACCATGTTGGGGATGGGGGATGTCATCAAAGCCATGGATAAAGAAGGATTTCGCGAGAAAACCAAGGTGGTAATTGGCAGTGGACCGGTTTCAAAACATTTTGCCGAAGAGATTGGCGCAGACGCTTATGCCTCTGATGCCGTGGAAGGAGTTAAAAAAATCAAAGAACTGGTTGGACTCTAATTGTTTTTTATTTCTCCTCCTACCGCGATTGATGTCAATCTACCAAAGGTTTTGTATTTATTATTTTTCTTTTTGTTAATATTATTGAATTTCTCATTTCTTTAAAATATTTGATGGTATTGCACTATTGCAATTTTCTATTTGCTAATAGAATAAATAGGAGATATTCAACATTCTTTAATCTTAAAAACCGTGAATTTTACAACCAAACATAAATCAAAGGTATATAAATCTTTTAAATCTCTATATTCAAGGTAATTATATCATTTTTATTTTAAAATAGCAAGCGATCATTAATAATCACATTTGTCATCCAAATTTGTTATTCAAATTTGAGAGATTTTATTACTTGAAAATTCAAGCTTAAGTTTAATAAATAAGAAAAATGATTTTTTTTTTACCTTTATGGTTTTTTGTTGTCAGTAATATTATTTTGTCAGTAAATCAGCAATTATTTTTTGTCACTGTTTGACATTTTTTAAGGCGATTATATCTGCAATATTTTGCCGATATTACCTTACTTCAAATAAAAAAAAAAGAATTTAGCATTAG
>JAHPYY010000214.1 GCA_019058515.1 Promethearchaeota archaeon
TCCATTCTTTTTCTATGATCTGAAATGGTTGATTATCTCCTAAGCGAAATTCTGGATCAGCAGCTCCAGCCCATTTCATAGTTCTATTTCCAACAAGATCAAAAATTCCTCCCATACCAGCAGATAAAATATAAGGGTAAAGATCCCAATCATAGCGGCTAAAAACTTTTAGAGATGCCTTACCTACTTTTCTACCCTTATACATAACATCTTTATGCGACATTCCCTCTTGGAGTGCTGCGAAAAATATATCTGCGAAAGGAGTTATTGGTACGCGGTCTGGCTCTTTTAATGCAACTGCGTCCTTAACCCTTTGAATTCTTTCTTCAAAAAGTTCTTCTGCTTTCATTTTAAACTAGACCTCCATCCATTTAGTTGCTAAATTCACAGCATCAACAGCACTTTGTCCGTAAGCATCAGCACCAACATATTCAACAATTCTTTCATCAACAGTACCTCCTCCGATCATTATTTTAACACTGTCTCTCAGTCCTGCGTTTTTTAACTTTTCAATAATCTCTTTCATAGAATCAAAAGCTAAAGTTAAAAACCCACTTAAAGCCAAAACTTTTGGTTTAAATTCCTTCAAGCTACTAATGAATTTATCAGCTGGGACATCTATACCTAAATCTAATACATCAAATCCATTGGCATCCAACATGAATTTCACGACATCCTTTCCAATATCGTGAATATCACCAGCGACAGTGCCTAATAATACTTTTCCTTTTTTTTTTTGGGAGCTTTGCGATTCTTTTAATTTTGGACCTAATTCCTCAAAAACTTGGCGTAGGATTTCGCCAGACATGATAAGCTCGGGAAGAAAATATTCTTTTTTACTGAATCTATCTCCGATGACTTTCATGGCTTTCTTGACATCATCCATTATTTCTAGTGGATCATCATTATTTTGAAGTCTTCCTTTTAATAATTCTATAACTCTATTTTCATTAAGCTCAATAATTTCATCAATAAAATTTGACATAATATCACCTATTAATTGTAGTTGACATTGACAAGAAAAATTCTTGTCAAAATATGTATAACAAGAAAAGTTAAGCAAGTATTTAAAACTAGTCAAACTATGTAACACAAAATTCGCCTGAATTGAATGATGATTGAAAAAGAAGAATTAAAGAAAAAACATGTTATGGGATTACGATTAAGTGATAGGCTTCATAAACTACTAGCACAAAAATCTGAGGAATTTGAAATGCCAAAAAGCGAGGTATTAAGGCTTTCATTTGAATTCTTCATATCCACCACGGAATTGGTGAAAGATTATAACATGGTAATAATACCCACAACATTGCTTAATTCATTATTTGAAATGACATCAATTGAAAAATTGGAGGAAATTGCTTTCATTGATGCAAAAATGATTATAAATTATGGTAGGGTTATGTGCTTTGAAACTGGTCTAAAGTTTAATATAGAAAATTTTTTGAAATATGCAAGAAAGATGTTGTCTCGTAACAATCTTGGATTTTTTACCAAATTAAATTTTCGGATGGATAGCAATAAAAAAGTTCATCTATTTGGATTGCACGATATTAATGAAAATTTTTCTCATTATCTGATATATCTTTTCAAGTATGTGATGAAAGCATTTAGTTATACGGCTATAGAAGAGTCCTTCACTATGGGAGAAAAATCTATTGAGATTGAATTTAGAAAAACTTAACCTTATTTACTGGATAATTTATTCAATAACATTGCTCTTTTCTTCCCATGCCATCTCATAACTGAATTATGTTTTAGATAACTATCAACCACTTCTTTTAAGACATCATTCAATACATATTGGTGGAATTAATAAAAACATATGCTAATGAATAATCAAGTGCTAAACTATACAAATCTGATTATTCAATAATACTATTCAATTTCTTTATTTTGTCATATTTGACAATGCAGGTTTTTCCAACTAATTCTTCCGTTTCGAGTTTTAACTTTAGTATAAGATCTTTTTCCATTTTTACAATCGTTCTCCTGCCGTCTTTGAAGCTTCCTACGATTATAGCGTTATCTGGAATTCCGTCTCGAGTATATTTAATCGTATATGCATCAACCACAATTTCTCCGTTTGCAATTTCCACTGGTTCCGGAAGGATGTGAGTCAACAGAGATTTCTGAAGTTCTATATAATTTTTTTCTCCCCACTTTATCTGCGGAGGGCTTTTTCCGTATATTCCTATGGATTCTTTCGTATTGTACCCCCCATTAGCTATTACCATAATTTTAAGGGGAGGATTCCGCCGTATTAATTCCACAGCGGTTGCAATCGCGTGTAAGGAATAATTGGACCATGGAGCACCGAAAAATGACATCCCCCCAGTAATGGTTAATGGTCTTTTATCGTCAGAAGGAATGCCAATCTCTTTCATTGCTATTTGCACAATTGAAGGAAAACAACTATATAGATCGAACATATCAATCTCATCTAACGACAAACCCGCTTGGTTCAGAGCTGCTTCCGAAGCCATTCGGATTGCAGGTGAATTGTATAGTTTTGGGCGCCGAACAACGCTAAAAATGTTCTCGAAATTGGCGCCACCCATGAGATATACCATACGAGAATTTGGAATAGTGAGTTCCTCAGCAAGCCTTTCTGTAGTTAAAAGAACTGAACAGGACATGTCGACAAACATATTTGCACACATTCGTTTGGTATAGGGATGGTTGACATTTCTATTCTTTTCACTTGCCGAATAAATTTCATTAGGTGTAAAAGTTTTAGAAGACCACGAATAGCGATTTTTAGCAGAGATTTCTGAAAATTTCTGAAATAGTCTTCCCAAATATACCTGGTGTTCTTGAATACTCGCACCCGATTTAGCTCTTAGAGCACTCTCAAACAATGCGTAGGTCAATGGAGGTCTGATAAATTCATAGTTATTCTCGAATTCGGTCGTACCATGCCACAATTTTCCCTCCATATAATCAGGATCCTTTCTTTCGGGCCAATTTAGTGAAATTTTACCTTTTTGAGCCATATATGTCGAGTACGCGGCTTCAGCGCCCACAATTAAAATCGCTTTGGCAGAATTATTCGAAAGAGCAATTGCAGCGCGATTTAGAAGCATCTGAGGGCTATTCCCACCATCAGGAAGATATATCGTAGTTTTTGGAGTAATACCAATTATATCACTGAGTTCCCTAGGAGCATCCTTGTAGGACCAACTGTTGATGTTAATCATGTATATTGTGTCGATGAACCCTTTTATTCTACTAACTGAAGTATCTCTAATTGAATCCTCAGTGACAATTGTCATTAATTCTAACGGATGTTTTGGATTTCGGGTGTTTTTAGGTTGAGTATACTGAGAAACACCAACAATTACTGGATAGTTATCAGATCGCAATTTACTCTATATATTCTTAATGATATAATTAAAATTCAAAATTAATCAAATAATAAGCTTCTGATATTGGTTAAGTGCATAGTATAGATTTTTAATTATAATGTTTAATAAAAAAGATGAAATTATTATTTTTTGTTGTTCTTTACTCACCAATATTCAGTCTTAAAACAGGCTAATTAGGTGCAACTATGAAAAAAAAATGGTACAAGGGAAAAGTATTTGTATTAACAGGAGCAGGCGGGGAAATTGGAAGAGCTGTTTGTAGAAGGTTCGCCCCGTTAGGTGCGAAATTTTACTTAATAGATTTAGCTGACAAAATTCCTGAAGAATTTTTAAAGGAGTTAAAAGATTTAGGAGCAGAATTCGTTGAATATTTTGTCTGCAATGTAACTGATAAGGAGAACATTTCAAAAGTTATTAAGACCATTGGAGAAAAAGAAAATTATATTGATATTCTTTTTAACAACGCAGGTATAGGATCACGTTGTTCAATTTTAAATGACTGCAGTGTAGAAGAGTATAGAAAGGTAATGAGTATAAACGTCGATGCAATGTGGGCGATACTTCAAGAAACTAAACCTTATATCGGGCGACCTAGTCCGACGAAGAAGAATCCACAACGCAAATTAGGACAACTTATATTTTCCTCCAGTGCAGCGGGTATTACTGGAGTTCCTTTTATGGCAGCATACGCCATGAGTAAAGCAGCAATTATCGCTTTGGCAGATTCAGTTAGATTAGAATACAAATTGTTAAAAATGGATATACAAGTAATATGTGGCGTTTCTGCCCCAGCTACTACGCAATTTTATAACACACCAGATTTAGAAAATTGGATCGAAAGTTATAAAAATCAAGGAGGATTGTACAAAACACTTAGTGCCGACGATGTTGCTAAACGAATTTTAAAGGGTTCGTTAAAATACCGAAGGAAGGTTTATGTTCCTCGATGGTGGTGGCTATTGGAATTTCTTTATGTAATTAGCAACAAATTTATTGGTAATATGCTAATGAAAATTGAAAAGAAAAAGGAATAAATTATTATTTTTCGCTTATTTACTTTGATTAATCAAAAATTCTATAAATAAACATGCAAATATAAAATCTCCACTCGCTAGTAAGACCAAGATAAAATCCAAGTCGCCTAAGAGGAAATATATCACGCTACAGCTGAAAAATGCGAGTTTGCTTATTACTCCTAGTATTACGACACCTCGATTCTTAGAGATGTCCAAACCTACGATGAAATACCCAACACCGTAAGTAAAGATCAATGCTAAAAGGGCGTGTAGAAAAAATAGTGTCGGGGGATATTGAGTTCCAAATAAGGCAAAGACATCAAGAAAAAAGAGTGAGAGAATAAGAAAAGATATAGCAATTACCCAATTAAAGAAAGCTCCAATTATAAATATATATTTATAGTATTTGCTTTTGTCCAATTAAATCTCCTTGTTTTAATATTTAATTATATGATTTGTGTTAATCTTAGTTAAGGTTATATTAAAAACAAGAATTCGTAAAATTAGTCCATTATACTCTATTTATCCTCAACATCAATACCTAATTCTTGTAAAGATTCTCGTATTTTGTCGCTAAACTCGTACAATTTTTTCTTCCTTAACGATTCTCTGACTTCTAGAATTAAAGAAACTAACTTTTTGTTTAATACATCTCGTTCATCTGTCGATTCAGCAAATCCTTCAGTTAAATCTTTTTTTAAGTTAGGGAAGATGCCAAATATGCTATCGACCATTTCGATAAATTGGAAGAACTTTTGCTTAAATCTTTCAGTAATAGGTGATTTGCGTTCTATAATTTCTCTATTTAGATTTCTCAAGAGTAATAGTATAGAAGCAATGGCAACGGGAGTGTCAAAATCGTTATCCATCGCATCTACAATTTCATTCATTGTTGTATCAACAAGTTCTATTAAATTAGCTTCTTCCTTAGAACTGTTTACAACAGGTACATTCTGGATGGTTTTTATAGATTTCAGTAGCCTATTGTAATTTTTTTCGATTTGTTGCATGTTATCTAGCGTGTAATTTATCGAACTTCGGTAATGACTTGAAATAAGGAACAATCTGACAACCATAGGGTCGAATTTTTTAACTACATCAGAAACCAAGAAAAAATTCCCAAGACTTTTTGACATTTTTTCATCGTCAACATTAACGAATCCATTGTGAAGAAAATAATTTGCGAACGGTTTACCCGTAAACGATTCTGACTGCGCAATCTCGTTCCTATGGTGAGGAAACTTTAAGTCTTGCCCCCCTCCGTGTATGTCAATAGTGTCACCGAGTAGGTTCAGAACCATAGCGGAACATTCAATGTGCCAACCAGGTCGTCCTTTTCCCCAAGGGCTTTCCCAATAAGGCTCTCCCTCTTTCATTTTTTTCCACAAGGCAAAGTCCCTAGTATCATCTTTTTCTTCTCCGTATGCCGTGTCTTGATCGGAATAATAATCAGCCTGTTCATCTTGCTCTTTAGATACATTTTGAAATATTGTGCTATATTTTGGAAACGACTTTACAGAAAAATATACAGAACCATTCCTCTCGTAAGCGTTTCCTTTTTCCAACAATCCCTCAATTAACTTAATCATATAGGGGATGGTATCTGTTGCTTTAGGATTTTCGTTTTCTTTTTTTACATTTAATAATTTCATGACTTCTTGGTATTCTTGTATATATTTCTCACTGAGTTCTTTGTAGGAAATATTTAACTCGTTAGCTCTTTTAATTATCTTGTCGTCTATGTCTGTATAGTTTTTGATTATAAACACATCGTAGCCCTTGAATTCTAAATACCTGCGAATAACATCGAAGACTACCGCTGACTTAGCGTGTCCCAAATGGGCAGAATCGTATACAGTTGGACCACAAACATACATGGATATTTTATTAGTTGAAATAGGTTTAAATTCTTCCTCTTTAAAGGTTAAACTATTGTAGAGCTTCATAATTATTCCAGATTTGTAAGTAAATATTACGCAATGGATAATTTAATGAGTGAAATTATGTAGACCTTTTTTTTAGTTTTATCATTTTAATCTAAAGCGGGTTTAAATTTGCGAATTTAGTTTTTTAATAGATATTACAGTTAAATTTATAACAGAATTAATGTTAAGAAGTTAATGGAAATCGAAATTAAACCTCTTAGCCCTGAACTATTAGGAGATTTTCTCTATTATTTCGATAAAGATGCGTTTAGGGATAATCCTGATTGGAGCTTCTGTTATTGCCAATTTTTTCACTGCACCGTTAGAAATTGGGTTAAACATCCTGCTGCGAAAAACCGGGAGAACAGCATTAAGTTGATAAATAGCGGAGAAATGAAAGGATTTTTAGCCTTCCACAACGACAAAGTTGTAGGTTGGTGTAACGCTAACGAGAAATCCAATTATATTAGATTAGAGAACAATAAGCAATTAAAAGTTCCTTTTGAAGGAAAAATTGGAGCCGTGGTATGCTTTTTAGTTGTAAAGGAATATAGAGGTAAAGGCTTGGCGAGGATGTTGCTGAAGTACGCTATTGAGGACTTTAAAAGAAAAAAATTTGATGTTGTTGAGGCTTATCCTAGAAAAAAAGTGCATACAGACGCGCACAATTATCACGGGCCTCTCTCTTTATTCGAATCTGAGGGTTTTAAGGTAGTTAAAGAGTACAAAACCTATTTAGTAGTAAGAAAAGTCTTGTGAAAATATGAAATGTGATTAAACATCTATTTTTAGATTCACGCCAATTTTTTCTTTATCTTGTAAATATTTCTTAACATTTCTTGAAAACTTTTCTTGGCAAAAAGGTATATTAGGCGAAGATTCTAATTGAAATTTGAGGTGATTTTTATATCTATACAATCTGAAGATGTTGTAATTCATGCAATAAGTCATAATATAAGAAGAGAAATCTTAAAACTTCTGGATAGTCAGCCAAAAACCTTTTCTGAACTTCTTAATCATTTTGATCTGTCTACTGGAAAATTATCCTATCATCTTAACCAGATAAAGGGTTTCATTCAAAAAGATTCGGATAACAAGTATGAACTAACCTCTCTTGGATTAAAAGCTATTGAGATATTTGATGTTATCAAAGAAAAAGTTAATACAAAAGAGCAACCTTTGATTAAAGCAGCATTTGTGTCTCAAAAAGAAGTTACGAAGCCCTTGATCCTACATGGAATTAATTTAGGGATAGGAGGGCTTGTTTTTATGATTTTCATTACTGGTTTCTTATTTGTAGTACTTTTTATGAATTTAGATTCTGTACCAATAGTTATTTGGCCTATCATCATATTTATGGGAATCGGAGAGTTTATGGGGTTATTTTGGATTATAAGAGTGAGAAGAAAAGCACCGGTATTTATTGAACGCCTTGATAAACATTTAAAGGGAAGCGATTAGAAAAGTTTTAATTTAAAATTTATATAATATTTTGAGAAGAGAAGATTTTAATACACGATAGTAAGTAAAAAAGCCAGCGGAGAGATTTGCACTCTCGTAAACGGCTAACTGCGATGTATCGCTTTGCTGCACTGCAGGCCGCCTCCTTAACTACTCGGAAACGCTGGCAGTGATAATATACAAATAAAATTTTATTATTTTTAATAGTTGCTATTCATTATTAGATTTTACCATTATTTTATTATAAATATTTTAAACGAAATTACATTCAAATCATCATGGATTGGGAAAAATTACGTAAAGAAGAGTTTCCTGCGTTAGAAGATAAAGTGTATTTAATGGCGGCTTCTGCTTCACCAGTTTCCAATAGCGCTTACACATCAGTAGTTTCCTATTTAGAGGAAATGCGCCAAAACGGTGACATCAATTTTATGACATTTTTCGAGGAACTTGGTGAACTAAAGTCCAATCTTGCAGAGTACATTAACGCACAGGAAAATAACATCGCGTTTACTATCAGTACATCCTCAGGTATGAATATCATTGCCCAGATCCTAGAGAAGGGAGAGATATTATACCCATCAGGCGAGTTTCCCGCCTCTGTTCACATATTTAAGAGAAAAGGTTTTCCTTGCATTCCTATTCCTCCCGACTTAAATTACATTTATCGTATTGAAGATTTTAGAAATAAATTATCTGAAAATACAAAACACCTTGTCCATTCACATATACAGTCATTTACTGGCTTCAAACAAAATCTTACAGCGTTAGGGAACTTTTGCGCAGAAAATGACTTATCGAATATTATAAACGCCACTCAATCATTTACTATAGCCGAGATTGATGTGAGAGAGCAGAATATTGATGCGATGGCTGTGAACGCTTTAAAATGGGGGTGTTGTGGATATGGGGCGGGAATTTTATACATTTCCGAAGAACTAATGAAATTTAAAAATCCCCCCGTCACAGGATGGTTAAGCGTTGAACATCCAGAAGAAATGGATAATAACGACATCTATGTTCCTCGAGAAACGAAAAGGATGGATTCGTTCGGAGGAACTCCCAACTTCGCAGCGCTTCTATCCCTTAAAGGAAGTATTGATTTAGTGAAAAGAATTGGATCGGGAAGCGTGAAGAATGGCGTTTCTATGATCGAGGAAAGAATCCAATGGCTCACATCTAAATTTCTAGAAGGATTAAGAGACCTTGATTTTAATGTTATTTCACCAGTAGAGGAGAAATATCGGTCGGGGATAATTATCATTGAACATAACCAGGCAAAAGAGATACACGATTTTTTGATAAAACACAAAATATTCACTTCCCTAAGAAAAAATACCATAACTCACCAAGAAAACCTTGTAAGGTTTGCCTTTCATTATTACAATAATCTAAGCGATGCTGAAGAAGTTATAGAAGTTTTAAAAAAAATGGAATTATAATGCACTTTAAGATTAATAATTCCTATTACTATCCAAATCTGATTGTAGAATATTTATTATTTATTTAAAAAAAAGTTTAAATTAGTTAATTTCATTATTCTTAAAAAGATATAATAACTCTCATATCTTTTTTTAACACTCTATAAGAGCAGTTAAGGTGTCATTAAGCCGAAGAAATGTGTATAGCAATATCTATCTATATTTGAAGCAAATTAAGTAGGAACCCAGGTGATGTTTTAAATGAAGCATTATAAACTCAAGATACTTACGGCAGGCGAAGGAGCAGTAGGGAAAACCACTTATTTGCAGAGATACACTACAGGCTCATTTCTAGAGTCACTTAAATTGACGATAGGTGTAGAATTCTTCACGAAGACAGTTATTATTGACGATAACGAATGCTATTTAATAATATGGGACTTTGGGGGGCAAAATCAGTTTAGAAGGATTTTACCAAGCTATGTTGCAGGAGCTCATGGGGCTCTATTCATGTTTGATTTAACGAGAATCGTACAAAGTTTAAAAAATGTTGAAGATTGGTGGAGGGTGTTGACTAAACATGGAGATATTCCTATAATATTACTGGGTACTAAATTGGATTTAGTAACTGTAAAATTAACGCCCTACGATTTTGAGTACATAAAAAGTGTAAAAAAGGATTACAATTTTGTCGAGTATATGGAAACTTCAAGCAAAACTGGAGAGAATATCGAAAAAGGCATATTAACATTGATAACCAGCATTTTAGACAAGAATTAAAACGTCTGAAAATATATTAAGAAAAAAGTAAAATCTGGGTTGAATCTGATAGATACAAACAAGGCAGTACTTTTTCTAATACATTACCGATAATTTAATCGTGAATATGTTCCTTTTATATTTTGTGTTATCTAATGAGACTCTCATTTAGAGGGAATCAGAATGTATAAATACAACTAGTACTATAAATGGTATAACTGCTAGCTCAGAATAATTTGGTTAATACTAATTTTAATTTGTCATGACAATAATTCAAGATTTTCATAACGACTTCAATCAAATAATTGAATTTTTATCAATAGAAACCGAAGACTTAATAGTAATTACAGATATTTCCAAAGAATTTAGAATACTTTTTCTTAATGAGGGACATTTTGCGAAGTCGCTTGCTATAAAATATAAGAACTTAGTAGACACATCTGTTTTAAAACTAATTCCTGTTTCTGAACATAAGAAGGTTGCTAAATTTCTAAATAACTTATCGGGTAAGCAATTAAAAAGGATTACAACCCAACTGTCTTACAATAAATCAAAATATCATTGGTGTACACTCTCCGCTAAAACTGTAAAAATTAACGATAAAAAGTATAACTACCTTAATTTTAAAGATATCTCTAAAATTAAACACCTCGAGACAGAATTAAGCGAGACTAGAAAGCATTTGAAAGCAATTAGAGAGTCGTTTCCAGAAATACGATTTTGGCGCTCTTTGAATTCTGAAAAATACGAAAATATTATTCAGAATACAAACGAGATGCTATTAAATGTCATAGATAATGTACCAGAATATATATGTTGGAAAGACACCGAGTTAAGATACCTTGGATGTAATGAAAACTATGCTAAAATGGTAAATATCGATCCCCCCGAAGATATATACGGTAAACGAGACATTGATTTGTTCTCTAGTTCAGAAATTATTAATAAGATTACCAGAATGGACAATCAAGCGATATCAACGAATTCTTGTTTAATAGATGGGAATGAAGTCTGGTTTTTAGAGAGTGGTGATATCTTATTTGAATCGAAGCGAGTTCCTTTACACGATTTGCACGGAAACATATTTGGACTCTTATGCGCATTTCGCGATGTAACGGAACAAAAAAAAGCGGAGCAAAAGTTAAAGCAATCAGAAGAAAAGTATCGCCATTTATTTGACAATTCACCTTTATCGATTATTTTAATAGATAGGAAAGGTAATTACATCGACTGGAATTCCAAAGCAGAAAAACTTTTTGGGTATGAAAAAGCGAAGATTCTTGGAAAGAATTTCCGAGATATTCCCACTATTTCAAAAGATAAATTCCCAATAGTAATTGAACAATTAGAATTGTTGTTTAAAGGAGAAACTTTAGATCCAGTTGAAATTCACTGTTTTAGAAAAGATGGAAGTCGTGTTTGGGTAAATTCTCACATTTCTTTAATGAATATTGGAAATCAAAAGATTGGCATCATTCTTGGTCAAGATATTACCGACAGTAAACAATTCGAGCTGAAGTTAATGGAGTCAAATAAAAGATTGGAAGAGTTATTAGATACTTCAGCAATGGGGGTACTTGAGATATCTAGTAATGAGATTACCTATATTAATCCAAAAATGTTAGATATCCTAGGATTCAAAAGAGCTGATCTCTCATATAATAAATTAGTAACTGAAATAATATATCCCAATGATGTTCCCAAGTTTATGGAATATTTTGAGAACAAAGAGTTAGAAATTAGAATAATTGATAACCTTAAAAGAGTAAAATGGTTAAAAGGCAAGAGGCTGAACCTTAAAACTAATAAACAGAGTCAAGAATATACAGGATTTAGATTATGGTTAGACGACATAACCGAATCAAAATTGTACGAAAACACCATTTACGAGTTAAGTCTCAATTTTTTAAACTTTACTACGGATGTTCAAAAAAATATCGTAATGCTTCTCGAGTCTTGTAGTAAACTATTGAACGCAGATTTAGTTATATACCTTCATCGAAGAGAAGTCGATGGATTAATCAGGAACATGGTGTTTACCAACGAAAACGAAGTTGAAGAATACGATAGCGATTATTTATTTGATAACTTAAAACTGACAGACATTCTTAAAGAAAATCACGATTTCCCTCAATCCTTTTCTGGTTTAAGGCAATCGAAATATTTCATAACAGATCCGTTTATTATTAGAACCAATGCAAATTATTGTTATGGGAAAATGATTAAATCACGTAGAAAACTAGATAGTGTTATTTGTGTATTATTTAAAGAAGAACCTCAAATTGTAAATCTAAGTGAACTTATCTTATTTATTATTAGCGATGCAATTGAGATTGAGGAGCGTCGTTGGGAGGTTCAAAAACATTTAGAAGAACAAAACAAAATGCTTAACGAAATTAACGCTTTTAAAAGTGAACTTCTCTCACGTACATCTCACGAGCTAAAAACTCCTCTAATTTCCGTCAAAGGATTTACGGAGCTGTTGTTAACTCTTTATAATTCCAAGTTAGATAAAGATATGATATCAATTTTGGATGAAATTAAAAACGGAAGTAAACGATTGGAGAAAACAATTAATCTTTTGCTTGAAAGCTCGAGGCTGGAACAGAACAAACTCGTGTTAAATTGTCAACGAGAAGATTTATCGTTTTTATTGAAGTATTGCATTAAGGAATTGGAAGGAATTGCGAGATTAAGGGAACAAACTATACTCTTGGATCTTCACGATAGTTTGTATACAAAATTTGATAAAGAGAGGATATACGAGGTAATTTCGAATTTTATAACAAACGCAATTAAATACACACCTGTAGGAGGGAGCATCAAAATCAAATCTATTATTAAGGATAGTTCCTATATTATTTCGGTTAAAGACACAGGCATTGGATTAACAAAAGAAGAGATGAGTCAATTATTTAAACAATTCGGTAAAATTGAGCGATATGGTAAAGGATATGACTTAGGAATTGAAGGAACTGGCTTAGGTCTTTACATTTCAAAAAAAATAATTGAACTTCACGAAGGGGAGATTTGGGCAGAATCAGAAGGTAGAAATAAAGGGAGCACTTTCTTTTTTTCTCTACCTATACTCGACAAATAGTATTTAAATTCAGATAATTCTAAGATTGATGAACTATGCTGTAATATAGCATAATACTTAGCGGAATAAAACTCATTGCGAGGAAAGGCCATATATAAGAATAAGTAGCATTATTCCATGTATTATACAATGCGGTACCTATCAAAATAAACAACAATCCGTTATTAGAAACAACTAATGTTATCAATCTCTTTTTTAACCAATTTTGTTTAAATCTCCTAATTACTAAATAGCATAAGATAAAGTTTGGAACTATGTACCCAAGAGAAATAAATAAAACCAATGTCAAAAATAATTCCCAACTCCAAAATGGAATCCATATATTATCCGCAGGTTGGAAGGTAATTCCTTGCACAAAAAACAAAATTAATACAATTACGACGCTATAAATAATAAATACAATAAATTGTTTTCGAATAGACCACCGATTTTTCACATCTAGCAAATCTAACTCATAAAATATCAAAAAAGCGGGAGCAATCGCAATTAAATATATTATAATATAATAAAAAGCGTACGAAAAATCATAAATACGCAAAGGAATTTGGATCGCGTTTAAAATAAGGGCAATTGAACCAGTAAGAAAATAGGTGCTAATATTTAACGTTAAACGGCTTTTATCGCGCTTTACTAATTTGAATGCCAAAAACAAGAAAAAAACTCCAATAAAACCTTTAACAAAATAAACCAAAAGAAGCCTTACAATATCGAAGTCCTCATTCATCGGATACGATATATTCAAAAATTTTGGACTGGTATTATTATATCGGATTTATAATTTTTAAATAATACGTATTATTACGTATAATGGACTCCTAAAAATTTTATTAAGACCTAAAGCATTTTTAATTATCAATAAAATAAATATAGGTATTAAGATGGGGCTTCAAAATAAGAACGAAGGAGAGGAATTCGAGAAAAAGGATGTGGTAAAAAAGTACTTCGCACGAGAATTTACAGTCCTGACGAAAGAAATTAGGGACAGGGTAATTCAATTAAAGTTGCCATCAGAAGAAAGAAAAAAGGTCACTCAAGAACTAGCGTTTCTTCCTGAAGAAAAGCAGTTAGACTATTTGGACGAACTTGCTGCAAAAATAGGTAAGACTAAAAAGAAAAAAAAGTGAAAGATTATTAGTGAATTAACCCCTGAGGAAATCTTTATCTTAGAAAAATTAAAGGAATTTGAAGGGATGATTCCTGGATTCTCTTCAATCATTAAACTGTTATAAGTTCTTTTAATTAAAAACGAATGAGAATAATTAGATAAATAATTATTAAACAATTAAAAAGAAATCTTTGACTATTATATTTAAGTCTTGGCCAGATTAATAGATATTAGCCTTGATTTCTTTAACTCTCGACCGTAAAGTCACTTCGGTAATTTTAGCGATCTCAGATACTTCTGCTTGAGTTTTTCTCAAGTCTGTTTTCTTTGCAGCCATGTATATCACCGAAGCAGCTAAACCTTTAGGATCTTTTCCGACTCTGGTCAAACCCTTTCTCGTAGCAAGCTTTAACATATCAGCAGCTTCCTTTTGAGTCTCCATAGGTAAACTAAGATCATTGCCAAAGCGGTATACAAGTTGTTCAGCGGTAATTGACTTGTATTTTAAGTTTAATTCAGGTAAAACTTCTTTAACTACCATCCCCAGCGATCTATGTACAGTTCTTCTTGGAGTCATTGATGCATCGCAAACTTCCTCTAATAATCGAGGGAATTCATGAACTCTGATAGCAGCGTACAACGATGCAGCGATAAACCCGTCAATAGAACGACCCATAGTCAACTTTTTTTGAGCGACTACTGAGTAAATTTTCCAAGCGGTTTCTTGGATGTGACCGGGAATGTTCATCTTTGATACCAACATGCTTAACTTAGGTTTTGCTTCCCAGTAATTGCGTTCAATGCTCGAAACCAAAGACTTTTGAATCTTAGATAATCTTGAAAAAAGCGTTTTTCCCTTGGCATTTATCATGTTTCCACGAGAATCGGTTTTTGTGGTGGGTAATATAGTTCGTGGACCAAAATCTCTCCAACGAGGTTCTGTTTGTTTCCTTTTTTCCACTTCTTCCATATTATAGGCCCTTCTCTCGTTTTCAACAATATTTCTACCAAAAATCATTCCACAATTTACACAGACAACTTCTCCTTCTGTGGATTCAATACAAGGACTCTCACAGCATTCCTCGCTAGAATCTATTCCGACATCTTCACACTTTCCTAACCGAAGTCGATTTCTATAATTTTGTGACATAGTACATTACCAACTAATTAATTAAAATAACAATTTAAATTCAGTGCTGCCAAGTTTAGTTTTAGACTATCAAAAAAATTTTTAGTTTTTTCTAATGGACAAACACTAAATCCTATAAAAAGTAAGATCATTCGTATATTTAATTCTTTGTTTTATGGACTATAAATTTTGACCCCAGAAATTCCCACAATTTCACGATCAAAAACCATACATCAATGAGAAAACGATCTATTTTTAACTACTCACTATTTTTTGTTTTAGTATTGAATAATAAACTTATTTAAAGTAAGTTTTAAAAAGGTCTTTTAAATTTGATTTAATCTGGATTCTACATCATAAATTCTTCAATTTTAAATCTCGTAAGTATTAAAATTAATTCTAGGATGCGATTTGGTTAAAATATACTAAGGATTAACTTTTTATTAAACACATCTTTTAATTCAATAAGATTATTAATAAATAGTGTGATCATACACTTCTTAGAATAGATTTACTCGTTTTTAAACAAACAGATCTATAACTTTGGAGTTAAATTAAAACAAATTGATGAAACCATGAGCGAGAATGTAGAGAAATACATAAAGAGAAAAACTTTCAAATCCACTAACTCGAGAATAGCCCAAAAATTCATAGATGCGGGATTAGAAAAAATAAGGGCGTGTATAAATTGCGGAACTTGTACCGGTAGTTGTCCATCCGGTCGTCGGACAGCATATCGAACACGCTCCGCAATTCGCCGAGCGTTAACAGGAGACGAATCTGTACTTTCAGATATTGATATTTGGTTTTGTTCGACTTGTTATTACTGTTACGAACGTTGTCCAAGAGATATACCTGTTACAGACATGATCATTAAGCTTCGTAACATCGCAGTAGAGGAGGGATATATATTGGACTCACATTTTAGTCTTGCTAATGATATTTTTTACCAAACGGGACATGGAGTCCCAGCCTCTGGAGAGGCAAATAAGAAATGGCGTGATCTTAGGGAATCTTATGGATTACCCCCGCTACCACCTACTGTCCATTCTCATCCTAAAGCAGTAAAGGAATGCCAAGAACTAATGAAATCGGTTGGATTTACGGATTTAATGGACAACGCAAAAAAATTGAAGCAAGAGCGAGCTAAACAAGAAGAGCAGGTAGAAAAGGAAGAGAAAAAATAAACTTTTTTTATTATTTCTCCTTTATATTCTCTTAAATTATTGTTTAATATATTTTTAAAACTATTAATCTATTTCTAAATCAGATAATCCCAGGTAACTTAATTTTTCTTTACCTGGTTTTCCAGTTTTCATATCCCAACCTCGATACTTATAAAACAACCTTTTTAACTTATCATAGTCTGGACTTTTTCCAGCAGCTCCACCTTCCTTAAAAATCCTTAACAATAATTCTGGCAACATTTCTTGTTCAGGCGTCAATCCCATTCTTAAATTAAACAGACGTTTAAGTGTTGCGATCCTCTCGCCGTATAATTCCACCTCCTTAAGACCAAATTCTAATCCCGTTGCGTCGTGAATCAATTGAGCAACTTGAGAAGGAATGGGGTTACAAAAAGAACACATTATTATGGAACCATATAATGCTCTGTAATCCATTAGTTTTGAGCAACATTCGGCCATGTCTTCACTATCGGAAAATTTATCCACCCATTTAATTCCTATTTCGCTTAAATCTACTCCCAGCAATACGAAATACGCATCTAGAAGATTGTGAGATGGTCCCTTTAGTCCTAGGCCATAAGCAAGAGACATACCGTAATTTGATCTTAAATCATGGAAAGTTATCTCCATATTATTGACGGCGGCAACCTCCTCTGAAGGTATGTTGAAATATTTAGCTGATGTTACTGAACCTTCGGCTAAAACATCACCAATACCATCTCTATTCACAATCTTTGAAAGGAGCAATTTTGCGCTTTCAGTATCTCCCCATTTAGGCTCAATTCCATCGAGTTGTTTGCTATTAATGTTTCCTAATTCACAATGACGAGTTAGAAAAGAGATCACACTTCCTGAACTTATTGTATCAATGCCAAAATCAAAACACAATCTATTAATGTCGGAAATAGAACCCAAATTATCGTTTAAAAAAAGAGAGCCCCAAGCAACTAGCGTTTCATATTCAGGTCCTTCAATTTCTCCATCGGTTCTATACCTTCCCTCGCTGATTTTGATGCGTCGACCGCATCCTATTACGCAGGAGTGACAAAATCTCTGTCCTGTTAGTATAGTTTCAGCCATTGTAACACCAGAAATATTGTAAACACCTTCCCAGCTGGGTTGACTAAAGTACTTAATGGGTAACTCACCTGTAGCGTTATACATATCCATCCCTCCAGATGTACCAAGCTGTCCTAGCATTTGAGTACCGAAAGAAGAGCGTACCGTTTCTCGCGCTTTTTTGTTAGCTTCTTTAAATGCTTCTTTATCGTGCATGTCAAGGTTGATATTGTTTCCTTTAACGATAATTGCTTTTAGTTTTTTAGAGCCAAAAATCGCTCCCATTCCCGTTCTACCCGCCGCTCGTTCTTCTGATACGATATTTGCGTACTTAACAAGATTCTCTCCGGCTATCCCAATACACGCAACCATGGCTTTCTCGTTTCCAAAATCTTTCTTTAACCTTTTTGTGGATTCATAAGTACCCATACCCCAAAAACCATTTGCGTCTTTAATCTCTACTATATTATCGCTAATTGAGATATATACTGGAGCCGGGGAGGCTCCTTCTATAACAATACCATCGTAACCGGCTTTTTTAAGTTCTGCTCCAAACCAGCTCCCACAATTTGATTCTCCCCAAATATCCGTATACGGAGATTTTGAACAAACCACCCATCTACCCGTGTTAAGACCAAATGTTCCATTTAAAGGACCTGTCATGATCATTAAAAGATTTTCAGGAGATAAGGGGTCTAATTCTCTACTCAATTTATCGTATAAATAGCGACAAGCATATCCAGCACCTCCTAAGAACTTTGAAGCAAATTCTTCGTTTAAAGATTCGGTAGTTATTTCTTTTGATGTTAAATTAATTTTTAGTAACTTTCCTCTAAAAGCCTTTAACATAACAGCTCATCTATTGATATTAGATTTATTAATATCCCAATTAATTAGAATTATAGTTAATATGAGTAATTTGCTTATATATCCTTTACATTTTAAAAAATAGAAAGGGATAGGTGAAAAAGATCTAATTTTAATCATCCTCCTAGTTCATATAGAATAAAATTATTCGAATAACCAAAGATGTGAATTAAAAGATAAGTATTCATACAATTTAGGTAATATTTTACAATTTATCACTATATATGTAGAATTCTCATCTCAAAATGATAAATCAAATAAACACGAGTCATTAAACTTAAAAGAAATGTTTAAAGAAAAGTGTAAAGAAGCAACTGAATTAATTCGATGAATCTGCGAATTATGAATATTCGCTTAAATATAGTTAAAATAAAAAAAATTGAACTATTTCAGCAAATACATTTACGTAAATCTAGAATATTTGATAAAGAGAAATTATTTAATATAAAATTAATTTTTTAAGGTAAATAATCAAGAATAGTTGATTTAAATTACAATGACTCACGATTATAAGTGGAGATATGGGTTCTTTTTAAATTACTCCAATGCATACTAAGGATTTTCCAAAAACACGCTTATATTGGTGAATTCGAAAGGTACGATCCATTTCCCTCCTTTATTTATAAAATCCCTTTAATAGACTCTTTTGATTTATAGCCTTCATACCCTCTAGTTTCCTCGAATAGTTCTATGTTTGGAATTAATTTCAATATCGCCCGAAATAGTTTCTTATTTTTTTCATTATCCTCGATAATGTATACTTTTTAGCCAATTTTACCCTTTCTCGTATTTTAATTCTAATAAATACTAGATTTAATAAAGATCACCTACAGAAATTTAAATATTCCCAAGAAACAACACCTAAAGCATATTAAATCAACTTCTAAATTCCGTAAGAACGAATATGTATCACTATTATATTTGAGTTTACACAAAAGTCCCAAGTATTAAATATTAGCTTTAACATTAAATTTTTTGAGAAAAGAATTCCTTTCTGAAGTCAGAAATAACATGAGATTAATGTAATTAAAGATATTTAGAAAAACGCAAAATTTGTAATAGATGAATTAGTAGAAAATTTGTGGTTTCTTAGAAATTATCATTATATCTTAAATTAATCCCAAAATACTCGATTTAATGAATATTAAAAAATGCCATTAACCAATACATAACTATTAAAACTAAGATGTTAACAACGACAAACACAACAAAATTTACTCTAATATCGTTTGTTTCCAATCTATTTATTGGTTTTAATTTCTTTTCAAAACTTTTTTTAATTGAAAGGTAAGCAAATAACATACCTATAAGAAACCAGAAATCTACAAAAATTGCAAAAATAAACAGAGGCGGGATTGTCTGATTTATAATATCAATAAAAAAATTGAATGAAATTGTGTAAATTATCATTAAAAATGTGCCATAATCTGCAACAAAATTTAATATAGTATTGTACTTTTTCCAACTTTCTGTCTTTCCTAATATATCTTTCTTTACCATTAATGGAATGATTATATAACCAAGCAAACCAGCAATTAAGAGCAAATAGACTGGTAGAGTATCTATATAAAATGCTATTATATTGATAAAGAGAATAACTGACATGACCATAAAAAAACCAATAGAAAAAGACTTTTCGTAATGATTATTTTCTTTAAGGGATCTTCCTATCTTTACTGAAGAACTAATGACTGATGCCAAATACGAAAATAAAATTCCTAATAATACATATGGATTATCCTTATTGATATTTAAGTCAGTCAAACTTAGAGTAGCTAACATTATAATGTATAACATGACGCAAAATCCCACACCTAATAACGTATCTTTTCCATGATTTTTAATCCAAACTTTAATTTGTACCATAAATGCCCACCTATTGAAAAATCTTTTTTTAAATAAAAAATACTTCTGGAGTCTTCACATTTATTGAATTATTTACTCAGAAATAATTTTGAAATCTTGAGAAATTAAATGTGTATGCTCTTCAATAATAACCTTTTTCTAGCACCTAGACTTTTACATTTATTATAGAATTGAGAAAAATGGGAATTATAACGTTTGCTTTGTCGAAATACAAATCATAATATTAGAGAATTGAATCAGAAGAATAAAAAAAGAAAATAAACCGATTAAAATTATTACCATAATTTATGCTATGATTTGATTCACTTTATCATTGAACCATCTCAATTTATTTTAAAACATTTTATTGCTTTTTCATTTCCAATTCTCAGAGCAACTTGCGAACAGATTAATATCACATATCTTGCATTTCCATTTAAACCACCATTATCATCAAAAGAAATGTCAAGAGGTTCTTCAAAAAACTTAAATGGAAGATTAGAAAAACCGTAATTAAAGAAACACATGAAATTCTTATCTTTAATAGAGATAATTTCTTTAACTTCAAGAAGTTGCATAATTCGTTCTATATCAAAATGCATAAAAATTGATGGATTACAAATAAGAATAAGATGATCTCTTATCTTAAAATTATGTTTCAAATGGATTAACTCTTGTATAAATCTTCTGTTATCCTCAATTTTTATTTTGTCAGCATTATTAAAGTTATAAATGAAACCACTAGTTTTATTCTTATTTTCAATCCGTATTGATTCAAAAGGTTTTTTTGCGTGTGCACCTCTCAGTAAAAATTCTTCTAAATAATTTAAAAAACTATCTAATTTACTGGATATATTTAGTGCAGTTATAGCAGACTTATTTTCAAGATTTGGTACCTATCGATCGATTCTTTCTTTATCGATTTCTAAGATCAATGTAACTTTGGCAAATCCCCTTGCATTTAATTTTGAATTACTTTTCTTGTTTCTAAGAAAAGTAAAAAGCTCATTTTTATTTTTAAGATGCTCCTTAATTTCATTGATAATCCTTTCTTGAATTTCTTTTTCAAGATTTGCTTTAATTTAAACCACCTTTATTTTGTAATGGACAAATATAGACAAAAATAATGTATAAACTCTTAAAAATTATTAAATTTGAAAAACTAATTCATATATATAAATATATTGCGACTTTGATCAGAGAGATTGTATTTACTTGATTTTTAATTAATCTAATAAACTCTTTTCTAATTTTCTTTCCTGATTTATAAGATCAAAATAAAAGTGCAATAAAAAATTATGACTAATAATTAAGGGAATTGCTAAAAAAAAAGGAAAATAACTCTATTAAAAAATGTATCTATAAAGGCATTTCTTTGAAGACTACCATAGATTATACTTCAATATAGGGAGGTACAATTATCAATAAATCCAAATTTTTCAAAATTAACTTTTTTTAATTATTTGTTTTCAACAAAGTAAATCCAAAAATCCTTTCCTTTTGCTTTTTCAGGATCAAAAAACTTGTTTTCAATCAGAAACGAAGAGATTGTAATACGATATGATGATCCTGCACTAGCAACTGATGCTGTAAAAGGATAATAGTCTTTTAGAAACTTTAGGAATTGTTGCATTTCCAACTTATTTTTTGCTAGAATATCATGATCAGGATTGTTTTCTACAATATAAATTTCATATTCTTTATCTTTGTCAATATATCTATTTTTAATAACCTTAGGAGGTACATTTAAATAATTACTAGAAGTATTGTATGTTAGTTTATAACGGTAAACTATCCTTTTTTTTGCTGATTGCTCGTTCATAACTATTTTAATATTCTTTTTAAGACATATTAAATTGACTATTTAAGTGTAGATTCTTCTTATTTTATCACGCATAAATTGTTATTAAAGATATTCTATCTTTTCTTGTATTCTTCCCTTAATTAGTTCTATGAAAATCCATTATATCACCATCATATTATCCATTATATAATCATACAAAGATTTATATATATAATCGTCATTAATAGAAATGAATAGTCAAGACTGAGATATTGAAAATATTTTAAGGGGTTATTATAGAAAAAAAGTCTATTTGAAGGTGAAAATATCATATTAAAAAACCAAAGCGTTCAAAAAATTGAGTGCGAGCAAAAAGAGAGTACTGAAAAGAATTTAGTTCAAGCATTTGAGATCTTTTCCCTCCAAATTCGATTACCGATATACATCCTTACTTTTACAAAAGCTATCGTGGATATTGCTAATAGAGCGCAAGACGAGATATTTAGCGAGTTTATAATAAATCAGTTAGAAGCCTATTCCTACGATATCGACTCTTTAATTAAATATATTTTCAGATACGATGGTCTGTTAGAGCAATTAAGGGTAGGAATAAACCAATATTACGGTAGAAACGAGGTTGAGAAAAAGCTTGACGAAATTGAATTTGATTCCACAAATTTCAATCAAGGAATCGTCGAAATATCGCTTAGATTACCGAAAAAGCTAATAGAATTTATCAACGATTTTTGCGATAAGTCAATGGTATCAAAGGAAGCGTTCTTATCGTTTCTTATTATGGAACGATTCGAAAGTATCTACTCAGAACCCGAAGTTCTACTTGGCTACATTAATAAAGAGAGTGGATTTTTCAAGGCTTTGAGAGAAGGAGTTAACAATTACAGAAATGGAGTTAACTAAAGGGAAGTTAGTATAATGATGGAGCAAGAACAAGTGGAAAATTTGAACCAGAATCTCTATCTTAATACACCCAGTCAACATCCTGATCAAAGTGAATACATAGAATACACAATCAGCTTTGACGAGGAGACGGCAACCAAAATAGAAGATTTTTGCAATGTATTTTACCTCGAAAAAAGCGATTTTGTAGCGAAATCGGTAGGAAACTACTTTTATTGGATTGAAGCAGACATAGATGAATTGAAGTTTGAGCTTTTCACGCAGTATTTAGATCTATCTAAGATAATCGGTAACCTTTCCAAAAAGAAGGTTCCACCGGAGCAAATGAAATGCAGAAAGATTCCCGTTAAGGTACACCCTCGTGTATCGAGTACAATCGAGCATATATGCGAAAAAATCCATTGGAAACCTGAGCAATTAATAGAACGCGAAACGCGGATTAAAATAAGCGATAATATTAAAGACATTAAAAACGGGGACTTCGAGTTTCTTAGCGAGTATATTGATTTTTCGGAAATATTGGACGATATTTCCTATCTTCGCGAAAATGGACTAATATAGGCAATAGAAAGAAAAAAAGGTGCTATCTTCGTAAAATGATGAAAGGTAACAATCCGTTTAGAGTTGCCAAATTTAAAGAATGTCCGTATTGTTGTCGTGAAATTCTCGAATCTCGGTTTGAGACACACCGGGAATATTGTAAAACACAACTATCCTTTGACGAAGGAGGGTTCAAGCAAAGTTCCTTGTTAAAGCTATATGAAACGATACCTGAAACTTTAGATCGCGACTTAAGTACATTTCTAAAAAAGTGGAAGACGGTTTATTCCAACCAATTCAATTGGCGGACTAACGAGATTATGAGGGGCAAACAGATAACTAAATTAAAGGCGGAAAAACTAGTTGAGTTCGAGATTAAAGAACAATTTAAATCGTTAGTGATAAAATATCGAAATTTCCCTGATCCCATTAAGGTTTTCGGATTTTTTACTCTGACAAATAATGGAGAGTTCCAGAAAGCAATAAGTACAGGTTATACATCAATAGAGTTAGGATCGCTTCCCACGAAGTGGGTGTGGAGCATTGATTCCTTGCGCACTCCTAACGACTTTACGCTGAAAAATACGTATTTACTAACGGGAATCGCGTGGCAGATTGAGGTAGACTGGTGGCTGACGATATTAAAGAATTGCGAATTACCGTTTGGATTAGACGGCAAGGAAGTGATATTTTACCAAAATTCTATCGTTCAGATTGTTAACGTTCGAGGAAATTACGCGTGGAAGCAATAGAGTTGTTAAGCAAGAATGGTGATTAATGTAATAAAAATATAGTCAATTATCAAAGAGGTTAGAGCTTAATAGTGGCAAATAAGTCTAAAAATGAAAATGCGAGATCGTACTTGAATTCACAGATTGTATTCCAAGATGTGTATAATCTTTTTATCGAGAGCAAAGGTGTAAAGTTAAGCGACGAACAGGTATTTGACGTACTCATATCCCCGTTCTATACGGTAGATCCTTTGGAACGCTTTCTTATACGCCATACTTTGTTATGCATTTGCTTAATTTGGGTTCAAGAAGGAAAATTACGTAAATCCACGATTAATGACGAGGTGGTTTTCTTTTGTACATAGAATTATTAAAGGGAGGATTGATAAATCGTTTCGACAAAAGACGAGAAGCGTTTACCACTGGGAGGTGTTATTACTCTCTCTTGATAAATCGTCCTATCAAAACCCTCCTCCCCCTCCCGCTTTAGGTTTTATCAATAAGAATAAATGAGTTAGGACACCGTTATGAAAAAGAAAAAAAAGAATACGCTAAAAGAATGCTTGTATTGCGGGGTTATGATTTCAGAACCGTATTTCAAGAATCACCGCAAGCAATGCCCTGCTCAATTTCCAAAGTTAAAAAACGATATACTCAGGGGTGAACATGACTCGTGAAGATAGATGAGTTTGGGGGGATCACAACTAACGGTATTTTTATGGTTAAAATTGCCCTAAAAGTTTCGCAAGCCATTAAGATCTACTGTAACATTATTGCGATCGAGCCTAAAGAGTTCATTAAGGACGCTATGGTAGAGCAATTTATTCACAGTTACATAGACATTAACTCAGAGGATTTCATACTAGTGGGAAGGAGCGTTCCAGAAGTTAAAAAACCCTTAAAACAGTGTTGAAATACAATGAAGGCAGTTATAGAGGGGTTATAACAAGGTTAAAAGGTGATATGATAAATGGAAATGTTAACCCAACCAGAACAGTTTAAAGAGATCAAGTTCCAGTTAACCCTGTCTAAAGAGATGATTCCCGATTTGAACATTTTACTCGAAGCGAAAGAAATTCTAGTTAACGAATTAATAACTGAATAATGACGATAAAGGAGGAAAATATATGAACATTTCGCTATCGTTAATAGAAGGATTAGAAGAAGATATCGACGATATGAAAGATTATTTGCCATATTTTCTAAAAGAATGGAAGCAGTTATACCCTGATCAAGTTAAGACACATGTCAACGCCATAGCGTATTCTAAAGAGGTAAGTAAAATGGAAGCTATTGGCATTCTTGAGAACGACATTAGTGAACAGTTTACTGATTTAATTACAATGTACAAAAAATTTCCTAATCCGTTCAAAATTTATAGCTATTGCGTTATCTCTAGCGATCATACAAACCTTGACATTAAAAATTTGTACGAAACATTAGAAATTGACGGGAAGCTCCCTTTAATTTGGGTGTGGAGCGAACATACGCAATACCCTTTTGATTTTGAATTAAAAGACGCGTACCTTGTTACAGGATTAGTGCATAAGAAAGATATAGATTGGAATATGACTTTGTTAAAAAATTGTGAATTATCTTGTGGTTTAAACGAAAGAGAAATTATTATTGTCCCAGAGATTAAAGTTCAAATTATCAAAATTAACCGTACCTATATGATATAATTGAGGGTGTTACTACATGGAAAAAAAGTCTAAAGATGATGGAATTAACCGTATTTTCGAAAAGGCGAGAGCATGCTTGGATGCGATGATCTTGATTCAAGAGGTATACAATTTTTTTACCGAACACAATGATCTGGTATTGAGTATTGAAGATGTTTTGAACACTGTCATATCCCCATTCTACGCGATAACTCCATTGGAAAACGATACTATTGAACGGTCAATTGCAAAATGTATTTGCGAATATTGGGTATTAAGAGAAAAATTAAGTAGAACCAAGATTAACGATGAGGTGTTTTACTTTTGCGGTTAAATGGAAAGAAATCTACGGTAAAAGCAGAATTTATTTTGTCGGTACCCACTCACCAAATAAACGTTATTGATGGTATAATACATTAGATATAACCATATTTAAAATTACTTGTAGAACGACGTGAATAATATATAGAGTGAAGTTACATTGAAAGAAGCAAAAGAAGATATGGTACATTGGGCCAATGAATATATTATGTTAACCTTGGAAGGAGAAAGGATCCACTATTACGTGAATGGGGAGCCTTTTATCTGTTTGCTGGGGTTGGGATTGATACTACGGGAGGGCGCCAAATACGGTAGCTGTACCCCTATACATCTTCGCTCCCCAAAACAAGATTTTTGGGAGCATTGTTCAATAATTCAGAAATGGGTTGACAACGACTACGATACTCGCTACCTTGACTACTGGGACGCGTTTCCATTGTTGGAAAAGCTAGCGGAAACGGGCAACCCGAAATTGATAAGCGCGTTTAAACGCGAAATTTCGAAAGGGATTGAACGGGGGATGTCTCCA
>JAHPYY010000020.1 GCA_019058515.1 Promethearchaeota archaeon
TATAGTTAGGCAAATGCTTAAGCGATAATTATCTAAAACCTTAAACTAGGGAACACCTAATTACAAAAATATTAGAAAACTTACTTAAAAGTTTTTACAGAAAATATACATGTTCTGGAAGATAGAAAGACTTTCTATAGAGAGTTAGATTTTTGAATTAAAATAAAACAAAAAAATAGAATGAATGAGAAATTACTCCCAATCTCGTAATGTATGAACGATCATCTTTAAATTTTCTGAAACATTGCGAGGTAAAAAGAAACTATAAGAGTCATTTAAAGATTCGCAGTCGTTAATGATTTGCGTTATCGCTGCTTTAACATCAGCATATATAAATTGAGATTCAATACTATTGTGGGTCGCGTCAAGGTTAACTCCTTCAGAATTAAGTTCGTCTTCAAAAAATATTACATAATACTTCCGTTCGTCGAAGATTATTGGTAATACTCTCGCTTTGATTTTCAATTTAATGTTTTTCTTGAATATTAGTTCAATTCTCTTGATTTTTTTGTACTTCAGTTGAAATTTTTCTGAGATACTTTTTGGATTATCTAGATTGTCAATACTAATAGTTCTTCGGGCAGCTGTAATTCTTTTGTTTATAAAAAGTTCTTTAGGAAATCCATATAATATAGGTATCTTATTAGAGACCTCAACGACTACTCCGTTATTGCTTAATAGAATTACTTCATATGAGGAATTTCTTACAAATTTTTTGAAAAGATCTGCAGAGTAGCTCAATTCAATTTCATTTTCCATCATTTTATAATTTAGAAATACTTATGATATTTGGTTTAATATTATAATGATCTTCTAGATAAATAATCAAATATTTAAGCTTTGCTATAAAGGCAAAGTGAAAAATTGAAAAAGGATTTTATTACCTTTATAAGATATTTTCTCGAAACTCGTTATATTTGACTAGCACTTTCCGCCTATTCACAAGGGAGAGAGGGTAAAACTAAAAAAAAGTATATTCCGTTATACTTTACTAAATTCTTCTAAAAGGGCAACAATCCATTAAAAAAAAAAAAAGAAGAAAAGATAGCGGTTGGTTGGGAAAGATATAAGAAGCTTTCTCAGAGTATTAATTTAAAAGCAAAGATTTTTTTTAAAATTACAGAATAATTATCAAATAAGAGTCTAGTTTGATATGAACGAGTGCATTATCAATAAATTTCTGTCTGTAAAGTTAGAAGGGAAAGACACGGTAATTTATGTTAGAGGGAAGAAATTTATGGGATGCTCGTTCTTACTTCTGGAAGTGCCAAAAAATCGAGCGAAAGAGAATCACGGAGGATCTATTGATGAAATGGAAGAGACTTTCATTGCTGAAGTTGGCAAAGATATAAGTTTGATCTCCCCCGCGCTTGAATACTGGGGTCATTGTTCGGCTTTAGAAGGATGGGCAGATTATAACTACGACACACGAGTATTGCACAGGAATTTATCATTTCCCTTGCTAAAAGAATTGGTTAAGGCAGGAGACCCTAAAGCTAATAAAGTATTTAAAGATGAAATTGCAAAAAGAATAGCAAAAGGATTCTTCGCTGTAACAGAATATCTCATTGTGGAGGATTACATAATCTATCTTAATAATGAAGAATTTGAAAGTATGATAAACGATATGAACATTGCGGGAAAAAAAATGCTCGCACAATGTATCTCTTCAAGACTCAAACAACCAGGAGTTAGTCATGAAATTAAGAGGATCCTATTTGATTTTTTAGAGGCGGTAGATCACGAAGAACTCAATAAACTGCAATATGTTATTTTTAACGAAGAAAAGTTCTTTGTAAATGAAGATGTCTTAAGGATTTATGTATCAAGAGACAAATCGATAAAAAATATTGAGCAACTCGAAGGACTCGGGAAGCTGAAAACTTTAAAAAGGCTAGATATAAATAATCAACTCATTAGTAGGATTAGTGGATTGGAGGAATTGAGAGACCTAAAAGAGCTTCATTTTAGAGGAAACAAAATAACAAGAATAGAAGGACTAGATTGTTTGGTAAAACTAGAAATTTTAAACCTAGACGACAATCTTATAACCGAAATAGAAGGTCTCAAAAACCTTGAAAACTTGAAATGCTTGTATTTGGATCGTAATTATATTGATAAAATTAAAAATGTTGGTCATCTAAAAAGTCTTGAACGCCTTAACCTCAGTGGAAACAAAATTAAAAAAATCGAAGGTGTAAGAAACCTTTCTAACCTAAGATTTCTAAACCTGTGGGATAATGAAATAGATAGAAACTAAATTCTAAAATAGTAATTCTTCAAATGAGCTCTTTCTGTCGTCTAAAATAGGTACGCGTTGAAGGTCCGCGTGCCAGTCTTTATCATAGGTAAACCTCCTAAGTGCGAGGAAGCAATGCTCTCTCCCCAATATTTCTAGTACAATTGACCATCGTGTGCTAATTGCATCGTAATCGCGTTTATTACTAAATGATACAGAGGTAGATGGGAAAAATGGTCTTCGTGTTGCGGAATTGAGAGTCGTTACAATATCTTCTAATGTTAAGGATCCTCCCAAGTCAAACGCAAATAAGAATTGTCCTGAAGGCATATCTAAAGTCCTTACGAAAAATCCTTGTTGGTCTGCGAACAGGGCGCCTAGAAAAGTTCTAAAGTCTTTTAAACTGAAATCTTCTAAGTGATTAGGGTCAATCTCGTAGTAATGCGTGTTTTTTGCCGGCATATTAGGGTCTACTGGAGCAGCTTGTGTAGGATAGTAGTTAGAGACCGAGAGTGATGAATAAAAGCCCTCGGGATGTATCCCAAAACCGTAAATTTGAATTTTTTTACCCGCTCTCGTTGCAAGATATGAAAGAAAAGAAGCTATTTCGCTTACAACCTCGGGGTGCCTTGTAAAAACACTACTTGGCACGAATCTTCCAGCAACACCTCCTTCATTCAGATGAATTTGAATTGCGTTGGCCATACCTGCCCAATTTTTAAGATACTTGATGTAAAAATCAGATCGATCCAATTTAACTGTATAAAGCATAGGAAATTGAGAAAGATAAGTATTAGATCCAAATATGTGTCCTCCTACTCCCATACTGAAGTCAAGCGTTGCTTCCTTTTTCCCCTCAGTCACTAAGAAGTCATAAATCTTAGCGCGTATACCATAAGCTGCAATAGATGCGTATACCACATCGTAAATACATTGTCGGCTAAGTTTAAGGTATCTCTTGAGGTCTTGATAAGTCATGGGAGAATCAATTTTGCCTTGGTATTTTGTACGGAACTCGTTAAACGCCTGCAATTCAACTTTACTAACGAGATAATTTGCTAATTGAGTTAAATATCCGTCGGCTTTTAAATCGTATTCCACATTATCAGTGGTTATTTTATATGTTGAATAAAGCGCTTCAAATGAAGGTCTAACAATTCTCCAAAATTCTGATGTGATATCGGTAGTACTCTGGGTAGGTGATATGAATGCTGGCAAAAAGGGTTCTACGGGGGTGCCTGAAACCTTCAGTTCAAAAGAACCGTCAACAGTGCGCACATTAATTATCCAATCGGAGAGAAGCGAACTTAAAACAAATTCCTCTACGCTACTTCCACGAGTATTTTTAGAAGGAATGTCTTTGGATTTAATATAAGGCAACTCGATGTTTAACTCGTGTATTATTTGGGTGTACTCATACCACGAATAGGTTATAAATTGTGGTCCTAAAATTTTGACATATAAACATTTAATGCAAAAAATTTTGGCTAAAAATATTTAAAAATAAAAATGGTAAGAAGAATATATGGTAATAAAGGAAATTTTTCAGTTATACAATATAGGAAAGGAATTAGGATTAAACAGAAAAGAAATCAATAGTATATTAATTTATAAGAAGCGCTATCCGCTAATTCTTGCATTGATTATAATAATTATTATAACAATCTTATCAATTATCTTTTGGAATATAGCTTTGTCGCTTTATGCAGCCTCCAGTGAACCTGTTTATCCAAGTGGATCGTTTTATTCTACTGTTAGTATAGATGATTTTAAAAACAAAAAATGAAGTTAAATGTTGGTTGTGGAAGGGTACATGAACCGAATTATTATAATATTGATTTATATGATGATTTGGTCGCTGATGAAAAAATGTCCGCTACAGATCTCAAAATCGAAGATAACTGTTGTGAAGAAGTAAAAGCTATTCATTTAATTGAACATTTGGGACTTTACCAGACGATATATGCGATAAGTGAGTTTTTCAGAGTGTTAAAGCCAAGTGGAAAATTAATATTTGAAACTCCTGATTTGAAAAAAGCTATGCAAATTTATTTAAAATTGAATTACGAAAAAAAAAAAGACGCACTTAATTGGATTTACGGACTTCCTCATAGAGGAATGCAGCATAAATTATGTTTTCCTCCTCAATTATTGTCTGAGATATTAAAGAAAATCGGGTTTGATAATATACATCAATCTAATTTCTTTAATGAAGAATCAATCCCTACCATTAGATTCGTTTGCAATAAACCTACATTTGACGATTTTTCAGAGGTGTTTCAGATGTTCTCGTCTATTCGCAAGAAAATGTATGTTAGAGGGATTATCAATTTTAATGATTTCTTCTTATTGAAGGAACAAGAAGATCTGATGAATTTATTATTAGTTAATACTCTAAACAAACTAAAAAGCGACAAATCTAATCTAAAGTATATTAAAAAAGGATTAATTTCTTCACCTCAAATAGTTCAAATCTACTTATATGAACTGAGAAGTACTAAATTTCTTCCAATATCTGTGATTAAGAATTTTCTAAGGGTATCAGAAAGCCTAATTAAATTCAAGTTTCAAAGTATTCTATACAACGCTCTTAAAACCGCTCCAATAATTCCAGGAAGTCAGAGAGTTATTTACACATCTATAGAATCTTTTGGATTAGCGATTATAGACAAAATCTTGTATTCAAAAACAAACAAGTCTAATATTGCGAGCAATTTAAATCATTTATCTGAAAACTTAGAAAAATGCGAGTTATTTTTTTCTCCTTATATTGCAAAACGTAAATCCTTAGATTTATTCTATCAAGGTATAAAATTTTTTCACAAAAAAGACTATAATACCTCATTAAGCAGATTTTTAGAAGCGATAAGACTATATAGAGACGATTTTCTATATTTTTGGAACTTAGTAAAAGTAAATGTCAAAATAAATGAAAAGAGAAAAGCTATCAGATATTACAAGAAAACTTTAAAATTTTTAAATATGACTAAAGTTCAATCTAAAGCTCAAATTAGGGAAGATATTAAAAAAGAGATATACATGGTAAAAAATCAAAAAGAAAATTTACATAAATTAGATCCAGTTTCATCTTTAGTGATTTATCAATCAAGAATTACAAATTGATATGGACTAGAACTAAATAAATAAAAAAACAAACTAAGTTTAATCTAAATTAGAAAAGATATACGATAGATGGTTTAAGACTTCTGATAACTAATTCTTCTCTAATTTTTATAAAGTATATATAACTATAATTACTGTGCACTTCAATTTGAAACCTGCTATAAAGGAATCTCTTTTCATATATGTTTCTGGACTTCTATTAGTCTTAGTTTCCTTCTGTTATTTTTCTATTATGGGATATCCATTAGTTCGTACTGCAACTCAGACATTAAATGTTATTGCTCCTCCACTATATATGGTTCCTATATTTTTTCCGTTTGGAATGCTAGTAGGGGAAATTTTTTGGATCTGGGAGCAAAATAAAGAATTCAGTAAAATGCTTCTATTACTAGTCGAGTGCAGTTTAATTGGCTTTTTCTCTTTCCTTAGATTTGCTATTTATATCCCTCTGAGCGGCCATACAATTATTCTTTTTTTCTTTTTAATGCATCAGGGAATAAATAATAGGTTAAAATATCCAGTGAGAGTTTTTATCGGAATCATAGTACTGATAATAACATCTGTTTATAAGCTATTCCTTTGGAACGATCCCTTTACCTTTTTATTAGGTGCATTATTAGGAGTAGGAATATGGTTGCCAGGGTATTTGATCCGTTTAAGAAAACACTCAGAATGACTTTTATTCTTTAAAAATTTCAAACTCTAGATCTATGATAGGTAGATAAATCGAATATTCTTTAATTATTAGAAATCGCTATGTATCAACTATTAGTTAGCCACGAAATTTACTAATATTTCGGTATTGCATTGAAAATAAAAAAATCAAAAAATCTTCTTTTTTTTATTACATATTTTTAGAATAATTGAAAATATTGTAAGACTTGAAATAATCAAGACAAATATACTTTCGTATCCAAAAATCGTTGGAACATCACTAATATAAAATAATTCATATGCAAGTTCATTATGTGAAGAAAATATTTGATATTCTAATAAGATTCCAGTTTCTATGTCATAAATATAAACATCTATTCTATTAGACCACACATTAACAGATATTTTATTTTCCTCTACTTCATAAGAACTCTTACCCGACATTGCTAACAAATAAGAATGAACTGGTAAAGGACAAACAAAAAATGGGGGAAATGAATAATTTCCAGGATTTTTAAAGCAATAATCAAAAGAATAATCTACTAATTCATGCTGATATGTTATTTGCCATACTTCGTAATCATTATATATTGTATCATTTATATCCTGGATTGTACTACTAATGATTTTGCCCTTTCCTGTAGGTAAGTCTTCACTTAGAAGTTCAAATCCAATTTTATTTATTATTTCATCATTTTGTTGAGTTATTTTGTGAGTAAATTGGTCTCCTTTTTGAATTCCTAAAGAATAAGTATTGGCACGACAAGGAGAAATAATAAATAATACAATGAAGATCAAAATAAGTATAGAATATGTAGATTTTTGTACCATTTTGTATTATATTAGCATTTAAGTTTATACTATAAGTTAATTATTCAAATATATCTTTTAATATTAATTTCAAACTCTTCTTCTGTAGATTGAATAGTTTACAAGCATACTCAAACATTTTGGTGCGTAGTCCCACAACTCAAAGATTGGTATGTCGTGTTTAATGTATTCTCGATACGCGGGATAGGAATACAATTGCGGACCGCAGTAGAACATAGGAATTGATTTCCGTTTCGCTAATTTTAGTAAAGGTTGTAGAAACATTGTATTAAAAGTCTCGAGAGAAAACTGCTCCATTAGTCCATCGATTTTTCCCCCTGAATTCTTTGCAATGTCGACAATTTCTCCCATATCCCAAACTCCATCAAAGAGAATACAATCTACCTCACTAGACTTTAATATTAATTTGGGCAATTTTACGAAAAAATTGTAAAAATTGTCGAAAAAGGTTATATCAATCGGATTTAACCCACTTGCAGTTTGAGGGATGTAGTTGGAAATTTCGTTTTGCAATTCGATAGAAAACACGGGTACCTTTAGATCGAGCAATTCGCAAGATTTTGTCATCAAACTCGCGGAACCACCAGATTCAGTTATGATACCTACTCTATTTCCTTTAGGATAAATATTGTATTTCTGAGCATATGCAAAGGTTCTTAGGTAATAGAAAAATTCCTTGACGGAGGTGGTCGAAATAATTCCAGTTTCCCTAAATACACCATCAAAAATCTTATTGTTGCCTGCAATTGCTCCCGTGTGCGATTGTATCGACCTACTCGCTCCCTCTGTACCTCCTGCGTAAATTGCTACAATCGGTTTTTTAGGGGTAATTTCTCGAGTTAAATCCATAAACTGTTTGCTTCGTTTTATTTCCTCTATGTATAATCCTATCACGCTTGTTTTGGGATCATCCTTGCAATATTCTAAAAAATCAACCATATCGATATTGCGTTCGTTTCCTATCGAGATAGACTTACCTATCTTTGCTCCAATATTCTTTGCGTGCCACATCGTTTGAGCAGCAATTGTCCCTGATTGACTTATTACTGATATTTTTCCTAGATCTGGTACAAAATACGGCCAAAAGGTCATTATATAATCCTCGTTAGTGTCAGATCCGTACCATCCATTGAATATACCTAAGCAATTTGGACCGAGAAATCGAATATTGTATTTTCCTATAATTTCGTCTATTTCTTTCGCTAAAATCTTTCCATTTCGGCTTCTACTCTCTCTAAAGCCTCCTGAAGTTATTATAGCGTATTTTATTCCCTTCTGACCACATTCTTCCAGCACTTCAGGTACTACTTGTGGACGCAAAACAATGAATGCTAAATCAGGAATTTCAGGTAAATCCAATACAGATCTATAAGCTTTTAGTCCTTGAACTTCGTCTAATCTGGGATGTATAGGATATATTTTTCCTCTGAATCCTGCTCTCAAATTCCTCATTTGCATGGACCCCATTGTTCCAAGTAAATTATTATTGGCGCCAAAAACGCAAATACTTTCAGGATTTAAGATATGAGTTAGAAAATGCGAATTTTTATCGTTATTTATGTCGTTCACTTCTTAAACCTATACAAATGTCTTGAGTAATTTTAGAAAATCTTATCGTAAGAAAAATAATTCTTTAATTGTATAAAATCTTGAGAAAAAGTAAAAAATCTTATTTTTAAATGATAGTAAGAATATAACGATCTAATTTTATAATTACGAAAAAACACGAGTTTTATTCTTTACCTGTTGATCCGAATCCTCCTAAACCACGTTCAGATTCCGGGAGATCCTCTACCGGTTCAAATTCATATTCCGACAGTTTTCCAAGAATTATTTGACATATTCTATCTCCTTTCTTTAAAGTTACCTCTCTATTAGATAAATTAACCACAATTGCCATCCATTCGTTTCTATAACCCGCATCTATTGTACCTGGAGTATTAACTATTGATATTCCGTTCCATAACGCCAATCCACTTCGGGGGACGACTTTGAAATAATATCCTTCTGGAATTGCTGTCGCAAAACCTAATGGGCACCCAATGCGTTCTAAGGATTTTAAAACGTATGTATCTATATCTAATTCTTCTAATTGTTTAGAATTTTTTTCTATAATTATTTTTTTAAAACCATGGATCCTGCAATCAACTCCCGCATCTCCTGGTTTAGAGGGAGAAGGAACTTCAACCCCTTCTCTTAACTTCTTAAATGGAATTTTAAGCTTTTTACTTTTCATAAACGCTTCAATATTCCAAACATCTGATTATAAAAAAGAATATTTATTAATCGTCGATTAAACGATAAAACACATAAGGAAACAAAGTATAATATAGAAATTTGAAGGAAAAAATGCAAAATATTTATTAACTCCAAGAAATAAGTATTAAAAGGAAAGAAGTTCCAAACTAGAGTTAACCATTATATTGGAAGGAGAAATCAAAACAATGGCTACAAGTACTCGAACTAAAGAAATTCCAGAATCTCCCTCGCTTTTTAATTATCTTAGACAAGAGATTCCTCTCGAAGAGTTGAGAGATTACGCCTCGCCTAAAAGAATTAAGTCTATTGATTTTGTTAAGGGATTCGCCATTATTTTTATTATTTTAGCACACACAGCGGATTGGTTAAATGCGGAGTGGTATTTCTTGTACGGGTTGTTATTCGCCCTTTTAGATTTCTTAGGGCCGTCGTTATTTGTATTTCTCTCAGCTTTGAGCGTAATATTTACAATTAAAAAGAAAGAGGGAATTATTCCAAATAGGCTAATTAGAAACGGGATATTTACAAGAGGTATTATCATAACTCTAATTGGCATTATTATAAATAGATATTATGTAAATCCCGTAACTGGAGAGTTAGAACTAGTAATATGGGGTTGGCATATTTTTGTTTTTCTAGGATTAGCTCAAATATTCTCTTATTACGCCTTAAAACTTAAGAAGTGGATCAGGGTAGTGATAGGGGTGACAATAATTATCATTTCTCCGCCTATTAGAGAGATTGTTTATCTCGGAACAGACGCAGGAAATCCCGTTGCCTATATATTTCATCTTATAATCACTTCAAACACTCCTGATCTAACACTTCTTCCATGGATATCAATTTGCTTTCTTTCTACGATATTTGGAGAGTATTTGTATGAGGCAATGATGAAGGATACTGCTGACGCTTATACTGGATTGTTTAGGTTATTTTTAGTTTGGGGTATAATCTTAGTGAGTGTTGGGATCATAATTGGATTTCCTTTGCAAATTCCGGAGACACTTCCAGGAGGAGCACAAGAATATCCTCATATCAAATTGCTAGCTATTGCAAATCAACAAGATTTTTTTCACATAGCGGGATATCCGTTATTTTTAATAAGGCACACAAGTGCTAACATGTTTTACAATCTTGGAATGGCATTGCTTATAATTGCTATTAGTTTTTACTTCATTGACATTAGAAAAAAGAAGGGATTAGCTGTTAACATGTTAGTATATTACGGAAAAATATCTTTAAGCTTGTTCCTGTTACACTTACTATTTTTACCATTATATTTAGCATTTTTAGATGTAACATTATTTTTATTCGTAAGCTTCGCTTATATAGGATTACTTGGAGTAACAATGTATATATGGATGGAGTTTGGGAAAGGTATAGGTTCACCAGAATGGATAATGGTCGAAATTGGTAGAGTGGGACATCGAACTGGAGAATCAGTAAGGAAAGTGGCACGGAAGAAAATCGAGGCGTACTTCACGAAAGACGAGTAAAGGATTTGATATGATAAAATTTTTGAAATTACCAATAAAATATTTAATTAGGTTTAACATATAGAGTAATTAAATTAAAAATGTGATATAGATGGCTATGCATGCTCCAATAAATTTACAAAATCAGTTTAAAGTAAGCGAAAACAAGATCTGGTTTAAGAAGTGGTGGCCAGAAGGAGTTCCAAAAACCTACGATTTTTCACCAATAACTACTTATGAATTTTTAGAAAATACCGTTAGAAAATATCCTAGTTCTAACTTTATATGGTTTCTAGAAACTTGGTGTACATACGAAGAATTTCTTAACCTCGTAGATTCCCTAGCAAGTGGATTACATGATTTAGGAATAACAAAGGGAGAAGTCATAGCCATATTTTTACCAAATAGTATACAATACATAGCGCTCTATTATGCTATTACCAAATTAGGAGCTATAATCACAGGGATCAATCCTACTTATCAACCTATCGAAATTTTACATCAATTGGAAGTTACTGGTGCGCGTACCATAGTAATTCTTGATTCCTTATACAAGACATCTATTGAACCGATTATAGAAAAATTAGACCTAAATCGGATAATTTATACAAATTTAGCGGATTTTTCTAGACATTTATTAGTTCAAAAGGTAATCGGTAAATTTTTAAAAAAGATACCTTCTGGTAAGGTTTCCTATCCTGGTGCTATTAAGCTCAAGGATTTGGTTAAATCACAAAAGCAAGATTTTGAAGTCGAAATCGACCCTCTCGTCGATCCAGCAGTCTACATGATGACTGGAGGGTCAACAGGAACGCCTAAAGCTGCAGTAATTACCCACTTTAACGCGGTGTCTAACGCAATTCAATGCAAATTATGGTTAGGGGGAGAACGACACGGTTTAGGTAATATAGGAATTCTACCGTTGTTCCACAGTTTTTCTCACACAGCAATCATGAACGTAACAATCGCGTTTGGAGGTTGGATTCTACTTTATCCAACATTACCGTCTCAGGAAGAATTGTGCGAAAACATACAGAGACTATCTTCTGAAGAAGGATATTTATATCTTGGTGCAGAAGTATTATTTGTTAAACTTTTAGGTTATAAAGCGATAAGAAAGTTTCCACGGGTTATTGATACTATTAAATATTTTATTTCTGGAGCAGGTCCGTTACACGAACGGATTCGTGAGAATTTTCAAGAGAAATTTAACAAAACTATTGTGGAGGGATACGGTTTAACTGAAGCTAGCCCCGTGGTCAGCGCAGGAAAATTAACCGAAGACACGCCTGCAGGCACTATTGGGACACCCTTACCAGGTACCCAATGGGGAATATGGCCGCTCGAAGATTTTTCAAAAGGTCCAATCTGCCTTGGAGACCCTGAAGATACTAATTTCGGCGAGGAAAATCTCGGGGAGATTTGCGTTAGTGGACCACAGGTGATGGCTGGCTATTTAAATCAAATTGAGGAGACCAATCAAACATTAATAACTTACGACGATAGAATTTGGTTGTTAACTGGGGATATTGGTTATATGAAAGAAGATGGGACAATAGTGATTAAAGACCGAAAGAAGCAACTTATAAAATACAAGGGGTTTTCGGTATTTCCTGAGGAAGTAGAGGAATTATTATTGAAGCATCCTGATATTACTGAAGCGGCGGTTGCAGGTTTGCCTCATAAAGAATTTGGGGAAGTCATTAAAGCCTGGGTTGCAATCAAGGAGGATTCACATTTATCCCCGAAGTCCATCAAAGCATGGGCTGCGGAAAACATGGCTCTTTACAAGGTTCCGCAGCATATAGCAATTATCGGGGAGATGCCCAAGAATATTGTGGGTAAAGTTCAAAGAAGAGTGTTACAAATAAACGATCCCTTATGGAAAGAAAAAGTTTCCTAATTCTTGTAAAGTAAGTAAAAACTAACAGCAACAAATAAAATTAATATCGTATTTAATTAATAAAGTCTTAATGTTGAATTATTTGTAGAGTTGTACAAAAATGGTTGTTATTCAGCGATATGATCCAAGAGCAGATAAAAACGAATTGAAAGCTTTATTCGAAGATTTCATCGAACATATATCCTATTTACCTGGCACTTGGGAAAAATTCGAGAAAGAGGTAGAAAACCGAGCGTTAGATCTAAGAACAAGAAATTCTATGGTGGTGGCTAAAGAAGACGGAAAGTTAGTAGGATGGGCGACCTATACTAAAATTACCGATTATCTAGGTAATAGTAGAGTTTTATTGCATCAGGTGATAACTAAAAAAGCAGATTCTTTCAAGAAAGGAATCGAAGAAGAACTAATACACGAATTGGAAGCCTATATTAAGAAAACCGAACATTTAGATAGAGTGTACATTAGAGTCAAAAACTCGGACAATCAATCCAAAAGCTTGCTTTTAAAAATGGGGTACAAAAAATCTGAGTTCATGTATTACGAGAGAAAAACATAAATTATTTGACTACTCTTTTTTTTGATGTGAAATTTCGTGGTGTCAATAGATGAATTATTAGAACAGGCAAATAATTTAGAAAAAAATCAAAAATTCGAAGAAGCACTCCGTATACTCAACGATCTTAGCCTCGCAGATCCAGAAAACCAAACTATTTCACTCAAGGTAAGCGAATTACTGTTTTCTTACGGAATTTATTTAAATGACGAATTTGTTACTGAATACGATAAGGCTATCGAGTGCTTCAAAAAGTTAGTAGATCTTGACCAATCCAGTTATAGGGCGTTATACAATTTAGGATTAGCGCATTACAACAAGGGAGATTATACTGAAGCCTTGAAAATGTTTAACGCTGCGATAGATCTAAAACCCAATTATAAATATTGCTTGTATAACATCGGTCTTACCTACGAGACGATGAAACAATACAAGAAGGCGTTATCGTTTTACAAAAAAGCTCTTGAAGTAGACGAAAACTTTCGATATGCTTTACACGCTAAGGAACAAATAAAAAGAGTTCTTAAATTGGAAAACCAATGGGATGACGAAGCTGGAGCAAATTCTTTTTTTAAATCGGAAAAGTTAGAGCAAAAATTCGTAGACTTAATTAAAATGTCAAATCGACTAGAAATATCTACTTTACAGAAGTTAATGGAAGTAGAGGCTGTAGAATTGTACGATTTTCTCATGAAACTAGGGGAAAAGGGATTTATACGAATTGATGGCAATTTCGTGAATATTGACCAGAATATGATTGAAGATTTAATAAGATATACCCAAAAAGTATAGGAATAAATTGTTAATCTGCCGATATAAATCGGTCGTGAATTGCGTAACAAACATATACGATAACAACTACAATAATACCCCCTATGATGTAACCTACAATCGGATTAATTCCAAGAAAATCCCAAAGCCCCATTTTGATTAATAATAACTTGATTGATTTCTAAACCTTATGCATAAAGAACATAAAAAAATATAAATAGTTTATAAAAAATCTCAAAATCTTTCAATTTTTAAAAAAAAATTTTAACGATTTTTATTAGCTCGTTAGTTATTTAGTTTATCGTGGTATTTCTTAAATAAATCGCTAACATAGCGGATTTGCTCTAGACGATTATCCTTGATATTCCGATATCTAACTGCTAAACTTTCTTCAGCCTTTTCTACAAATTCTCGAAAATCTGTTGTTTGAATTTCATTATTTATCCTTTCTCTCAATATGTTAATTTTATTAGTCAAATCTTCTTCATCGGTGATACCAACTATGTTTGTGATGTAATAATAAATTTTATCACACATTTCTTCAATAGACTCTTCAAAATTTTTAAATTCTAGTTTCAATTCACTCTCAATGTGTAAATTCCTATATTCCTCGTCGTTCCAGCTTAAGTCTTTGCCTAAAATGGGAATGATTTTAAGGTTATTCTCTTTAGCCAAAAATAATTCGTGTTGGCAATCTTTAGATTCAATCGAATCTTTGGTTGCAATAAATATTAAAATCTGGCAGGTGGGAATACGATCGTCCATAAAAACTCTAATATTACCATCCTTTGTCATATCTCGTTCGCAATAGTATGCAACATATACTTTCTCTCTCTTTTCTAAGTTTTTTGAAATAAGATTTATTTTATATGATAAATAATCTGAGATTTTATGGCTTATAAAGAAGTGAATCAAAGATTTTTGACGGCAAAACTCAACAATAGTATTAGCAGGATTTCTTAGAAGCTTTTTTTCTTGAGCGTTAAGAGGATTTTGTGTTAATTTAAGTTCTGTTAAATTCTTTAAGTTCTCTATACCTTTGATTTCCTTTATATTATTGTAAGACAAATCAAGTGAACGAAGGCTTTTTAAATTATCTAATCCCTTTATCTCACTAATCTGATTTGAACCCAGACCTAACGCTTCTAAGTTAGTTAAAGTCTCGAGATCTCTAATTTCAACGAGTCTATTAGCCCCAAGGTTTAGCTTTTCAAGTTTTTTTAAAGCTTTTAAGCCTTTAATTTCTTTTATTTTGTTATCGTCTAAATCTAAGGTCTTTAGATTTAACAGATTTTTCAGATTCACTATCTCTATTATATTATTACTGTACAAGTTTATTTCCTCTAAATAAATCAATTTATCTAACCCACCAATTTGAAAAATGTTGTTATGTTGCAAATTAAGCGATTTGAGCATTGATAGCCTATCTAAACCTTTAATAATCTCTATATTGTTAAAACCTAAGTTTAGCGATTGTAGTTTTATCAATTTGTCCAAATTCTTTATTTCCTTAATTTTGTTACTCGATAAATTTATTACTTCAAGATCTCTAAGATTATCTAAGTTTTTAATTTCCTCAATAGAATTCCTTTCTAAGTTCAGATTTTTAAGAGTTTTAACTTTTTCCAAACCTTTAATTTCTGTTATGTAATTTTCCTTTAGAAACAATGTCGTTAACTTTTTTAATTTGGATAAACCCTTAATTTCTCTAATATCGCACTTTAAAAGATTCAATGTCTCTAAAGTCTTTAAACCTTCTAAATTCTTAATTTCCTTTACTGAATTACCTCCCAAGTACAATTCTTTTAAATTTACTAAACTGTCTAAACCCTTTATTTCTTCTATTAAATTTCCGCCTAAGTAAAGTAGTTGCAAATTTTTTAAGTGATCAAGCCCAACGATCTCTTTAATTTTATTTCTTCTTAAGTCGAGGGATTGGACATTAACTAAATCACTAAATCCTTTAATAGATGGAATATTTGAAATACCACAGTTTTGAAGATCCAACTCAATAAGTCCATTTTCATTTTTCTTAGCATATCTTTTCGTAAGCCTTATTTCAACAAATTCCTCTCTATTCACATTCATTTCAGTTTCTAATATATGGTTTTATATTTGTATAATCAAATGGAGTTTCTTACGCTTTCATGATATTCCTGAAAAAGCTCGCTAAAAAATTTAATAAACTCAGCGCGATCCCCTTTTACTGACTTCGTTTTATGAAAGTATTTATCAAAATTACTACTTATGAAGTCTCTAAACTCAACAGAATCAATTTCTGTAGTAATTATATTCCCAAGTTCAGAAAGATCTAATTTAAATAACTTTTCATTGTTTTTGGCAAAAACATCGTGCTCCTTTTTATATTGACATATATATTCGTAAATTTTATCGCTTAATCCTTGAAGATCGTTGGTGTAATCGGAAATATTTAAACCAAATTCACTTTCAAGTTCTAGATTCTTTAACCTATCGTCGCTCCAAGAAATATCTGATCCTAAAATTGGTATGATCTTAATTAAATTTCGATTTGAGAGTTTTATTTCATTCTTACAAACTTCTGAGTTTAAAGAGCTACCAGTTGCAAGAAATAAAAATATTTGACATTTTGGAATTATATCAGTTGCTTTTGGCTGAATACTGTAATATACTTGAAAAATCTCCTCTTTTTTGTTGAGAAAATTAATAAATTGAATTAGATTGTATTTTTCGTAGTCACTATCGTAATGGCAAATAAAGACCTCAACAGGCGCCTTTTTTCGACAATACTGAAGTATTGTTCCCATTGGAGATCTCGACATTTTTAAAGCTTCTTCTGTTAATAGAATATTTCCTGCGTAGATATTCTCTAATTTTGAAAGTGTTTCTATCCCTTCAATATCAGTAATGCTAGTTTCATTTACATACAATTTTTTTAAATTTATTAAAGATCTCAATCCTTGAAGCTTGGTAATTTTAGTGCGACTTAAACCTAAAACTTCTAAATTTATCAGATTGTCTAATCCTGAAATTTCTTCGATTAAAGAGCCTTCAAAATCCAAAAATTTTAAGTTTTTTAAATTATCTAAACCACTAATTTTAGTAATCCTATTTAGGTTAAGTTTTAAAGACTTTAGATTTACTAACTCATCTAATCCTTTTACTTCCGTAAATTTATTGTGTGTCAGGTTCAAGGATTGTAGGTTTCTCATACTCTCTAAACCGTTTATATCCTCGATTGAGTTATACGATAAGTTCAGCGATCTTAGATTTGGTAAGTTGTCATTTATATTGATTGAATGAATCTTGTTAGAACCTAAATCTAACGATTGAAGCTTAGGTAGAGGATCGTAAATGTTTAATGTTTCAATCTTATTATTGCTCAAATCTAATGATTGGAGCTTTTCTAATCTTTCTAACCCGGTTATCTCCTTTATATCATTGTATTTTAGGTTTAATGTTTGCAAGTTTATTAAACCGTCTAGTCCTTTTAATTGTTCTATGTGATTGTGAGATAAATTTAAAGTAAACAAACTTGTCAAGTTTTCTAAATTGCTTATTTCTTTAAATCTATTATTACTTAAATCTAGTGACTCTAAATCAGTCAAATTAGATAGTCCATAAAGCAATGAGATTTTTAAAGGCGTTGTAAATACACCTTGTCTTTTCGGGGGTTCTCCAAATCGACGCCTAAGGTTGGATAGATCTAAATGGAGCACGGCAGGATCACCTTTTCTCCTAAAGAATACAGTTTTGTCTCCATCTTTAAGGATAGGATGAATCCTCTTACCATTATAAGTAACATGACCTTTTATGGTTGGCATATCAATTATATTATTCTACTGAGATTAATATAAGTTTTTCCACCGTTTGATCTAATGAATTCAATTAATTACTAACGATATTCGAGATTATATAGAAATTGAATCCGAGAGAGGAAAATTTAGGAAATTTATAAAAAAAAATGTCAATAAACATGACTTATTTTAAAATTACGAGATATTCTATCGTTCGATTTCGAAGTTAACTTGAACTCGAACACGATAGATTAGTTTGTCTACATCCTCTTTTACTTTAACATCGCTTTCGACAATCTGGATAGTTCTAATCCCTCGTAAACTCTTCTTAGCTTCCTCGTAGCACGCCCTTACCGCATCTGCCCAGTTATTATCGCTGGTACCAACAAGTTGAATGGATTTATATACAGGCATTTTTTAAATTTCACCACTTTACACATTAATGTGATATTGTATGTTGTTATAGTCAGATATTTAAATATTTCTGTAAAAAAACAAATAGACCACGTAGTGTGTGTTCTTTATGTATATTTACCAGAAATGATGAACAGTCGGTTTAATATATTTTTCATAGATTTCTTGAATTTTTTCCATCTGATCGTTTGAAAGTGGTTTTAAATCTGAAGCAAGAACATTTGATTCGACATGGGATACATTACTTGCCCCAGGAATAACACAAGAAACAGCATCAAACATTAATATCCAACGCAATGCATAAGGAGCAAGGTTTTCTGGGTTTCCAAAAACTTGTTTTAACATTTCCACTGCTTCTAATCCTAATTCGTAATCTACCCCGGAAAATGTTTCCCCTCTATCGAAACCTTTTCCGTCTCTATTAAAGTTTCTATGATCTCCCTCTTTAAATACAGTGTCCTTGGTGAATTTTCCTGTAAGTAAGCCACTTGCTAAAGGAACACGTGCGATAATACCAACATTTTTCTTTTTTGCTTGTTTAAAGAATAATTCACTTGGTCTTTGTCGAAATATGTTAAAAATCATCTGTACCGTTGACACACCGGGAAACTCAATAGCTTTAAGCGCTTCTTCGACTTTTTCAACGCTCACACCATAGTTTTGAATTTTACCTTCGTCTTTTAAATTATCTAAAACTTCGAAAACCGAAGGTTTATAATAGACTGCGGTTGGTGGACAATGTAGTTGTAATAAGTCAATTGTCTCAATTTCCATATTTTTTAAGCTATCATCAACGAATTTTTTTATATTTTCCTCGTTGTATCCTCCTGTATTGTGTGGATTTAATCGTCTACCGCATTTTGTTGCAATGTAGATTTTTACTTTAGTAGTCTTTGAAAATGCTCCACAGAATTGTTCGCTTTTACCTTCTTTATACACATCAGCAGTATCAAAAAAATTGATATCATTTTTGACTGCTGTAGAAAGTGTGTTTTGAGTGATTTTCTTGTCGAATGGCTCTCCCCATTTACCCCCCAGTTGCCATGTTCCGATCGAAATCTCTGAGACTTTGAATCCCGTTTTCCCTAAAACTCTATACTTCATATCTTATTCTTTTAGTATTGAAACATTGGATAAAATGAATATCAGATATTAAAAGTTTATCCACTGCTTTAGAAATTTTAATTGCTCCTAAATCAGAAAAAGAAAATAAAAATAATATAAGAAAAAAATTGAAAAAGTGTTTTAAGCGTCGAGATTCTCTAAAAGAACGGCTATGCCCTGTCCACCGCCAATACAGGCGTTAGCTATGCCGTATTTTGCGTTTTTTGCTTGTAAGATTCGAGATAGAGTTCCAGTTAGCCTTACCATTGTAGCTCCCAGAGGATGTCCAATCGCAGTAGAACCGCCCATAGTATTAACTTTATCCTCTGGTATGTTAAAATGCTTCATACAGTTCAAGGCTACTACGCAGAATGCTTCGTTTATCTCCCAATAGTCGATCTCATCTGCAGTCATATTAGCGTGCTTTAAAGCCATTTCAGTGGCTGGCACTGGTCCTCGTCCCATTACTGTGGGATCTACTCCTGCCCAACCCATCGATTTGATTCTAGCCATAGGTTTTAAACCTCGCTTTTCTGCTTCAGTAGCTTCCATTAACACGCAGGCTGTAGCCCCAGCATTAAGGGGAGAAGAATTTCCCGCAGTAATTACTCCTTCCTTAGTTCCTTCTCGCTCTTCGTAACCTGTTCTACCACCAATATCTTCACCATATATGTTTTCCTTCAAGTAAAATGGCTTAGAAAGTCTCCGAAGTTTAGATACGCTTTCTAAGTTTGACCTTCTTGCGGCTAAATCTTTATCGACCATAACTTTCTCTTCGACATTTCCTTCTACATGTCCCTCAATTGGAATAATCTCTCCCTTAAACCAGCCAGCTTCTTGGCTATCTATGGTGAGATTGTGACTTCTAACGCCTAATTTGTCCAAATCTTCTTTAGTGATGTGTGGACTCTCTTGTTCGTAAAGTTTTTGAGCGGTTTGTAACATATTAATCGTAGTTAAAAGATCGTACTGAGGTCGATACCAAGGATCTTTTTTATTGATCATACCCAAATTGGGCTTAACCCAATCGTTATTCATCGGAATGCGAGTCATATGCTCTTGTCCAGTCGCTAAACCTGTTTTAATGTATCCTAGCATAATTTCCATCGCAATAAAAGTAAGTCCTGCTCCAGCAGAACCGCACTGTTTATCTACGAAAAAAGCGGAAGTTTTTGCGGGAAATTCGGCCATAAACAAAGGAAGTCTTCCACCGTAAGCCCAAGCTTCGTACACTCCCATTGCGCTCCCTACGCCTACTTCTTCAATGTCTGCTTTAGTAATCCCTTTATCTGCTAATTTTCCATCGAAAAACTTCATTAATAATTCGGCTAGTAATTCGTCTCCTCGCTTTTCGCCGAAGGCGTCTCGTTCTGGTTGACCAGGGCGGCTTCTACTAAAAGCAGTTCGAGCAAAATCTACAAGCCATACTTCTTTTGATTCCATTTTATTACCTCTTATTTTTAAGTGATAATTTGTAGCAAATTTTAAAAATTGTATTAGAATAGGAAATTGAAAAAAAAAAATAAAGTTTTTGAGTTTTTGATAAATCGTTTTTAGAAAAAAAATAATCTATTAGATATTTTCGATAATCTTCGCTCTACTTAGAATTTAATAAGAATTCTTTAAATTTCAAAAAATGTTAGTGTTATTATGAATGAGAATGTTAATATCGATTCCAAAAAGCCAGTAATATCTATCATCGCAGGTTCAACATCAGATGAGCCAGTGTATTCAAAGGCAGAAAAGGTTCTAAAAGAACACGGTGTACCCTACGAGTTAAAGATGCTTTCAGCTCATCGAGATCCTGATAAACTAGACGCATACTTGAAATCGTGTTATTCTCAAATTTACATCGCCGTTGCTGGATTATCTGCAGCTCTCCCAGGAGTAATAGCGTCCAAAACAGATAAGCCCGTAATAGGGGTACCAGTAAGCTCAAAATTAGGAGGACTTGACGCGCTGCTTTCAATCGTGCAAATGCCACCTCGTATACCTGTAGCTTGTGTTGGGATAGATTGCGGGGAAAACGCTGCATATTTGGCGATAAGAATATTAAATGTAAAAACCTAACAAATTTAAGAGGGATAGATATGAGTTTAGATCTAATAGAAGAAGGAAAAAAAGCGGCTGCTGAAAAGGCAGTATTAGAAAATGTTAAAGAAGGGATGGTATTAGGAATTGGTAGCGGTTCCACGATCGTGTACGCCGTGGATAAAATAGCCGAACTAAATTCTGAGCGTAATTTAAACCTTAAATGCATTACTACTTCATTCCAATCGTATCAACTAATCGTATCACATGGGCTATCGCTAGTTTCAATGGAACAATACCCTGATATCGATTTAGATATAGATGGAGCAGACGAGATTGACAAAGATTTAAATTTAATAAAGGGAGGAGGAGGCTGTTTAGTCCAGGAAAAAATCGTTGCGTCAAATTCAAAAGAACTAGTTATTGTAGCGGATTTTAGGAAGCAGTCCACGATGTTGGGAGAGCAGTGGAAAAACGGGGTCCCCATTGAAGTCATTCCGATTGCTTATTTACCTCTTATGAAAAAGATTGACAAATTAGGTGGAAAGTGCGTGTTGAGAATGGCTCAAGCCAAGGCGGGACCGTTGGTAACAGATAATGGAAATTTTATCTTGGATGCCGATTTTGGAGTAATTGAAAATCCCAAAGAGTTAAACGAGAAGTTATTACATATTCCAGGAGTGGTAGATACGGGATTATTTATTGAAATGACTAACAAAGCATATATTGGTCAAAATGATGGAACAGTTTCAGTATTAACTAAATAAGTTTGAAAAAATAAAAAGTAAAATAGGATTTATTGGTTTTCAAAAAACTTCAATGATTTTCCACAATTAGGACAGAATTTTTTGGGTGTTGAAATTAATTGTCCGCAATGAGGACAGTAATATGCTTCTTTTAAAACACTCTCAGGTTGTTTTAATTGTCCGATGCCAGATGTAGTTTCGGATGGGGTCCTATATGAAAACGGTGGTGTACCTCTTATTTTTCGCTTTTTCCTTATACTTCTTAAAACGATAAAGATAATCGTTACACCAAGAATACCTAACACTATTAGAACTATTGTTAAAGTAGTAATTGGACTGATTCCTTGTTCAATTGATATTACGATTATGAATGGGTCCGTCGAAAAACCTCCTTCAGTATCCCTAACCGATATCATTAACAGTCCTATGTAATCGTTGGAATTGGATGTAACGGTTGAAATTGCTTTTGTTCCCTCAATTGTGTTGAAATCCATCGTCTCAGGAATTACTAAACTACCTAAGTGTAGATTAGATGTATCATCGTACATTAATTCCGCATTTGGGAGGGATTCTGAAATCAATAGTGAGAGAAATCCGTCTTTAGAGATTGAAGCTAGAAATAGATTAACGCTCACTTTTAAACCTTTGTTATCACTTTCGAAATTCACTGGTTCTTCAGCACTTACTTTAAAATTGAAGGTCGTATATTGACTAGCGGGATAAACATTAATACTTGTGTTATCGAAAGTATCTTCAAACTTAATCTCTCCAGTGTTTCCAAAACTAAAGCTAGAATCTTTAATATTAATCTCGGGATTATAATTGAGAATATAGGAATAAATCCGAGGACTAAATGGGTTTAAATAACCTTCGTTTGTTTCTTCAGGTACAATATAAGCGATTCCAAATCCTGGAGTATCCGTAGGAGTTAATAGATAATTCGCACTGTACTTATTATTCGCGTTTGAGAAGCTAATTTGCTTAGAATTTGTGCCTTTTTCGTTGTAAAACGAATACGAGTAAAATGTAAGATAGCCATTAACCAAGTAATTTCCATCGTCTAGATTCGCTATAATATCAATTGGTTTTCGATCACGAGTTGCAGATTCAGTTATTCCAATTGAGTTAATTTGCGGGATCTTAGAACTTGAATAATATAAGACTTTAGTACTTTTTGTATATGTCTCAGTTCCAATTGTAAGAGAAACTTCTATTGTATATGGTTCGGGGTCGGGAGTAGGTAGAACATAGCTATTGCTTACAGCTATCCCATCGATCGTGGAGGACATCGTTAAACTATCTGCGAAACCTCCATTCGTAACAGTCGCAACTAAGCCACTATTTAGACTTGCAGAGGTGATAGAGGTCCCTTGTTTATCAGTAACAAATACAGATAATTCTAAGGGATCAGAAGAAGTTAGATAGGTCTTTAACTGAAGATTCAGTGAGATATCTGATGTATTGAAGTAGTAATCAATAAGATTTGAAAGCAAAGTATGATGATTTTGTTGAAATTCCACCGAATTATATCCTGAATACATCCACGATAAATCACCAAACGCAATGAATTTACCCGCTCCAACACTAGTTCCGTCATATAGCGCTGTAACAGTTTTTTCATTGTAGGTTGCGATGGATTTTGCGTTTCCAGTAGTCTCAAAACTGTTTCCTGCCATCCAATAGAACTCATCTACATTATTAAAGATTGCTGAATCGTTGAAATTAGTTATACTGTGAGAGGTTAAATTCAATCCCACTCCCACCCAATTCGTATCCATTAAATTCACTTCTTCGATCTTAATGCCCGTATTAAGTTCCGCGAACAAATTGTTTAAATTGTTAACATTTAAATCTTGGTATCGCGTTCCAAGAAATAATATATCGCCACCGTTGTTGAAATAGTCTTTCAGAGCTGAAATCTCGATGTCGTTGAATGGGAGGATAGGATTTTGGAGGACAACAAGGTCGTATTGAGCCAGTTTTTCATCGGTTAAAATGGAATTATCCCAATTTTTATCGTAATCAGGACTCCAATATTCCATTAAGTAATCGATCGCTATATCGTGGGTACCAGTAAGATCTTCCATAGCATCGTAGAAACCCAACTGATTATATGATAATTCTGGAGCAAACCAATCGTTTAATCCGTGAAAAGATTCCATTAAAATGCGATGAGAAGGTAATTTCACATTAAGAGAAATATTAATAGTATCGTATGTTAATCCTCCCTTAACTAATTTTATCTGAAATTGTTTTGTTCCAATTGCAATTTCATTATTTAGTTCTAACTCCACAGACAGAAGTTTTATTCCAGGATCGTTAAAGGTTAATGTAGGGTTGTCAACACTAATGGATATACCGTTGATTGAAGGAACTTGCACAGTAAAGCTATTAGCTTTTCCTGATATCACCATAATTTCGAATTTTTGCCGATCACCTGGGAAAGTGATAAAATCATAAGGAGAAACAGGTAAGTGGTTAGGGAAAAAAGTAGCAATATCGTTTACATCCTGATTTTGATTCGATAAATAATCTAATGAATTTGGAACATTTATCAATCCTGCTCCAGAGTTAACTAATTCTGCATCTGTTGGATCGGTTAAAGCAACTGCTCCTTCCATGAGAGCTATTCTTCCAGTTTCAGGAGTAATAGTAGGATACGCTTGTTTAAGGATCGCTAAAGCTCCTGAAATCACGGGACACGACATAGAGGTACCGCTAAGCGGAATGTACTCCGCGTTTCCTCCAAAATCAAAATAATCTCCGAGAAATTCCTCCTCTCTAGTGAGTACGGCATTTTGTGCTGCGGTCGATATAATATAGAAACCAGGAGCCACAACATCAGGATATCCAACATAAGAAAAGGTGGGTCCTCTACTGCTGAAGAAAGCTAACTCGTCTGCGCTATCAGTTGCGCCTACCGCAATCACATCCGTTGCTGCTGCTGGAGAAGAGCCCGTAAAGTAATCGGGTCCTGAATTTCCCGCAGATGCAACACACATTACACCGTCTTCTACGGCATTTGAAGCTGCTAAAGTAATAGGATCACCAGCTTCAGGATACCCTCCCCCAAAACTCATGGAGATTATATCAACTTTTGCATCGTATGTACACCACTCAATTGCAGATACGACATCGCCTTCATCTAATCCTCCAGATTCTCCTCCTGCTCTTGCATTTACAAGTAGAACTCCTGGTGCTATTCCTCGATACTGGGATCCAGAACTTTCCCCACTACTTGCAATTATACCTGCAACATGTGTACCATGACCGTTTAAGTCTTCGGTTGTGGTTTCGTTTGTGACAAAATTTGAGTTATTTATTACATTTAAATCAGGATGATCGTAGATCCCAGAATCAATCACTGCAACTTTAACTCCTGTGCCATCATACTGTAGGTTATTTGCCCCAACAGCTTTGATCCACCAATTTAAATAATTATCTTTCTTTAGCGAGTTTGAAACTGAAGATGACTCAGTGAGAGGAAAATCATAGGTTTCTGATTTGTAAATCTTTTCTATCTCAAAACAGTTGGCTAATGTATCTTGAGAATCAATTAAATACTCCGATTTAATTGAGATATACATTCCAGGAATTATATCGTAATTATCTAATATTTTAAAGGAGGGAAATTGTTCTGCAAGCACTTGATTACGTCTAGCTTTTTCTATATCCTCGCTAAAAAGTATTATAACTTTAATGTAATCGTTTTCTGCGCTTCCTGCTAATTTAATATTGTTTAGATATTCCGTCAGAGAAAAATCGAATTTTGTTAATTCATCGTTAATATTATTATCCAATAGTTTGATAAGTTCGTTATTTTGTTGTCCTCCTTCGAGGTCTATTATTTGATCTACTGAGTTTAATTCAACCTTATTTAAACTTCCTAAACTGTTATTTGGTAAGGTATTAGACAACACAAAAACATATGGCACCATACTTGTTTGTGCCAATAATAAGAATAGTAAAATTGCTGATAATTGACTTTTTTTAATTATCATACTTGATTTTCGGCATATTAACTATATATTCTTTAGCTTAATAACCTAAAAACCATAATTTTTTTTAGAAATTAAAGACTATTTGATGCAACACGATCCCAGTACTATTCGATCGATGTTTTATTGGGGCTGTGGATTAGTGGAAGATCGTTCGCTTGGCATGCGAAAGGCCGGGGGTTCAATATTCATAAGGTTTTCCCTTATATGTTGGAAATCCCCCCAGCTCCACTATAAAAGTACTCTTTTTTTAATTTTGTCGGTTTGATACAAATTCTCCTTCAGATATTATCTAGATATATATAAAACTACGGGAAACGCACATTTCACGATGATAGTAACGTCACTTTGACGTCACATTTTGTCGAGTTTTTCTCACTTTTTGGCGTAACTGCGAAAAACTAGTTAAATCTTCAGAGAAATTCGACACAAAACGAACAACCCTTTCCAGGGCCTTTTAAAATTTATAACATTAAAGATATATGTTGTAAAAATAGTAAATATAAAAAAAAAGAAAAATTTGATTAATTAAATTAATCCTTTTCCAAGACTTCCCATTCGCTGATCTTGTCGTAGGGTAAGCATACGGGAAAAGGCATTACATAGTTTAAATCTACTACTAAATAACCGGGTTTTCCATATAAAGCACTATTAGTAGTACCAATAATACGCATAATTTCTCCGATCTCATCTTTCCTCTGTACCTTAGTGTTCCTTTCCTCACATAAGGTTAAGTCTCTCACTTGAATTCACTCCATATTTTCCTTTAAATAAGTTTTATAGATAGGAGGAAGGATCTTCATTACATCTTCAGGAGTTAACATTTTTATTCCCGCAGTCACTAATTCCTTAATGGCGTCGTAATCTGAGTGTCTTAATACCTCATAACTTTCAATTTTTAACAACATTTCTTATCTGTCACCTTATTTTCTTTTTTTTTTCTTATAATTACTTTTTTTTTATTGGAAATCGTCATTTTTATGATCATATTCGATAATCAAAAATCAGATTAATAGTAATATTTCTCTTGAGTGAAAAAATTATTAATAGCTATTCTGTATATTTTCTAACGATTCCTTAACGGAATCTCGTAAATCTTCTAATTTTTCCCTAATTTCACGATACTCTGGAACTCTCTTAAACAATCGTTCAATTAGTTTCTTGCTTCGTCTCTTTCGCTTCTTAAGAAGATCGTTTTGAGCATGGTAGATATCCCAAAAATCCCTTTGTTGCTTATCTAAAACCTTTTCAACCTCTAATAAAGACTTTGTAAACTTCTTATTCTTCCTTCTTATTCGAATTGCTTTGATTCTTCCTTGAATTGTTTGAATTTCCCTTATTTGCTTACATGTCTTTTCTAAGAAATTATAATCGTCTAAAGAGTTATATTTTGTTAGAAGAAGCTCCTTCCAATCATCAACACTTTCAAGATTTTTAGATTCTAAAAATGTCTTAATAGTATTTTGTATATTCTCTTGAATTTCCTCAATTATTTCATCAATAAAGGATGGTTTTTCAAATTCAAAATATATATAATCGTTAGGAGCAATAGAATTAATCGTTTCAAGCCGATTTAAATCGTATATTCTAGGAA
>JAHPYY010000215.1 GCA_019058515.1 Promethearchaeota archaeon
ACACATACCTACACTCGGGAAAGCCAGTACAGCCCATAAACTTTCCATATCGTCCATAGCGCTCCTCAAGCGGTCTTCCGCACTCCGGACAGGTTTTAGGAACTTCCATATTTATGGTCCTCATTTATATTTTTTACTTTTACGATACTAAACATTGAGTGATAACGCTTGTTTCATTTAAAAGAAACGGAGGCATATGAATTTTAAGTTTTAAGTTATTTTTTTGTAATAAATTTATTTTTCAATTCGTATATGTTAATTAATAATGACGAGAGAAATATCATATAAATGGCTTGAAGAAGCTGATAATGATTTTGAAATGGGAGATATTTTGTTAAAATCTGATAAATTTAATGGAACAGTTTTTCATTATCAACAAGCGGCAGAAAAGTCATTAAAGGCAGCACTTTACTATCACGATAAACAACCATGGGGTCGTTCTATTTTAGGTTTAATTAATGATTTAATTGAAATTAGCAATGAATCATACGAAAAATTTAAAAATTATGCTAGAGAAATTGATAGACATTACACAAATACTAGATACCCAGATGCTCTTCCTAATATCTCCCCCAAAGAAGCGTATGATGTAGATATCGCAATGAAAATTAGAAACGAAGTTGAAGAAATCGTAAAATTTGTAAAAAATAGCATATCAAGAAAAGAATAAAATGGATAAACAGACACAATTTACTGATCTCTTTTCCCAAATGATAAAAAAAATAGAGGAACGAATTAATTTAATATCCTTTATTATATTTGGTTCAAGGGCAAGGGGAAATGCTTTACCTTATAGTGATTACGAAATAGTAATTATTGGTGAGTTTAAGGAGAAATATATAAATAGATCGGAGTGGATAGTTCAAATTGCTCCAGAGGTTCCAATTGATGTGTTTTGTTATACACCCGATGAATTTGAAATGCTATTTAATCAATATAATTTAACGGCGATTGATGCCATAAATGACGGTATTTTCTTGAGAGGAGAAGAGTATTTACAAAAATTTGTTGAGAAATTAAAGTATTTTAAAGAAAAGGGATTAAGAAAGGAGCGTCATATTCTAATCCCTCCAAACTTATAAAAAAAACTATTTAGATATTTATCCTGCACTAATTCTTTAAGATGTTCTCCACATTTTGGACATATTTCAGGAGCCTCCACTTTTTTCCTTATTGATTCTTTATTTCGTCATCTAAAATTGAAAATCATTGATTAATAACCCATTTTTCGTTTTAATGGGATCTTTCCTAACACAGTCTTAATACAAAGAAGTTAAAAATGTTAAAAGTAAAAAAAAGGAACATCTAAATTAATTTTTTCAAGTTTCTTCCTTTCTTATTTTATCTAAATACGCTTTTTCCTTTTCTATATGGATTTTGTGTAATTCTTCTTTCTTCTTGCTCCATTCTGGACCGCTTAGAGGGAAATATCGTATAAAGAACGCGCTAATTAAGATAAGAATTGCAGGTATGATTGTGAACGCAATCATTATCCCTAATTTTGCCGATTCCGGTTGAACTGCCCCTGGCGAGTTATCAAACCCAAATAAACTTATAACTGTAAGTAAAATCCAAGGCCCTATCGAATTTGTAGGTTTGGTTACCAAAGCGTTCATTCCCGCATAGCTGGTTTCTCTCCTTTTACCAGTTAATATCTCGTCGTTGTCAATTACATCTGCCATTACCAATTGGTTCGTTATGAAATACCCCGAGATTCCAATACCGATTAAGATCATCGCGATAAACGATGTAACAAAATCCCAAGCGATAAAAAAGGCGATGATGAAAGAGATCCCGGTAAAAACTAATAGGAGGAAGAACACTTTTTTTAATCCAAATTTCACTATCAATTTGTTATAGATGGGGAAGAACGCAAATACTACGATAAAAAACACGAGCAGAGGAAGCATTGCTACGATACCAGATAATCCTAGTACAAAGTTTACCCAATAGAGGACTCCGTTAGTTAGAATGAATTGAGCGACTAAAAAGAAAATGTTGGACAATTCAAATATCACGAATCCCCGATTTTTAAATGTCTCTACAATACTGTCTTTAATATTAAGTGGTTCTTCTAATACAGTATATTTATTTTCCTTTATGTAAAAACTGCTTACATAAAATACTACGATTCCCGCAATACCTAAGAAGATTATTGTAAAAAAGAATATTGGAATGTTCGGATCGCTCTCTATGGGTTGATCTCCCGTTAGTAATAGCGCAGGGATCATAAACGACATCAATAATGCCATCGCGTTTCCGAAGGAACCAAACACGTTTAAATTCGAACGCACTTTACTTGTAATTGCCATTTCCGCGGGTAACGAATAGGAAATTAACCCAATCATCGTAAACAAAGTGTCAAACGCAAATAGGACAATTAGCATGTTCAAAAACAAGCCAAATTGATCATCGCTACTAACGAACGGTATCCAGCTAAAGATGAAAATTACTCCGTAGATTATTCCTCCGAAACGAATATATGGAACTCTCCTTCCGTATTTTTTGGATTTAGTACGGTCTTCGATAAATCCGAATAGAGGATCGTTCACCGTGTTCCACACAATAAATATTAACCACGCAAGCCCCGTCCAAAATGCGTCTAATCCAAGCTTCACGTTGTAGAAATACGTAAACGAAGTGGCTAACACTAAATTATTAAATACTCCACTCATAAATGTAATTCCTGCAAACGAAAGTTTGGAGCTCCTAGGTATAACTTCTTCCGACATATTTTATCTCCCGATTAAATTGTTATTTAATTACATATAAGTCAATATCCATACTAATTAAAAATTACTAAAAATAGCTTACGCCTTAAAATCTAAAATGTGAACTCAGATTTAAAAATTCTAATCTAAAATTAGCTTTATTTCGCAAATTGTTACAATAACTTAGGACGATCCTATTCGGTATTATAAAATTCGTATAAACGCGATAGTATCTATCGGAATAATCGTATCGGCATTGTGCTCCTCGTTATGAAGGATAACTACATACTCAGTGACCCTTACGATTTTTCCCGTATGACTGCACTGACTCTCTACCACGTTTTTTAGGCATATCCTGATGTTTTTTTGCTTTAACTCTTCAAGTAATGTTTTTGAGATCATACTAGAACATAACTCTGTATTTTATTTAATATCAATTAGTTCCCATATTTTATTAAAGTATTTTAATAAAAATACGATTTGATTTAAAGAATTGAGTATTTGCTTACAAATTACTCGTATGGTTATGAAGATTTAAAAAATAAAATGAATTAGCAATTGACTTGATTTACTTTCTTAACCCCAAAATGATGTGTTGCAAGCCGTTAGTAAGAATAGAACATGGTATAAGCAACAATGAAATAGAAGAATCAATAAGGATGAAAATGAGCGAAATAATTGAGAGTATGATAATAACTATAGCGAGAATTAAGATAACTAATCGAGACATATCCGAATAATCTTTTACCGTAATACTAATAACAGTTATATCAATACCAATTAATATAAAGAAAATAGCCATTATAAGAATAAGCGTTCCTAACGCTACAATTGGGGATTCTCCAAGACCAAAGAAAATAATAACTCCGAATAATAACGCCAAGATTCCAATTACAAACTTAAAAGTCATCAATCCTTGCGAAAGTTCCTTGTTAGAACTGCCATTTATGATGTTTGCGATTCCAATGGTAAATATAGCTATTGAAAGTAAAATTAAAGAAATAATGGGTATTGCTGAAAATAGAACGATAAAGAAAGCAAAAATCATAACAAGAACTCCAAACACGACATTTAAATTCTTCAACCGAGCTTCAATTTCTTTTAATTTCATGATAAAGGAGCATTCATTAATTTAGGTTTTTCGAATACTTAACTCAAATTCATTACTTTTAATTTATACCTCATTTGTACTTAAATTTATTTACATAATTTTATAAATTTCTGCCAAAAAAGCTTAAGATATAGAAATTTTATTCAAGCCAAAAGCGAATACATAAGTTATCGATTTATACAGCCTCTTGAAAATAGCTGAAAACTTTTCTTCCAGCTTTTA
>JAHPYY010000216.1 GCA_019058515.1 Promethearchaeota archaeon
AAAGATAAACCCAAAGCACACGACATACATTAGGATAATCTAGGGCACATGAGTTTTCCAATTACTTTGAAAATCGTATTTAAACAAATAATCTAATAGATACTGCAGAAGAAATTGTCCCAAAGTAATAATTAGCATTATTATTTTCCAAAGATCCTGTCCAATAAATATGTAATTGATTAACACCAAACCAATTGGGATGGAAAGAGAAAGAAACGCAATACCTATTCTATTTACCAATTGAGGCTTTTGTTTCTTAAATGCAATGAATATAGCAATCATTAAGGAAAAAAAACACATAAAAGAAAGACTGTAAATCCAATCAAATAAGCTAATAGACATTCAACAATCACCGTTATGCATCTTAAGAGAGGTGGTTTAATAAAAATTATCGAAAATTATTTACTCTGTTTCCACTGCATTTTGATTTATTGCGTAAGAATAAGCGCGAACAAGCGAATTAAGAGATCTGTTAAATAAACTGAATTTCCTTTTTTATTTTTTATTGATTAACTTAATAATGGAAGTGTAAAGTAAAAAGTAGAACCTTTTCCTCTTCCTTCTGACTCCACCCAGATTTCTCCACCATGTAGCTCAATTATCTTCTTTGCGTTGTACAATCCAAGTCCTGAGCCTTCTGAGATCACATCAAATCCTCTGCCGTAGCGCTCTATTTTTCCAAATTGTTGGAAGATTCGTTTTCTTTCGTCCGGAGTAATGCCAATACCGTTGTCTTTAACCAAGACTTTTACAAAATACCTCTCTATCTGCGTCTTCACCTCGATTTTGCCGTTAGGGGGCGTGTATTTAATAGCATTACTCAACAAATTGCTGATAACCAAATGAATTTGTTCTTTTTCTAAAAAAATGGTAATGTTCTCGTCTAAATCCAATACGATCTCATGCTTTCTTAGTGTAGTAAGCCCTTGTAATTCTCTCGCAACTAATTCTATTATTGAGATTAAGTTTTCTTGAGTTTTTTTCAACTCAATCGTTCCAGATTCGAGTTCAGAGGTTTTTAATATGTCTTTTATAAGAGTTTCCAAGCGAATGCATCCTTGATTAATTTCGTTGATAATTTCGATTCCGTTGTAATCTAAATTCTTTCCGTGCATAATTTCCAGTAGTTCAGTGTATCCTTTTATGGAAACCAAAGGAGTTTTCAATTCGTGGGATGTACGACGCATCAATTCCGATTTAAGGTTGGTCAATTTTACCAATTCTTCTTCGGCTTTTTTTTGTCGCGTAATATCGACCTGAGTTACCAAGTCTGCTGGACGACCCTTGTACATCATGGTTTTAGAAATGTTGTCAACCCAGATGCGTTCTCCGCTTTTCTTTACGCATTGAATCGGATAGTGGGCGATCGCATCGGGATCTCCAGCTTGTTTTTTCTTTAATTGTTCCTTTGTTTCTTCCATCGACTCGGGAGCCACAACCTTTAAGAGCTCGTTTGGTTCCCAATTAAGCATCTCCTCGACTGTATATCCGTAAAGATCTGCCATTTCTTGGTTGACATACTTTATTACATCATCTTGAATAATGCTTATTCCCAACAACGATTCTTCTGTAATACTTCTAAACTTTTCTTCCGATTCTTTTATCAATTCCTCGGCTTTTTTTCTGTCCGTTATATCAACGATGCTTGTAAGAATCGCAGGCTTCCCATCGTAAAATATTCTTTTTGAATATGATTCAATCCACTTAAGTTCTCCTGATTTATGAAAAACCCTCGATTCATAGGGTTCAACCGTTTCACCTTCTATAATTCTCCGGTGAGTATCGGAAAGTAAATGATAATCATCTGGGTGAATAAAACGTGCGATATCGTCTATTGAAAATTTAAGAATATCCTCAACTGTAAGTCCGACGATATCTGCAACTGCTTGGTTTAAGTATTTGAAAATATTGTCGACTAAAATATATATTCCCATAAACGACTGATTTGCTATGTTTCTAAATTTTTCCTCTGATTCTTTCAATTTTTGCTCTGTTTTTTTTTTCTCGGTTATGTCTATTAAAGTTACCAAGTCTGCAGGTCTACCGCCGTAATCAATTGTTTTAGAAAAATTCTCAATCCAGACTTTTTCTCCTGATTTTCTTATCCCCATGAATTCATAGTGATTAGTAATATTGGGATCTCCTCTTTGTTTTTTCTTAACTTGTTCTATGACCATTTCTAAGCTCTCAGGAGCGATGTTTTTAAGAAAGCCATTCGGTTCCCAATTTAGAATCTCTTCTAATGTATATCCAAATATATCTGCCAGCCTCTGATTCGCATGTATAATCACATCATCCTGAATGAGAGCGATCCCCATCAAAACTTGTTCTGTTATATATCTAAACTTCTCTTCGGACTCTTTTAGCTTTTGCTGGGATAGTTTTTGATTTGTGATATCTTGACCAATAACATTAATAAATGTTTTATCTCCAATCTTAAACAATGTACCTATGGTTCTTACCCATATTGGCGTTCCATCTTTCTTTGATAGCAGTAATTCGATTGGGTCAAGTTTTTCTTCCTTTTTAACGAGGGTAAATCTTTCTATTATAATTTGTCTATTAGAAGAACTCTTTATGAGATCTAGGATTTCTCTATTGATGAAACCATCTCGTGTATAGCCAAGAATCTTCTCGGTAGCAGGATTACAATCCACCACTTTTCCCGAAGAATCGAGCATGACGATGAAATACGGTGAATTTTCAAATAAATTGCGGTATTTCTCTTCAGAATGTTCCAATTTTTGTTCCGCTTCTTTACGCTCTGAAATATCCTCCACTACAGAAATAAAGTACTCTAACTCGTTATTTAGGTTTCTTTTTGCTGACACCGTTAAGTTAGCCCACATAAGGTTTCCATCACCACGGTTATAACGTTTTTCAGTGTTGTAAACAGAAATTTCACCTTTTATTAGCTTGTTTAATGCATCAAGGTTATCTTCTAAATCATTAGGATGAGTAATTTCTAGGAATGATAGCGATAATAACTCATCATGATCGTATTTTAATATATCGCAAAGTTTTTGATTAATTCTTAAAAATCTTCCTTGGGGAGATACATGAGCAATTCCTACCGCAGCTTGTTCAAAAGTTAAGCGAAATTGTTCCTCTGATTCTTTTAGCCTCTCCTCTGCTTTTTTGCTCTCAGTAATGTCTACTACGCACGCAATTGCTCCGATGAAATTTCCTTTCTCATCATTAATAGAGGAAGTTTCTAGAATAGTAATTATTTCATTACCGTTTTTTTGAACAAACTTCCTTTGAATTTTGTCCTTAATGCCTTGATTTCTTCGTTCCAACTGATCTTTGGCGTCTCTTATGCTTTCCTCGCTCATGTATTTAAAAATTTTTGTACCAATCAGTTCCTCGACTGTATATCCGAGCATTTCTGCTATTTGTTCGTTAGCATAGGTAACCTTTGCGTTTGTATCTATTACCCAAATTCCCTCTTGTGCATTTTCTAAGAGAAGCTTATATTTTTCCTCCGATTCTTTAATCCTTTTCTCAGTGTTTTTACATTCAGTTATATCTCTCCCGATTGTGAGAATTTTCTTCCGATTATCACTATCTATAAAGGATTTGGCGTTAGTTTCTATCCATACATATTCTCCGTGCTTATTCAATATTCTCGCTTCCACAGTCCCTTCACCTTTTTCAAAGCAATCGTTAAAACTTGACATAACTTTATCTGCGTCTTCGGGATGGACTAATTCAAAAGCACTTTTAGATTTTAATTCATTAAAGGAGAATCCCATGACTTTTTTATGCGTAGTTTCATTAATGTATTCGATTTGGCCTTTCTGATTTACTACCGTTACCAAATCGTTCAAATTCTCAGTAATAAGGCGTAATTTTACCGCAGCGTCGTCATTACTTACATTTTCATCCATTTTAATCAAATTAACCCCACTCTCAAAATATTATAATTTCTATATAACCTTCTTTTATGTTTTCTAGAATAGTCTGATATTTTAACTTAGTTTCTTTAATAGAATCTGCAGAATTGGCGGAACCAACACTCAAATTTTAACATTTCTTTAGAATAAGTATAATTTTCAAAAATAATACAAATATAAAATAAATTCTAAATATCTTTTTTTACCACAGAAGTAAATTGAAGTTATTTAAATTTTCAGAATTGAAAAGATTAAATACAGGGTTTTAAAAAATTACTTGACAAAACACAGTTGAGATGACCTTTAATTTTTCGGTCATCACCTTACTTATCTAAAACAAGAACTATGATCGGGAAACTCTAATTTATGAATAAGAGTATAAATCTTTTATAATTGCGATACCATTTTTAAACAAAAGAACAAAATTACTGAATTCTTCAAAAATATTCATATAGGTAAAGAGAAAGAAAAAGTAGAGCCTTTTTCTCTTCCATCGGACTCTACCCAGATGTTTCCGTTATGCAATTCGATGATTTTTTTTGCGTTATACAATCCAAGCCCCGAACCTTCCGAGATAACATCAAATCCTCTACCATATCGTTCTATCTTCCCAAATTGTTGGAAGATGTGTTTTTTCTCCTCTAGGGTAAAACCTATACCATTATCTCTTATAGACACAACTGCAAAATCACCATCAATTCGAGTTTTTACCTCAATTCTACCATTAGGAGGGGTATACTTTATAGCGTTGCTTAATAAATTACTAATTACTAAATGCATCTGATCTAAATCGACATTCACTGTTATCTCCTCGTCCAAATTCAAGATTAGTTCGTGGTTTCTCAGCTTTATAATTCCTAACAACTCGCTTATAGCCGATTTTATCAAAGATATTAATTTCACTTCAACTATGTTTAATAACTTTATTCCAGAATCGAGTTCAGAAGTTCTGAGAATGTCGTTTATTAGATTTTCTAGGCGAGCGCATCCCTGCTTAATACCATTTACGATCTCATTAGCTTCATAATCAAATATATCTCCATACATGATTTCTAAAAGCTCGGTATATCCCTTTATAGAAACTAAGGGTGTTTTCAACTCATGAGATGTACGTCTAAGAAGCTCCATTTTCAAGTTATTTAATTTTACTAGTTCTTCTTCAGCTTTTTTTTGCCCTGTTATCTCAAATTGAGTGATTAATTCTGCTCGTCGTCCCTTGTATAGCATAGTCTTGGAGATGTGATCTACCCAAAAGTCTTCTCCATTTCTTTTTACGCTATGAATGGGAAAGTGAATAATCACATTGGGATCTCCAAATGTTCTTTTTTCTAACTGTTTCTTGCACTCCTCAATTGAGTTTGGAGCGACGGTTTTAATAAAATCACCTGACTTCCAATTCAACATCTCCTCGGGAGTATAACCGTAGAGATTTGCCATTTCTTGGTTCACATACCTTATTCTATCGTCTTGTACTATGCAAATACCTAATAAGGATTGCTCAGTTATACCTCTAAACTTCTCTTCTGATTCCAAAATCACTAGTTCAGCTAATTTTTGATTTGTAATATTTTGTCCGATTATGTTAATATAAGAGTTATTTCTAATCTTTACTAAGGTACCGACCGATCTTACCCAAATCAATTTATGATCTTTCTTTTGAATTTGTATTTCGATTGGATCCAACTTTGAGCCATTTAGTAAAAGATTTAACCGTTGTTCCGCTACTCTTCTATTTGCGGGTATTCTGGCAAGCTCTCGGAAATTTCTACCAACTAGTTCTTCTTTAAAATAGCCTAATTCGTTATTGGTAGCGGGGTTACAATCCACAATTTTTCCTTGAAGATCAATTAAAATAATGGGATAAGGGGAATTTTCAAATAAATTACGGTATTTTTCTTCAGATTCTGTTAATCTTTGTTCTGTTTTCTTCTTTTCGGTAATATCTACAATAACAGAGAGGATAGCATGTTCATCCCCATAAATGATTGGTTTAGTAGAGGTTTCAACCCATATTATCTCACCAGATTTCGGTACTAGTCTAAACTGAAGATTACTAATCTCTTTTATTTCATTTTTGTAAAGCTCTTTAACCTGTTTCATTACAAAATGATAATCATCGGGATGGATCAATTTAAAAAATTCAATTTCATCCCAGTTTGTAATTTCCTCGATGGAATATCCAACCATGCGAGAAAACTCTGTGTTTGCGTATACTATCTTCCATTCAAGTGTTATTGTAATTCCAATAAACGATTGTTCCGCTATTGTCCTAAATTTTAATTCTGATTCTATTAATTTATCTTCTGCGATTTTTTTTTCCGTCACATCGTTATATATTGCTACGATCTCTCCTAAGGGTAATTTATAAACATAATTATCCCTCCATCCAGCAATTCTCTGGTCTCTATAAAGCTTAGTCGGATAATGCTCAGCCTCACCCGATTTCCAAACCCTCTGAAAAACTTTAAAAATCCCAAAATCCTTTACCCCTGGAAAAACCTCTGTAACTTTTTTGCCAATTACATCCTCAACTCTCACATTATCTATTCTTGCACCTGCGAAGTTAAAATCCTTGAATATAAAATCCTCACCATCATCAAGAACCTTGTAAACTGCCACACCATTACTCATGTTATTAAAAAGCTCTTTATAATTTTTTTCTGATTCAAGTAATTTTTCTTCAGTCATTTTTAGTTGAGTAATGTCACGATTAACAGCTACAGCTCCAATGGGTTTTCCAGTAATATCTTTAACAAAAGAAACCGATGCTAGGACATTTATGCGAGTGCCGTCTTTTGTGTGTTGAATTACTTCTCCCTTCCAATTACCGGTGTTGCACAATTTTCTTGATACATCTTTAAGATTATCGTAAGGATATACCATGGAAAGAACATCTAAAATATTTTTTCCAATTACTTCCTTTTCTTTCCATCCGTAGATTGACTCTGCTGCGTTGTTCCAAGTTATAATATTAAAATTTAAATCGGTCGACATGATTGCATCCGATACTTCGTCAATTAAATTTGCTTGATATTGAATTTTTTCTTCTTTGGTCTTGCGATCAGATATGTCCCGTGTTATAGTTAGAATTTTTACATTACCATCGCGATCTAAAAACGACTTACCGTTGGTTTCTGTCCATATATATTTGCCGTCATTATTTGCTATTCTTACTTCTACAAAACCTTCCCCGGTTTTAAAGGCTTTTTTAAACTCCTCCATAACTTTAGCTTTATCTTCTGGATGAATCATTTCAAACACATCGTTGAACATTAGGTCTTTAGCGGTATATCCCATAATTTTCACATGTACTTGTTCGTTAATATACTCGATCCTCCCTTTATTATTCACTACTGTAATAAGATCGTTAAGATTTTCTGTTAATAATCTATATTTTTCCTCGGACTCCTTTATTCTTTGTTCCGCAATTTTTTTATATGTAATATCTTGAATATGAACAAGAAAATTATATATAATATTCTCATCTTCGAAGAATAAAGGGGTGATTGAAATATCAACGACGATTTTTCCTTTTTTAGATGTTTTTATTGTGTTTTTGATTTCATACGCATCAAAATCGAATTCTCTTTCGCATTTAACAATTTCTTTATGTTCGAGTTTAATCTCTTGTTCTTTGGTTAAACTGGAATAACTAAATAATTTAATCTTCTCAATTTCCTCCTTATTTCCTACGCCAAATAAATCTAAACACGAAGAATTTACACTCATTAATTTTCCAGTGGAATCGTAAAGTAAAATTCCGATTGGAGATTCTGCATAGATGGATTTTAATAATTCTTCTGTATTGGTTTGCCCGTTTGCAATAATTCTAATCAAAAGTGATCCTCCCAACAATCACTCATATAAAAGTAATTATACTGGAAATTTACATCTATAAATACAAATTAAGTCATATATATGTTTTTGGATATTAACTTATTTATCGAAATAAAAAGCTAGGTGTAATTATCTTTGATTAATTTTTAATAATTGACACAAAGAATGGAGCTCCTTTTTTTCTTGGTTCAGATTCCAATTTTAACTAATATTCTCTAATATTAAGCTATGTTTTGAAAGTTCAGAAAAACAAATTCTACAAAAAATATATAAATAAGTTCCATTAATTAGTTTTTAGAAAATTACTCTAATGCGATGAATGATCTCGTACTTATTGTCACAATAATTTTCTTGATGACAAGAGTGATAGGATTTTGGGTAAGTTTAGAGTTATATTTAGGAAGAAAGAGGAAATTACTAATTATAATCATTATTGGGTGGATAGTGTGGATCTTAGCGACAATCGGGACATTAATCCAACTCTTTTTAAGTAATGTGATGCTAAACTCGTTTTTAAATTTCCTAACTGCATTCTTATCAATGCTTGGTGGATACTTATATTTATGGGGTCTAAACTTGTACATCTTCAGAATTAATAACAAGTTGATGGTTTATTTACTTGTCATTTTGTCGATTTTGGCCTTTCTTATCGGTTATATAATTAATTTCGAAATCGCAACTCTTTTTTGCTTAATTGGATTGATTGGAATGCTTCTTTTTACATTTTATGTGCCTATTGCGAATAAAGATAATTTTACAACTATTTTGGGGAGAACTACGTATTTATATTATTCTATTCTCTTGTTGATTATTCCGTTTATTATCGTCTCAATCTACATCCCTAGTCTGGGTTACGAATATAATCTACTTGATGCAGAGGACCCAGTACTTATTTTGATTTATTACATTCCTTCCATTACAATTTCGATTTTGCTTAGTGTATTGCTTATTCACATAGAATATACAATCACTGAACATAAAAAAGACCAAATGAAGGACAAATTCTCCCACAATTTAGGCAACATCCTTCAAACGATTTCATTGATCTTCTCATTAGATGGAGAAAAAAAAAGTATAAACGACGATGTAGAGTCAGAAGAAATGAATTCTCTATTAAAAAGCAAAATTGACGAAGCAGCAAATATACTAAAAGAAATTAGAAAGCTGTAATTTAAAATATAATTTCCCCCCATTTATTCGATAATTATTCAAGTGGATAAAATATTATTTAAGCGTAATAGAATGCGAATATATAAAGTGTGATCGTAGATGAATTCTGAAAATGTAACACAGAATAATGCAATAGTAATTGACCTAGAAAATCGCGATATCTCAGAAAGCATGCACGAGGCTTTCTTACAAACAGGGATTTTGCCTATAATAAATAATTCTCGTGAAATATATGTGCATGTACCGTTAGGCGCCAGCTTTTTTCGAGATGAGAAGCCTATAGAAGGAACATATCTTGACGTCGAGTTTGCTGAAGCTATAATTTCAACGAGTGAAGGCAAACCAATCACTTTTTACGAAACTCCAGCAACGAGCAATCGGAATATAGAAAAACTGTTTGAAAAATTTGGCTATACGCAACTTGCTAGTAAACACTCACAGGTCCAGACTTTATGTTTAAAGGAAGAGTCGCTCAAACCTGAAGATATAGTTAAATTGAATTATGATTTTGATTATCCACCAGTTAATCTCCCTAAATTTCTTTTCGATAAAAGAAACTTAATTATTAGTTTCAGTAATCCTAAAGCATCCTTTTCAGAAAATGTGGCAGGATTTAAGGGACTTCCATTTTCATTGAGTGGTAAAGCACTTATTATCGGATCAACGCTATTTTCTAAGAAAAATTTGTTGCATCTAGCCTTCTCTGATATTGGATTAGGATTAAAGGGCTATGTAGTGGATGCTTTAGAAAGGATGCATAACACAGGTGTAGTTTGCGTTGGAGTCAACGGAGGTCGTTTTGCAGGCTCTCTGATCGAGCAAGTTAAAGTGGAACCGATTGAATGGAATGCCCTTATTGTTTCTAAAAACATTGGAATTTCTGATGTTGTAACCGCCGACCTAATGGGCTTTGAACCGCAAAAAATAGAATTCTTCACAGATTTAGCTCAAAAAGGGCTTATTCCCTCCGATCTCAGTACTATACCAATTACTGAAATCGGAAATAGTCGTAATCGTTTAGCGAAGCTATTAACCTTAGATAATCCTTTTCTACCAAGTGGAACCACTATTACAACCCGTAAATGGATATTTGGACTCCTTAAACAGGTTCCATTTAAAGATAGGGTACGCCTGCTTGGTAAAACTATTCCTTCAATGATCAAATATCAAGTTTCAAAAAAAAAGAAATCTAATACATAATTTTTCCGGACGTTATTTTTTGACCTAAAGGAATGTTTTTTTACTCAATTTTATCTATGATTTCTATGATCTAGAAATAAGATATTTAAAAAATAAAATTCAATAATAGTCTACTTAAGGAGTGAGATAATATATATGAACGACATAGTTTTTTTCGCGTTAACGATAATATTGATAATCAGAATAATCGGATTCTCGATAACATTAGAATTGTATATCGGCTGGAAGAAAAGATTACTATTTATAATACTTACATCGTGGATAGTATGGATAATGGCGACAGTAGTCGCATTAGTTTTGATAATTCCAACTACCGAGATAAATGTAACATTAATGAACTTTCTAGATAATTACTTAACAAGTATAGGGGTTTACATCTATTTGTGGGGAATTAACCATTATTTTTTCGAAATGAAACAGAAGGGAATATTGTATATCCTTATATTTTACTCTTTAGCACTCTTACTTATAGTTTTTTTAGTCAATTACGATGTAGCAACCTTTCTTTCCTTAATCGGTGTTATTGTAATGCTACTGACCTCCTTCTTCATGCCAATTTTAAGAAGAGAGGAATTTCTGCGCGCTATGGGAAGAACTACTTATATATATTACTCCATACTTATAATATTGATTCCCTTTATGGTTGGTTCTGTATACATACTGCTTATTGGAGTAAATTATAGCATCGTTCAAACAGGGGATCCAATAATAATTATATTATACTTTATTCCTTCCATAGCTATTTCTATTTTACTCATCACCCTACTCATCCACATGGAATATACAATTACAGAGCGAGTTAAGGACCAAATGAAGGATAAGTATTCCCATGATTTAGGCAATATAATTCAATCAATTTCTTTGATCTTTTCTTTAAATGCGGAGAAACCAGATTTAGGTATAAAGCAAGAAAAAGAAGAATTAGACACCATGTTAAAAAGCAAAATTGACGACGCTAGAGAGTTACTCAAGGAAATTCGGAAGCTTTAATTAATAGGACCTTTATCTATAGACATTAGATTCTTATTTGAATTATTGAAATTTAGAGATTGAAGTTAGAGATTAAAGATTCTTGTATGAGGATTAGGTAAAAAAGAAAATTTTCAACAATGATATCTATAATAACTATTATAAGAATTATGACAAAAAATTCTTGAGGCTTTTTTTTATAAATGAATTTAAAAAAGTATACTCCCAGAATTATGTTAAGGAAAAAAGTTACACCTAACTCAATAAGCGGATAAAAACTATAATATAAGATAAGATTGGAATTTAGCGAAAATTGACTTGAAATAAGATTAATAGCCAAAACTATAAGGAATATTATCGTTCTCCAAACAACAGTAAATGTTATTGAAGTTTTAGGCTGAATTTCCCATCCACTTCTATTTTCATACCATTTAATAAGTATCAACCCAATTATTGCAATTATAATAAATCTTGCCACTTCAATAACAACATCCATGTTATATTTAAGCCCCCACTTCCTTTTTTCTTCGTATTATATATTAGGTTGAAGCGGTTTAACTGACTGATAAGTTTTCTTGATTGAATAGAGATTAATAACTAAAATAGTGCATATCAAGGCTATTAAAATAGGAAAACTAATCAACAAATACGCATACAACAAATCAAGGTTAGATAAAAGTATCTGAGCAATCTCATTTAAATATACTAGTTGAATAACGAAGTATACTAAATTTCCGATACTGACTGAAAAAACTATAAGAGAATTAAGGCTACCTAGGCGAAATTTAAACCATTTAGTCTCAAAATTGTTTACTTTTTTCAATCTTTCAACAAAATCTTCAAATCTACGTCTTTTTAACAACAAATCGACTGGATAATAACAGAAAAGGATTATAGGTATGAATACCGCACCATATATAATTAAATTAGGGTATAACACGGCGTAAACTGAAAGAAAATCCAAGTAGGAAAAAAGAGAAAACATTACACCGAAACATGATAAGGAAACAAGTATAATCGCTTTATTTGCAGTCAAAGATATACGAAACCATTTAAGTTCTTCTTTAACGTTCTCTTCTTTAGGTTTAGTTTCCTTAGATAAAACCCCTATAACCATAAGAACCACACATATAACAATTAACACAATTACTAAAATAAAATCTCTCATTTGTGTTAGATTCGGAGAATAGGGTATTATACTTAAAATAGAAGCAACATACCTGTTAAATAACGCTAAATGGCAAAACAACCTTGCCGAGAGGAGTACTATAGAAACAAAAGAGACAATAAAAATAAGCAAATTGAAGTTCTTCATTGTTGGTTTTAAAGTAGTTATTTGTCTACTTCTTCGAGTTATCAGAAGATTATAAAGACATAGTATAAGGAAAAATCCATATATAACAAGTGGAACACCTTTTAATAGGATTTCATGCGAAATGGTTTGATTTAAACCAGTTGGAATCAAACAGAGAGCGTCAGCCAAGGTCCATGCGACAATTGGATATGGAAATACAATATGGTCTATAGTGGCTTGTATTATCATTAATATCCCTACTAATGAGGAACTAAAGACGAATATTGATTGCCCATAGGTTATTTTTATTCCAAGCCATTTTATTACTTTTTCATGAATAATTAACTTATCTTTATTCTCTATATCGTCACTTTTATATTTGAGAGTCTTATTTAAGCCATAAATACTTAGTAGAAGAAATGCTAATGATGTAATTATGCTTGTAATAATAGGGACTAAATGGTATGTTAAATAATCGGGATGATAAGCTCCTGGTTCTGATAAGTAAAGAGGTAAAATGAAGAAGATGAAATCGAAGAGGCTAAGAAAAATGTCTTGAGCTAAATCAAAAGGTACAATAAAGATCCCCATAAGAGAAAACATCAAGAATAAAGCGTTCTGCGTCTTAGTTAATTTAAATCCAAAAAAAGTTACAGTGAGATTATTATTGTTCAATTGAGTTCTGTCTATGGCTTTCATTAGAATCCTCCTTTTTTTTCTATGTTTATGTAATCGTTGTTACGGTTTTTAGTAAATTTCAAAGCTAAATTTATTGTCATAAACAAGAAAACGATTCCCATCATTTCAAACAAGATAAGAAGATCGTAACCTGGAATAACCAGTTTAGGTTCAATAATAGAGTCTCGATCAAATAAATAAACAAAATGTCGTCCTCCCGCTATGATATATTTACCATCTGAGGATATTTCTAAGCTGTAATCATAACCCGCGGTAGGATCACCATCTAACCTATAGCTCCATATTGGAGTCGAACTTGATGTATCAAAAAGATCAACCCAATAATTAGCACTTAGAGCTGCTACATATTTTCCGTCATGTGAAATACCTACTGATAAAATACCACTTCTAGCAGAATAATTCCATACGGGTACCTGACTCTCTCGATTGAAAAAGTAAAGATTATTATCACCTGAGTCTCCAGCGGCAGTAATATAATTTCCATCCTCAGATGTTTTAATAGTAGTTATTCTACCTAATGTCTGATAAGTCCACAACGGAGTTGAACTACATTTATTGAAGACGTAAATATCGTCTCCTCCTGATACAATATAGTTACCGTCTGCGGATATTGATAGAGCAGCACTCACATCTGAAGGATAAAAATAATAGATCCATGAATTTGAGGCGTTGGAATAGTCAAAATAATACAAATATTTTGCATTATCACTAGCCACTAAATTATTTCCATCTGAGGATATTGCTACTCGAAGTGGTAATCCCCGAGTAGAAAATGTTTGAATAGGATCCTTATCCGATTTATCAAAAAGGAAAACTTTTTGACCTTTACCCAGTGAGGCCGCCGCAATTATACTCCCATTTTCGGTTATGTCTATACTATAAACCCTACCAGCAGTGTTGTAGCTCCATAATGGTGAGTTATTTGAAGTCTTAAATAGATAAACTTTTCTATCATCATAACCACCCCCTGCTACGAAAGAAGAGCCATTTTCAGACATTGCTAAAGAAGAGAAATCACCTTCAATAGAATATTTCCAGAGCGGAGTTTTATCTTCAGATATAGAATTATTCAATAAATGCAGTGTTCCATTAGGTTGTTCATACATGCCGTTTGTATAATCTTCACTTGCGGCGACGATATGACTCCCGTCGGAAGAAATGGAAACCGCAGAAACATACTGATTTCCTATTGAATAAGACCATATAGGAGTAGTGGATGGTTTTGAGTATAACAAAGCGAACCCTTCAATAATAAAGAAAGAACTACCGAGTAAAATAATTCCTAAGATTAACATGAACTGGAGCAAGACCCGTTTTGAGTACATTTGAAATTACCCTCTATAACGAACTTTTTTAAATCTCTTAAGAGAACCTAACTCTTTGGATATATATAAAGGTTTTCTACTGAAATTTGCTATGTAAGACAAAAAGTATGTCTTATTACACACAGGTATTGCCTTATCAAATTAAATTATCAAAAACTAATTAATTCAATATAGGAGTTTTAATAGGAAATAGTTTCTGTTTTATATATAAGATGCGATCCATCGACAAATTCATCGAAAAATATCATTTAGATATTTTTGATAAAGGATTGGAGTTAAAAGCTCGAGATAAGATCGATTTTTATAACGACTTAATCGAGATAATGAAAACATACTGTAGGATATTGGATAAAATAACTATGATATTTTCTTTGAGAGGGGGACAAGTTTTAATGAGTTTAGCGAAGTTACAAGCCCATAAAGAAATTATAACCAAAACTGATGTTTTAAACTGCCTAAACTTAGATAGAAGAGAAAAATTACTCCACGCCTTTGATTATTTGAGCGAACAGAACTATATTAAAATCAAAAAAAGGTCAAGCAAATTTCACATGGTTAAATTAAACGAAAATGACAACCCCGATTTTGAATTATTACGCGAGATTGTACAAAAATTCTGGATCTCTCCAGAAGAAGAAAAAGACCAATTAAAAAAATGGAGTGAAGAAGAATGAACAACCATGTAGAATTTCATTATCATATCGATTCTAAAGAAGAAAGCCTTAATCTTGAGTTTTTTAACGAAATCAAGGTTGAATATTACAGATTTCTAATTAAAGTATATTTAATAGTAATTATAATAATTTTTTTGTACATTAACTCACTAGTTTTAACGTATTTTTTTAATCAAGTAACTATAATACATTTTTTCGCTCAATTTTTTACACTCATCTTGTTTTCTGTCTACATACTTATCCATTTTTTCCTATTATCCTACAAAAAACTTTGCCCGAAATTAATTAATTTTCTTAATAATGAGTTGGGCTTTTTAGGATTTACGACACAGAGGAAATTTAAAATTGATTTAGGATCTTTTATATTTTATGTTTTTACGGTTTTCATCTTCATTTTAACAAGTATCAGTCTCTATTTCGCTCCAAGCTATCCAATTATTATTATCTTTTCTAGATTGATCATAATCTACATGATTATAGGAGTTTCTATTCCTATTCTTAGGGGAACATTACACGATAAACTTATTGTGAAATTGCGGTCACATTATCTAATTCAGCTCGAAATAGAGGTAAGATTAATAAAGCGTGAAGAAATTCAAACCCAAATGATCAGAATTTATATGAGATCGAACAAATTAGGTTTGAAGTCTATTCAGAAGAAATTCGACCTTTATAAGGAGATTTCAGAGAAAAAATGGCTTCCTAGAAAAGGTAGATTAAAGATTTTCGACTTTTTTTACAGCAAATATTTCTATTTTCGGGAATATTCAACTCCAATAAATTTTAAGGAACATTTTCTAAATCTTGTTTCCGCTATTAAAGACTGGGATGACTCCTCTTGTAAAATGGAAAACAATAATGATTGATTTCACACAATAATCTCGTAAAAAGTATTTCTTCGGTCGACATTTTTCTTGTATTTCCTGATAAACTTATATTTTTGAAGTGTCGTTTCAAGAAAGGATACACCTTCTTGAAAAAACTATTCCTTCAATGATCAAATATCAATTTTCAAAAAAAAAGAAATCCAATATGTAATTTTTCCGAAGGTATTTCTTGACCTAAAGGAAAGGTTTTTTTCGCTATTTATTCTCTATGATTTTTACGATCTAGTAATAAGATATTTAAAAAATAAAATTCATTAAAAGATTGCTTAACGAGTGAGAGAATATACAAGAACGACATATTTTTTTAGCGTTAACAACAATATTCGTAATCAGAATAATCGGATCCTGGATAACATTGGAATTGTCTCTCGGTCGGAAGAAGAGATTACTATTTGTAATGCTTATGTCGTGGAAAGTGTGAATAATATAACAATAATTGCATTAAAATATATATATTTTAGATTTCAATAAAAAAACCAAAAATAAAAAAATAATAAAAATTTAGGATTGCATCTTAATCAATTAGCTGCATTGGTTTGCCATGATGTTCTGGTATTGGTACGCTACCACAACTAGCACTCATCCAACATACTAATTGATCGCCTTCTTGGTGCATAGGCTTTCCACAATGCATGGGTACATTTTGTACCTCTCCACATTCCACACATTTTAATTTACTCATGTTCATATCAACCCCTTTTTGATTTTTTTGTTCTTTAATTTTAGAATTAACAACTTCCATTGGTTTCCCATGATGTTCAGGCATTGGTTGAACACCACAGCTAGCACCCATCCAACATACTAACCGATCACCTTCCTGATGCATAGGTTTGCCACAATGTTCTGGAATCTCCATTTCATAGCCACATTCGACACATTTCAATATTTCATGAGATTTATCTAATGTAGGTTCTTTTAATTCTTCCTTTCTATTCTCGATTTCTACAAAATTCATAGGATTTAACTTAAATTCTTTGACACAGTTTTCATTGCAAAAGTAATATTTCTTTCCATTATACTCATATTCAATCCAATCTTCCGCTTTGCCTATCATACCACAAACAGGATCAGTAACTAAATTAACTAAATCAGAAGATTCTGCTCCTTGTTGCATTAATTTTGGACTAATATTGTCAAAACTAGCGTATTTTTCGGGATTTAATTTAAATTCCTTTTCACACACGGCACTACAGAAATAAAAGTTTTGTCCTTTGTACTTATACTCGATTGACTGGCTTGGTATGATTTCCATTCCACAAATCGGATCAACGACTCTCTGTTCAGTAAGCAAGTTCATCTCATGTATCTGTTGTTCAGTCCTTGGTTCGTATCTTTTTAATAAAAGCGCATTAGTGACTACTGAAACGGAGCTTGATGCCATAAATACTGCCGCTAAGTAAGGAGGAAGGAAAAAACCTGTTAAAGTAAATAATAACCCTGCGGCTAAAGGAATTCCTATAATGTTGTAGATAAAGGCCCAGAATAGATTAGTTATCATCTTTTTATAAGTCTTCTGAGAAAGATTCATTGCTGCAACGACATTCCTTAAATCACCCCTCATTAACACGATATCGGCAGTCTCAATAGCTACATCGGTTCCTGATCCAATTGCAATTCCAACATCTGCTTGAGCTAATGCGGGAGCATCGTTTATTCCATCCCCCACCATTGCTACGTGTATATCTTCTCCAGAATCTTGGAGTTTTTTAATAGTAAGAGCTTTCTCATTCGGTAGAACTTCTGCTAAGATATGATTCTCATCAAAATTTAAATCCTTTCCAATACTCATAGCGGTTTGTTTATTATCTCCAGTTAACATATATATTTCCAAACCATTCTCACGCAACTTTTGTAATGTATATTGAGTTTGATCTTTCACTTTATCTGCGATACCAATAATTCCTTTTACTTGATTGTCAACTCCAATTAATACTGTTGTATTCCCTTTTTCTTGCGATTCAAGAAATTTAGAACGATATTTTTCAATTTCGATTTTATTCTCAATGAAGAGTTTTTCATTACCTACTAATACTTGCATATTATCTATCTTGGTGATTAAACCTTTTCCAGGAACCGCATCAAATTCAGTTGGAGACCCTAATTTTAAACCCAATTGATTTGCTTCTTCAATTATTGCTTGTCCGAGGGGATGTTCAGAACCCATTTCGGCACTTCCTGCAAAATACAAAATTCGATTTTTATCTATGCCTTTTCCAAAGAGTTCACTCTCAGAATATACAAAAGTTACTTTTGGTTTACCTACAGTTAAGGTCCCGGTTTTATCAAACACAATAGTGTTGATATTATTAACTGCCTCTAAAGAATCTCCTCCTTTCATCAGAATTCCATTTTCCGCACCTTTCCCAGTTCCCACCATAATGGCTGTAGGAATCGCTAAACCTAATGCACAAGGACAAGAAATAACAACAACTGATGTAAATACCAATAATGAAATTTCAAAACCTACATCTGCAACAAAAAACCAATATAAAAATGCAAGAGTCGCAGTAATTATTACAATCGGAACAAAATAACTGCTGACTTTATCCGCTAATCGTTGTCTAGAGCCTTTTCTAGCTTGTGCATCTTTCACAAAATCAATAATTTGAAAAAGTAAGGTGTCTTTCCCGATTTTTTCGGTATTCATTTTAATAAGTCCGGTCTGATTCACTGTAGCACCTATTACATTATCACCTGTTTCCTTTTTCACATACCTGCTTTCACCAGTTATCATTGATTCGTCAATTTTTGTTTTACCCTCAATTACCTTTCCATCAACAGGTACTTTTTCACCAGGTCGAACTACAAGCGTATCTCCAATCTCAATCTCTTCAATTGGAATCTCAATTTCTTTTCCATCTTTAAGCAAGGTTGCAGTCTTAGGTTGCAATCCAATAAGTTTTTTTATCGCTTCAGATGCTTGTCCTTTCGTTTTATGCTCCATGTATTTTCCAATCAAAATAAACGCAAATATTAAACTCATCGCATCATAGAAAACCTCTCCCGATATAAAAAACGTTGTTAGTATTGAATAGACATAAGCAGTCGTAGTACCTAAAACAATTAAAACATCCATATTTGTTGATCTATTTTTTAACGATTTATAAGCTCCTTTAATGAAAAATGAACCCGACAATCCAAAGTTTGCGGTTGATATAATCGCTAAGAATAGGTTACGAGCATAAGATATAGGTACTAAAAAATTAACGGGAGCAATAATCGCTGCAAAAGCAATAGAGATTATTAATATAATTAGGCGATATCGCATTTCTTTTTTATGTTGTTCAATTTCTTTATCTACTGCCCCTGCCACTTTCTCAATCTTGTATCCGAAGTTTTTTGATAGAGTATAGATCTCATTTTCAGTCAGTTTTAATTCATTAAATTCAATGAAAAACTTTCTAGCTTCAAAATTACTTCTAACATTTTGAATTCCATTGATCTTCCTAATCTCACTTTCTAATTCATTAAATTCATTTTTTGAAAGTTCATCAATAACTTTAAGATCCATTTTCGCAAGTGATGCTTTATACCCCAAATTCCTTATTGCACTATCAAAAATTTGATAATTTGCTACTTTAGGATTATACTCCACAGTTGCTTCTTCATTTGCAAAATTAACAACAGAACTTCTAACACCGTCTAAACCCTTCAATTTCGTTTCTATTTTCAAAGCGCATGAAGCACAAGTCATGCCACCCAACTTTATTTTCACTTTTTCGCTACTTTCTTCAACCATTAGTTTTCACCTTAATTCACTTAATTGATAAATAGTTTGTGTCAACTTTTTCTATTTTGGCTTTTCTTTGTTAAATACTGTCATTTTTAAGAAAGTGTTATTTCCAAGTATATACATGTGAGTATATATTTAAACATTACTATTATAAAATATATATTTATATCCTATAATCGTAACTAATAATATAATGAATTATTATTAGAAATTTAAAAAGAATGCTAACAAGGTGTATTTACTATAAATGATACATTAGAAATTAAAAATTTGACTAAGTTATACGCTTTAACATTGTTAAAGTCTAAAAAATCGGTTACAGGTTATTATATCATAAAGCGGCTCGAATCGGATTTAGGGAAAACGGCAAGTCCGACCTACATATATGATTTCTTGAATAAGCTCCAATCAGAAGGATATATTAAGCCAACCCCTAACCCAAAATCAAAAAAGTCAAAAGGATTTCAATTAACCTCGTCAGGAAAACAATTTATTGATAAAATCTTTCAGCGATTTGAGAATTTAATTGAAGCAGCAGTAGAATCGAAGTTGAAAATATGCGCAAGTTGTGGAGTAAAACTTTATGGAGATTTTCATGTTGAAAAAATTGAAGGTAAAGAGATGAATTTTTGTTGTAAACATTGTGCAAAAGCATTTAAAAATTCTATCAACATAAAATAATTTAGGAGCGTATTGAAGTTTAAAATAATTTCATGAAGAAGTTCTATTTTTCAATCTAGTTATTCTTAGAATTTGATAAATATACATTTTGCCGTTAGTGGGATAAAGCAAGCGCTAAAATACAAGAAAAAAAAGCTATAGATTTATCACACAATATAATTAGGGTATTATTTGAATCTTTCTATTATGCTCGTAAAAATGATTTCACACAATAATCTCGTAAAAAGTATTTCTTCGGTCGATGTTTTTCTTATATTTCTTGATAAACTTATACTTTTGAAGTGTTTTTAGAGAATAGGCTACGGTTCGTTTTGGTAACAGAGTTTTTTTCAAAATCTCCTTTTGATTCAGTGGACCTCTTTGTTTTAATAGATAAAGAATAAACTTACTAGAAGGAGACAATGAATATAGAATTTCTCGTTGGTTATAGGTCTTAATGAAGTATTTATCTTCCACAATCATAAATTTATAGGATTTAGCAAATTACTAAAGAACTTATGTTTTCAAATTATAGAAACAAGCAATCCTATATAATTTTTTGTAAATTCTGAGAATTTTAACTGTTAAATTAGCTAAAGTTTCAATATAGAACAATTTTTCCAAAAAAGTTTTGATTTTAAACTCTGATTTTTTGAGTTATAACAATTTATTATTAGCTTAATTAGAAATTACCACAACCCTCGCATTTACCATCTAAATATGCTTCACAATTTACGCAAATATTACCACATTTGGTTTCTTGACTCGAATTACTAAAAAGATTGATCGGTAGATATTTTGGAATGTTAAATTTAGATATAAAAAGAATATCTGAATGCAAAACTCCCTCTTTATTAGTTGGACCGCAATAATTAAGATATTGATGCAACACATCGACGCTTTGTCCAATTATTCCTATAATTATATCATATTGCCCAGTTGTCTGTGCCAGAAAAAAGACTCTTGGACAGTTAGAATAGGCTATACTGAGTTCCTTAACTTTTTCGTAATTTTTCATCTCTAAAAAAATAAGGCACGCTCTATAGTTTAGAGTTTCAATGTTGATGTTTCCTTGAATTTTCATGATTTCTGAATCGGATAGTTTGGAAATCCTTTTTTTAACACCTGTATGGCTCATGGTTTGCTGATCGGATTTGAAAATTCTGTTATTAAGGTCTGTTAAACTCACTCGACCATCCTCAAACAACTCGTTTAATATTTGCTTATCCACTTCATCTAATCGCATGCTAATATAAAAGGAATTTCACATATAAAAAATAATTTGTAAAGTAGAATAAATTTACAAAGAAGGTTTAATTTTTCTTATTGCAAGAGTCTTTAATTCGTTGGTTTTTTTCCTCAAGTTCCTTTCTTAGGAATGATATAGAAATATTTGTAGCTCAATAGTGAGAAGGTTCCGGATGCACTTTCTTTACAAAGCTAAATTCAAAAATATCTTTAACTTTAGGTTTTTGTTTAATATAGTTAAGCTGGTAAAGAGTATTCACAAATTCCATTGTAGCTTTGATATAACCTTCTGATAACGATATACAATACTTTGGAGATATTTTTATAACAGAATCTGCATATGTTTTATCGATTACATTGATGGATTGCGTAATTTTCTCTGCGGCTAATGAGGGAGAATTTCTGAGTAAATCAGACGCTTTTTTATGATACACGAGAAATTTAGTAACTACTTCTGGTTGATTTTTTATGATATTTGAGTGAAAAAAAATACCATAACTTGGGTTATTTTCCCACAGATTGTCTGGTCGAATTACTAAGTGTGAATCTAAGATTGTAGAAGAAAACGCAACCAAGGCCGGAGTTCCTACGCCTCCTTCTAATACGTTCTTTTTCATGTCTAGAGCAATGAACTCTGCTTGTCCATAATTATTTACATCAATTTTGCTGACCAAATTGTATTTTTTAAGGTAATGGCTTAATATGACCTCGTGTATTGACCCCTTGCTAGTAACTCCGATTGTTTTTCCTATAAATTGGGAAAGTACATTTCCTATGTTATTTTGTAACTCGGAGATAGTTTTATATTTCTTTTTAGCGACCATAATGGTCCCCTCTACATGTCCTCCCGCAACACACTTTATAGGTGCTCCTTTATCGATCCCGATAATAGCAGGGGGCAATCCCATATATCCAATATCTAATTCCTTGCTTTTAAACGCTCGAACCATTTCTGGTCCTGTTCCAAACATTCTCCAAATTATTTCTCTCTTGAGACTCTTTCTGAATTCTTCGTCTTGCATTAAGAGGAAATTAGTGTGGTAAGCGGTAGATAAATGCCCAATAGTCAATTGATCATAAGTCATTTACTTTCACCAATCTATTATAATACTTTTCGCTACAACTACAAAATTATTTTCAAATTATAATAAAAATAATTATTTGCCTATATTTCAATTATAATCTTAGAAATTATTATTGCTTATTATGTTAGATTTAAAGGTTAATTTTGTATCTCTATTGGTAGACCAAATAGGTACTGAAGAATTTACGCTCCCTATAGAAGAAAACTCTACGATCAAAGATGTTCTCAACAAATTAACTGAAAAGTTCGGAGCAAAGTTCAAAAAAGTGATTTTTAAGTCTCCAGAAACTCTGAACGATTTTGTCATAATTGGGCTGAACGGAAAGGATATCCGATTAATTGAATATCTAAACACCCTGTTAAAACAGGGGGATGAGATCACATTTTTGCCTGCTGTTGCAGGAGGGTAGAACATACTCGTTTTTGAAAAATAAGTGATATTTTTGCACTTATTATTTTATTGAAGCATTTCCTTTTTTTCCTTAATTAAGTTAAGATATAAATAATTAATTGAGGACTTAAGAGAGTTAAAATATGTATTCAGAAAAGGTACTGGATCATTTTAAGAACCCTAGGAATTCTGGTATATTAGTGGATGCTGATGCTGTAAGTGAGGTTGGAACTTATGAATGTGGAGATGTGGTTAAAATTTACATTAAAGTGAAAAATGACGTACTAGATAAGGTCCAGTTTCAAGCATTCGGATGCGCTGCTGCAATAGCAACATCTTCGATGACTACGGTGTTAGCAAAAGGAAAAACATTAAAAGAAGCTATGGAGTTAACAAAAAACGACATAGTGGATGCGTTAGATGGCCTTCCCCCGATAAAACAATATTGTTCAAATCTTGCGGTTGATGGACTTCACGAAGCAATTAGAAAGTATACACATAGCGTAAACTCTGAGTCATAAATACGATGGGGGAATTTAATTCTTAAGAAAACAATGGTAATTTAAATTCTCCTCAACTTTAATAGCCATACTTGCTCCTTGGAATCAATTTCCTGAATTTCTATAACTTCTGCTAATCCTTGTCTGACACAATTATCTGGAATGCTTTTAATCGCGGGTCTGAAATCTAACAATACCTCTAACATTCTTCCCGTTTCAAGCTCTTCTAGAGCTAATTTTGTGTATACAAAGGTCATTGGACAAACCCTTCCTCTAATATCTAATTTTTTCGGACTAACAGTATTATTCTCTTCATTACTCAAAACAGCGATCACTCTCTTCATATCTTGCTAATTCTAGCAAAGGTTTCGGATGTTCCCCACACGCACTACAGTTTTCATTTCTATAAACACTAATGAAACTAAATCTGTTAGTCAAAAGATCAACGAAAAACACCTTGTTAGTTAATAACTCTCCTACATCTAAAATGTACTTAATTGCCTCGTTCGCTTCGATGCAACCAACAACTCCAGGAATTAACCCAACTACTCCCGCTTCAGAACACGACAGACCAGTATCTCCACCGGTCATATCACCGAAAACACATCTATAGCACGCGGTTTTCTTATCCGGAATTACCGATATTATCTGTCCATGAAACCTCAGAACTCCTGCGATAGTAAATGGGATTTTTAAATTCACGCAAGTATCATTTACTAACATTTTCGTTGTTAGGTTGTCTGAACCTTCTATTACAAAATCAGAATCCGCTAATAATCGTTTCGAATTGCTAATATCTACTCTTTCATCTATAATTTCAACGTTACAATCTGGATTTAATGAGTTTAACTTTTCCACAGCACTTTCCGTTTTTTTCCGTTTAATATCTCCCGTAAAATGAAGAATTTGTCTATGTAAGTTTGAGGGTTCAACTACATCAAAATCTATTATCTTTAAGTGCCCTATTCCCGCCGCAGTTAAATAATATGCAGAAGGGGACCCTAAAGCACCTAAACCGATTAAGGTAACTGTTGAGTTTAAAAGCTTTCCTTGGCCAAATCCTCCAATTTCTTTCAGTACAATTTGCCGGGAATACCTTTCGATTTGCTTTTCAGTTAATTCCATCCCACACCACTATCTTTTGCTATACTTAACAAAAAAAACTTCAGATTAAAATAATTAGATGCTAAATTTGCATTAAAAATTTTAAGGTTAAGCTTATTATATATAAATTTGTCCTAGCAAGTTTAAATTCAACGATAATTTTCTGATGTAATATCGTTGGTTTTTAATTATTATTAGCAATTCTTGACGAAAATTTTGAAATTATAATAAAAATAGTTATTTGCCATACATTCGAATAAGATCTTAGATTAATTTATCCGAAAATGTAAAAACTGAAATTTTTTAGACTTACTCACTACACCATGTGTCCCAAATAATAAAATTAGGTGAAAATTTTGGAGGATTTTATAAAGTGTCTCAATTGCGGAAGAGTATTGCACGCTAAAGAGAAAGAACAGTTTAACTATTGTGCAGAATGTGTTCTGGATTTAAAGTTCGACGTTTCACAATTGGATAGGAAGGAACTGGACGATTGTCTTCAGATGATTTTAGATTTTTTCGTATCAGATGTGAGCGCTGCCTTTAATAAGGATCCTGCAGCTAAATCTCTTTTAGAAGTACTAACCAGCTATCCGGGTATAAAAGCTATCTTAATTCATCGAATCGCGCATTTCTTTTGGAAAATTGACATGCCCTTTATCCCACGGTATCTATCAGAACTTGCCCGAGGAATAACTGGGATTGAAATTCATCCTGGAGCTCATATTGGAAAGGATTTCTTTATAGACCATGGAGGAGGTGTCGTAATCGGGGAGACTGCCGAAATTGGTGATAATGTGACTATTTATCAGGGAGTTGTGTTTGGTGGAACGACCACAGAGCCGGGCAAACGACATCCAACAGTGGGTAATAATGTGGTCGTTGGTTCGGGAGCAAAGTTGTTGGGTCCTATAAGGATTGGAGAAAATGTAAGAATTGGAGCTAATTCCGTTGTGGTAAACGATGTCCCTTCCAATTCAGTTGTAGTGGGAGTTCCCGGAAAAATCATATCTCGGGAAGGAGAAAAAATTAAAAAAATCGATTTATCTCACGCAGATTTACCTGATCCCTTAGCGATCACCTTATCAAGCATAAATTCGAGAATAGAGTTCTTAGAACGCAAACTAAATGTCGCTAGAGACAAAAAAGAGAACGAGTATGAAATTTATTATGGTACTCATGGAGGAGGAATATAAGGGAGGTAAAAAGTTATGGGAAATGTATATAATAATATAATTGAAACTATTGGTAAAACGCCATTAGTAAAATTAAACAGAATTGTCGAAGGATTGGATCCTAGCTTTTACGTGAAGTTGGAAGCGAGGAATCCCGGGGGGAGCGTAAAAGATCGTATTGCAATGAGCATGATCGAGCAGGCAGAAAAGGAAGGTATCATTAAAAAAGACAATGTCATTGTAGAACCAACCTCAGGAAACACGGGTATAGGTTTAGCGTTGGTTTGCGCTGCAAAAGGCTATAAGTTAACGTTAATTATGCCAGAAAGCATGTCCGTCGAACGACGAAGTATTTTAAAAGCTTACGGAGCTGATATCATATTAACTCCAGCTAGTAAGGGAATGATGGGAACGATTGAAAAAGCGACAGAATTAGCGAGTGAGAACGACAAGGTGTTTATCCCTCAACAGTTTAAGAACAAAGCTAATCCCGATATTCATCGCAAAACTACCGCAGAAGAAATAATCTGGGATTTGGACGGTCAAGTTCACGGTTTTGTGGCAGGGATTGGCACAGGAGGAACAATTACCGGAGTGGGAGAGGTTTTAAAGCAAAAAGTTGGGAACCATGTCAAAATATACGCGGTAGAACCTGAAGAATCACCGGTGCTGTCGGGTGGAAATCCGGGACCTCATAAAATTCAGGGAATTGGCGCAGGATTCGTACCAGAAGTGTTAAATACCGAAATTTACGATAAGGTAATCAAAGTGGCGTATACCGATGCTATTGCCACTTCGAGAAAGCTGGCGAGACTCGAGGGTATCTTTGTGGGTATTTCTTCAGGAGCGGCAGCATGGGCGGGAATTCACATGGCTTCCAAAGATTTCCATCTTGGTGAGAATATTGTGATCTTATTACCGGACACGGGAGAGCGATATCTATCTACGGAACTCTTCCAAATTTAACTAAAGGATGTGAAAGGCTTTTGTATTCAGATAAAGTTATGGACCATTTTCGAAACCCGAGGAACTCCGGAAAAATGGAAGATGCTGACGGAATCGGAGAAGTAGGAAATCCCGCTGATGGCGATTTCGTCAAAATCTATATTAAAGTGAAAAACGATATACTTGAGGAAGTGCAGTTTCAAACTTATGGGTGCGCAGCGGCGATCGCTACCTCCTCAATGACTACAATTCTGGCAACTGGAAAAACTTTGGAAGAAGCTAAACGGTTAACACGAGATGATATAGCGGAAGCTTTAGATGGTCTTCCTCCACGTAAACACGAATGCTCGAATATAGCAGTGGAAGGACTTCACGAAGCTATAAAAGACTACGAAAAGAAACACAGTTAACTTACCTGAGTATTGAGGGCTAATTCAAGAGGATTTGAGATTTAACCTTATTTTGTAGGCTTATCTCACCATTTTGTTTTCCTGTTTCTTTCTGAATTTGAATAGTGTGTGGTTATAACTTAGTTCAGCTATTAATTTTCCCTTGACCTTTTTCATAAATATAATTTACAATTTGAGTGCGGAAATCTGATCGGGCAGATGGTCAATGCCTGCAAATTCCTTAACTAGGATGGATTTGATTCTTTCCTTTATTATGGGAGAAACATGGAAAATAGTTGTTTCTTCAAGTCCTCCTATACTTTCGCAATCATCTTCCACTAATAGATCTGGCATAAGTTTTTCGGCAATATCTTTATAATCCTCGTCAAAATGGCGATATAGTAATTTACCTTCTGGAAACATATGTTTCCTGAGGACGAATTGAATTTGTTCAATTTCTTCTGGTTTTTTGCGAGAAGTTAGATAGTAAATTTCCGCGCCCTCGTTCCTCCAACATCGCAATTTGGAAACAGAGTTTCCGATAGGGATATAAGATCTAAAGTCATAAACTGAATCTTCTTTGTTTATCACTTGCCTAACGATTTCATCGCGTGTGAGCCCCACCGCATTTTTATGCATAATAATTGTCCCTTCTGTAAAGATTAGAATTTTCATTTCAACCTCTAGTTAGATTAAACACAATTAAATATAATAATTTAAATTAAATTTGATAAAAGAAGTATCTGCAGGATTTGCTAAATTTTTCATAAAAGTTTTAAATTTTACTAATTTGTCTAAACTTAGTAGAGTCAAGAAATTAATTGAAGTATTCTTAAAAAAGCTACTATTTAATAGTGGATTGTTCGAAAGTATAACTCAATTTTTATTAATGCAAAACGAAGTTAGGTGCGAATTTCATGGAGAAAGAGCAAGTAATATGGAGCTTTTTTGGTAAAAAGCTTATTAGCTTTAAGAAACTCAAAAATGGTGAACTCATTGGCACAGGATTTTTCAATCCCATCCTTGAAAAATTGCGTCTAATTCCAATGATTATTTTACAATCAAGATTTTTCAGAAACTACAATCTCGGAAGGTGGAATGGAAAAAAAGTTGCAAACACATTTGCACCTCCATTATTGAGTCTTCCTCAACTTAGATCGTTGAAAGCATTAATTAAATCTCATTTGTTTCTTCCTCGCTCTCCCATTGCTATGACATTTGCTGTGACCTATAGGTGTCAATGCAAGTGTGTTCATTGTAGCGCAGGAAAACATCACAGGAAACATGTACAGGAACTTACCACAAAGGAGGCAAAAAAACTACTTGATGACAGTCAAAAAATGGGGGTCTCAGTGATTGCCTTTACCGGAGGAGAACCTTTGCTACGAGAGGATATCTTCGAGCTTATTTCCTACATCGATAAGCGAAAGGCTGTTCCCATCATGTTCACGAATGGATTGTTACTCACGGAGGAAAATGTGGAAAAACTCGCCAAATCGGGCCTTTTTTCTCTATTTGTAAGCATTGATAGCCCAATTCCTGAAGAACACAATCAACTGAGGGGAATGCCTGGTCTTTTTGAGGTGGCTGTAAAAGGGCTAGAAAGGACGAAATTAAAAGGAATTTTTGTAGGACTTTCTTCCTACGCCACCCGTTCTGCAACTAAAAGAGGAATGTACAAAAGGATACATGGACTAGCAACAAACCTTGGTGCCCAAAATGTAATTCTTTTTGATGGTGTACCACAGGAAATCTTTTGAAGAATACAAGCGAGATGCTGACTGAAGAACAACGCGAAGAAATACACCAATACTCGGCTGAGATATTCAATCAAAAAATAGTTCCACCACTTTCATCTCAAGCGTGGCAAAATTCCGTGGAAGGAAACCTCTCAGGGATTGGATGTTTAGCAGCATATATTCAATATTACGTCTCTGCTTACGGAGATGTAACCCCATGCGATTTTACTCCTCTTTCATTTGGTAATATTCGTACGGAATCTCTAAAAAAAATCTGGAAAAAAATGATAAACCATCCTGCTTATAAACATAGAAGCTCGTTCTGTAGGATGCAAAACCCTGATTTTCGCCGCTTATATATCGATCCCATCCCGGACAATGTACCACTTCCTTACGATATTTATAACTTTCCTCCATTAGATTATCACGTTTAATTTTAAAATTCAGCCTAATTTTAAATTAAAAGGACTTCATCCCTGCAAACACGAGTACTCGAATATCGTAGTGGAGGGGTAATACCAAGTAATTAAAAAGTATGAAGAAACTAACATAGGAATTAACACAGCCATAAAAAGCTAAAGATAATTATATGCCATCGATAATTATTTTTAACTCGTCAATTATCTTCTTGAGCATTTTAACTTTAGAAGGATATTGCATTTCAGATTTGTCTAAAATACCTAATGCATCTTCAAAATATTGCAAGGCTAATTTATACTTCTCTTGCGCTTTTTGAGCTTGTCCAAGATTTATGTAAACCGTTGCTTTGCCCTCCGCGTCCCATAATTTCTCGTAAAGATTGCCTGCTTCCTCGTAGTGTTTTATCGCTTCTGAATAGTTTTGGAGCTTTTTGTAAGAGTATCCGATGTAATTAAGTATTTTTGCCTTGATGTTCAAGTCCCAAAATTCATCAAAAAGATATAACGCTCTCCTGAACATTTTTAAAGCTCGCACATGATTTCCTTGGTTGCTGTGGATGGCTCCAATTTTAGCGAGAATTTTAGCTTTACCGAGTGAATCCTTTAACACACTGTAAATCCTGTTTAGATCTTCGAAAAATTCGAGAGATTTTGAATCGGTTTTTGTTAAATTATAAATTTCATCGAGTCTTTGAGTCATTTCTTCATTCATACGCACGGATAATTCACCTTTTTCAAGATAAATCATTATCATCTTTTCGTATTGCATTATTACCATCGGGTAATCTTCTAATCTTATGTACATCCTTGCTATTAGACAAATCGTATTCACATAGGTTCTCATGTCTCCTATTTTCTTCGACACTGAAAGAGCATCTTCATAGATCTTTAAAGCTCCGGGATAATTTCCTCGCTCCTCTTCAAGAATTGCTAAATGGTAGAAATTTCCTACATGTCCTCCCTGATCACGATCACTTATGGACTTTTCATTATCAGGATTCATTTAGAATTCGCTACGGATGGTTCTATTTCTAATTTATGAACGAATGCTATTTAAATATGTTTAGCCTCTCAAAATAAAATTCAACTGCGCTCGAAGCAATTTAAGAGAGTTTGAGATTTAACCCCACATCGTAAGCTCTTTTCATTATTTTTGCTTCTCGCTTCTTTCTGAACTTGAATAAGGTGTCGTCGTGAATTAACTCGGTGACTAGTTTTCCTTTGACCTTTTTAACGAATATCTTCATCGATTTCCTCGCGTTAGGGATGTCTCGCATTAAATGTTTAAATGGTATAGTGGCAGTCATCACAATTATATACTTTTTATTTCGCAATCCTTCTTTAGGCCCAAATTTCTTTAACATGCGAAGACCTGTTTTCACCTTATCTAACGTAGCCAATTTGTAACATTTATTCATATCAGGAGGGAGATACATGGTATAACCCGTATGTCTATCAAAAAAAGTCTTCATTACTCCTGAGACATTTCCCCAGTACACGGGGCTTCCCAGAATTATCGTTTCCGCTTCTTTAAACTTATGAAAAATTTCTTCGAAATCATCCTCTAAAACGCATTTCCCTGAACGCGCGCAACTCCAGCACCCAATACAAGGTTTAATATTATAATGGTATAAATTAACTAATTCGGTATAATACCCATTTTTCTCGGCGCCTTTAAGGATCTCTTTAGTCATTGAACTGAGAAGACCTTGTTTCCTATACGTACCTACTATAGCCAGAATGTTCAAATTTAATTAATAATACCTGACATGATTTGATTTTACTTTATTACAGGAAAGGGTAAGTACCTGCCCACTTTCTTTTTATATTCGTCGTAAGATTCTCCAAATCGCTCATGCAAAAATATTTCTTCACATCTGACCTTCGCGTCAAAAGTAATAAAGTTTAAAATGGTAATTATGAGAGTTAAAAGGTTGGGAATAAAAAAAAAGGTCGCTAGAATAATTAAATCTAATCCAAGTACGATGGGATTTCTCGTTACTCTGTATATTCCTGTAGTTATTAACTCTGTCTCCTCCTTTGGGAGTTCTAATCGGAAATTTTCGCCAAGAGAACCCATTCCGAGAACTTCAATGACAAATCCAATAATCCCTATTATCGCCCCTAATAGCGTGAAAAGGTCGTTAGAAACTATAGGTATCGTCCAAAATATCACTAAAAGCTCTTGGGCTATAAGATATGTAATTAAAATTCCTAACCATATAAAGATCGTTATCGAACTCAATTTCGCTAAAATCGAATATCCCTCGGATGTACCGTGCGGATCAATTCCTTTACGTCTAATCTTCGCTCCAAATATGATTAAGCCAACAACAAAGAACGCAATAACCACTATTATGAACGATTTTTTTAGTATTATTCCGATAATAATCAATTACCCTCTTTTGGAAAAATCATCTTTTTTAGTTCATTAAAGCTTCAGGTTTGACTAATTTATAGTTTTGGTCAAGCCTTTTATAAATATTTTTAATAACTCTAAAGAAGATATTTTTTTCCTTATTCATGCTAAAAGAAATTATTGAGAAATATAAATTTTTAGGTGCAACTAAATTTAGATGTGTTATGGAAAATAAATAGTTCTTCAGTCGATTATTATGTAACGAAGGAGCTTTACCAATATTTTTTAAAATGAATATAATTCGAGGGATTAAGGCAATCTTCTGCTCAATTTTATTTACGTTAAGATCAACCTTCATCTAACAAAACCTCTTTAATAGTATCAATCAAAAGTTCGATTTTGAATGGCTTTTCTAAAAATCTCGCGATGCCACAGGATAAAATCTCATCCTTAATAGTGTCGTCGGCACTTGCGAATATAATTTGAGTAGAATTATTCATTTGTAAAATTTCTTTGGAGGCGGTTAGTCCATCTTTAATAGGTAGTCAAATACTCGAATTCTAGATGTTAGAAGGATTGCTTCTGTCAAGGAGTTCGATAAAGATAAGTAAATTGGCGCGTCGACGGAACATCCCGCACCCACTAAAAAGGTTAGTTTTTCACCTTTTCTAATCATTACTTGTTTTCTAAGGATCATGGGATTCATTTGGAGTGTGCCCAGAAGAGTTCTGATTCCAGATAATGAGTGCGTGTTAATTAAATGTAATTACCCACTCTAAACATACCTACACCCTTCCTGACATATTTATTTAAGACTTATAAGATTATATTTGTAGTTGGGGAAATTTGGAGATTTAAATATTTAAAAAGAACGATAGCTAGAAGATTTCTTCAATATATTGGATATTGTTGACCTATTTTTTCTTAGAGAGAAATAGTGAAATTACTTTTTCACTTGCTTGTATTGTTCTAAAAAGTAGAATCAATAATAAATTATATAAATAAGTTCTTTTAATTAGATTCTAGAAAAATATTCAAAAGCGATGAATGTTCTCGTATTTGTTATCTCAATAATTATCTTAATAACAAGATTGATTGGATTTTGGGTTAGTTTAGAGTTATATTTAGGAGGAAAGAAGAGATTATTAACCATAATCCTTATAGGATGGATTACATGGATCTTATCGACAGTCTGTATGTTTTTCCAACTCTTTTTAAGTAATGCGATGTTAAACGCGTATTTAAATTTTCTAATTGCTTTTTTGTCAACACTCGGTGCATACTTCTATGTATGGGGTTTAAACTTATATATCTTTAAAATTAATAACAAATTAATGGTTTACTTAATTATAATTTTATCAATTTTGGTTTTTCTTACAGGTTATATAATTAATTTTGAGATTGCAACATTATTTTGCTTACTTGGATTGATCGGAATGCTTTCCGCAACGTTTTATGTACCAATTGCGAAAAGGAAGGACTTTAGGAGCATTTTGGGAAGAACTGCTTATTTATATTATTCTATTCTCTCGTTAATTATTCCGTTTATTATTATAACAGTCTATATCTCTAGTCTGGGATACGATTATGGTTTATTTAACGAGGAGGATCCAATACTCATTTTAGCTTATTATATTCCTTCCATTATAATTTATATTTTGCTTAGCATATTACTTATTCATATGGAATATACGATCACTGAGCGTAAAAAAAACCAAATAAAGGACAAATTCTCCCACAACTTAGGCAACATTCTTCAAACGATTTCATTGATATTTTCAATAGATGAAGAACAAAAAGAAATTAGCGACGATAAAGAAACAGAAGACATGGGTTCTCTTTTAAAAATCAAACTAAAAGAAGCTGCAAATCTACTAAAGGAAATTAGAAAGCTTTGATATTTACACTATAAAATTATAGGTTATTCGCTGTTAGATAATATTTTCCAGCCAATTTAACTTATATTTCTAATATTAATGTTTTATCCATTTTGGTAAGAAGAACCCAAAATAAAATTCAATAGCACTTGATATTAAGATTAATCTCACTATAACAAGCGTAATCGCTGTTAGAGGGAAAAGTCCAGCATCCAGAAGTGCTCCGATAAAAAACGAAAACCAAGCTAATATTATAAAATAACCCTTATATTTTAAAATAGGATCCTTTGAGATAATTGGTTCCCGTCCGAAGATAATCCCAGTTATTAATCCAATAATTAATAATGCTAAGATATACAGCAAAAATGGGAGACTGAGATGAATATCAAATATTCCCGTTTTTTCACCCACCACAGCGAGATCAGTAAATATAAAATAAATCAAGAAGATTTCATAGACAATTGCTTGGATAAAAAAGATAACGAGAATTAATTTAAGCTTATTCGGATAGATCAGAGAAGTGAAAAGCTTCATCCAAAACAACATGGCAATCGGCGGCCAAATAAAGGCGATAAGAAAATAAAACTCGTCTGAAAAAGATACACCTGTGATCAAGACATACAAAAAGTTAAATCCACTATTAAACCAAGGGCCAACTAATAAAATCCACGCCGTTGCTGCGTAGATAAAGTCTGAATTCTTAAATTGTTTATACTTTAAAAGTAATTTAATCGCCATAATAAAGGAAATAACGATAAATATTAGCGAAAAACTTCCTTCTAAAATTTGGTCAAGCGTTAGGGCCATTTTAAAAAATTAACCTATGTCACTTAAATTAATTACATATTTACAATAGAATTATAGAATTTATAGTTTGATATCAACAAAAAGTGACTTTAGAAATACGGAAACATTACAATAAAAAAATTCAAATTCAAAAAAGTTCTTCTCGCGTGATATATACATGTAATAATATTGCTACTGATAATAAGCAAATGAGAGTTATTATTGCAACTGTAAATAATATCTGAGGCATCAAAGGATGAACAATTTTGAACGGTTCACAACAATCAAACACAGCAGGATCATCGACATCTCTTATATAAACGCTGTATTCTGTGCTAGGCTCATAAACATCAACATTCCATAAATACTGACCAGTATTATCAACAGAAGTAGCAATATATTCGAGAAATTCTGTATCTTTATACAATTCAATTGATACGCGGTCTATATTTCCAACTGAAATCCACGCGATTTCGCATTTTTCTCCTGTATTGAGTTCTATAGCGCTTCTAGGGTAAAGAACCATAAGCTTAGGGTAATTGATTTTAAAATGGGTACTGTAATCTTCGACCATTGGATCGAGGTGGTCAGATACTCGAATTCTATAATCTGCTCCCTTACGATAATTTGTTCGTCTAATATACCAATAGTACTCGCCATCGTTCTCAGTTGATTCCGCTAGAGTCTCTATTAATGCATTTCCCTTAAATAGCTCTATATTGACACCATTAGTAATTCCTCTCGAACTCCATTCAATTCTTGAAGTTAGTCCTTCGTACCAGCTAGTGTTACTATCTGGAACTGCAATAACTATGTCAGGTATGAAAGCGGATTTTGGTAAAGGATCTTCTTCTTCAATATAATTACCACGATCTACAGAACTAAATTTAGATGAGTTGGAAGATTGAATAGCGGTTAAACATGAAATTGAAGCAAATAGCACAGTATTGATTGAGAACGATACGAGTAGCACTATAGTGAACTTTGCGATTCTGGTCATTATTCTTGAGTTTTGAATATAACTTGGATCATATAGCTACTGTATATTCTTTTTTCTCACAATTAAACATAAAAATTTAATGAATAACACGGATATACTATCGAAATAAAAACTTTTTTTAGGAGTCGTCGACTAATCTAAAGCTCCTGCAACAACGATATACCATTGCGCTATCCAATCTGTATCCTGTTCTCCTAAGAGCACCTGAGGTTCTAATAAAATCCATTCTCCTGCCGCTAAACCTATGTCTGTGAGATCGTCGTAATACCAGTAACCATAGCCTGAAAGAGAACTCAGATGAATTAATACCATTTCGTGAGCTTCTTCATTATCATTTCTAAAAAATCCAACCGCAGAATCAACCCCAACAGCTTCGAATAATGTCACCCCTAAGATTGTAAAATCATCGCAATCACCAGAGCGAAAACCAAGTGTTTCGACTGGGGCGAAAAATATGTCGCTTAAATCGTATTCATAACTAATGTATTGTACAATAAAATCCAAAATTTTCCTGATTTTTACCATACTTGAATCAGAGTTACTTACACTAATTAAATCAACGACTTCATTTATCTTATCACTAGCAGTTTTTTTACTATATTCTCCGACTACAGAGTAATAATCTTGTTCTAAACCGGCCCAAGATTTCCTACCAAGATCATGCAATTATTAGTTCTAAGATTGAAGAGCATGACACATTGTTAAACATTTTTAGTGGAGTTGTAGTATTAAAACGATACAAAATTAACTTCTAAATTTATTTTTTGTTGTAACTTAGAATAGAGTTTAATTAATTGATTAAAAATTTTAATACATACTGTATTTCAAAGTTTGCAAATCTATTAATATTTTCTGACAACTTATTTTTTAAATTCAAGAAAAGCTGATGTTATAAAGATAGTTGAGCCTATGGTTACTAAAAGCATAATCATTTGAGATAATATTCTAACAAAAGGATCTAAAAATATTTGAGATATATAATAGAGATTAGCCATAAATAATAATAAAGCCACACCAATAACAATTTCCTCCCATTTTTTTTTCATTCGAGGATCGCTTAAATCCTTCAATATTTTAATATTAAAATACATTACAAGGAAAAGCCGTAGATTTAATTCAAAAAGCAGAGCAATCTCATATTCAATAGACCATATCACTAATTCTCCTTGAAAACTGACACCTCCATATCCAAAGATAGCAATTAAAATCCCTATTGAAAAAATTACAACAGCAATAATTATCATAATTCTTTTTGTTTGTTGAGAAAAAGGAGGTTCATTTTTATACATTAAGATAGAAAAGTATATTAAACATAGATATCCTATATATCCAAGGAACATTAACATATTAATAAGGACATAGTTTAGTAAAAATGGAACTTTACTATTAACAAAAACATGCATTATTGGAGCTAGGATCGCTGCAATAGCTGTTAAAACGAAATATAGACTAAAAAGTATTGTAGAAAGTTTTCTATTCTTCTTTAAAATCTTGTTCGCGATAAAAAAGTAAAAAATCGCAATAACAAATCCTAATATAAACATGAAAATCGTTTCTAATTCCATCATATTTCACTTTTATTTATTGGTTGGTTATTTCATTTTAAAATTATTATAATAAAGAGCATATTTAAACCTTTTTTAATAGTCTTTTTACCAAAATTTTTTTCCATAAATTCTTTTAGAATTTTGTTAAATAGATTCCTATTTGTCTTATGAAGTGGAAATAAGCATAATCTTTAAATCTATGAATTGTTCTCGGAGGTAGGAAACTTCCTATTATTTGCTCTATTTCTTTAATGTCCTTAGTTTGGGAATTGTTTTTAGAGGAGTATAGCAATGTTTATAATTAATATTATTACCTATCTCCTCAATTGAGAAATAAATACTTTATATAAAATCAACAATATCTGAATAACTATATTTTAGTTTTACTCCAAAATAACTCTTAACAATATCAAGTAAAAAATTAAGTTCGTATAATTCGAAGTTTCTTAAATGTTTCATTTCAAGAAAATCTTTTATCTCCATAATGTTATATTTTTCTTTTTTATCTCGAAATTCTTGAATAATGGATAGCACATTTTGATAAAAATCTTTTATTCTTTTTTTTAGAATGATAAATCCTTCAATAATATTATCATTCTCAAAAAATTCAGCAATTAGACTATTTTCCATTTTAATTTTTTTGGAATCTAATTTTGGTTTTCCTTTTGTTTTCAACTCATCAACTATAATAGAATTTTTATATTTCGATTTTTCTAAATTATTATACTTATTTCTTGAAATTATTTCAATCTTAAACTCAAACAAATCATCAAGTAAATTGTTAAAGAATTCTATAATAGCTTTGTTTAATTGAATATCAAAATAATCCAAAACAATAATACATTTTTTCTTTAAGAGGATTGAAGTAAACACGTAGGCAATTGAGACTGATGGGAAGTTATTTTTAACCATATATAATGAATCCTTATTTATTTTTAATGATTGTGTATTTAAATTGAAAGTATCATCTTCTAATTGAATAGCTTCAAGTTCAAAATCTATTTTATTATACCCTCTTATTTTAAACTGTTTATCTAAAAATATCTGAAAATGGTGAATACAAACTAAGCTTTTTGGTACAAAGATTGTAGCTAAATGAGAAGTATTAGCAACTATCGACTCTGGGATATTTAAGATCTTACGCAAGCCACATATTGGACATGTTACTTCAATATCAACTGATTTATTTTCATTAAATAAATTATCTACATTATCACTCATACCTTAATTCCTCACACATTCTCTCTTATATAAGTAGAAATATTAATATATAAAATTATCTTATTCCAGATTATTCTATGAGAAAAAGGAGTTTTGAATATCTTATTTCTATTGATGTCTCCTTCTTGTATAAAGTTCGGGAATGATGGTTATGGTTATCTTATGACTGACGGAAAAAGTATACCACTAAATTATATAAAAGCTTTTTCTCTTACTGAAGTTAAAAAAAAGCTTATTGATCTTGTTAAAGTTCAAAACCGTAGCTTATAATTTACGACAAGTACTTACATTCATTAGGATAAATTCCATGAGTTTTAATACGCTCTTTAAGTTTGGAATATACACAATAAAACCTTTAATTGGTACAGTTGTACTATCAATAATAATCTAAGAAATAATTATAAAAGTATAGGATAGAAGGTTTAGCTCAAACAGATTCAATCGTTCAAATCCTTTGATACTGTTAGGATTATATTGGTATAAAGTTGATGATTAGAATATTAATTAAGACGGCATTTCTCTATTTTTTTTAGATCTTTGTTTATTAAGGTAAATATACGAAATAGTTCCAATGCTTAATATGATTATTATGGTAGTACCAATTACGCTACCGATAATAATGATTGGCATATGGGGGTTATCAATTTTGAACGCTTGAGACGAATCAAACACTGCAGAATCCTCTTTATCTCTTATTTGAATGGAATAATCAGCGCCTGTTTCGTAAAATCCCACGCTCCACTCGTATAGACCGTCGTTTTCCGTAGAAGAGGAGATATACTCGATAAATCGTGAGTCTTTATACAATTCAATCGACACATCGTTAACATATCCAACTGAATCCCATGTGATTGTATACACTTCTCCGGCGTTAATTATTGAATTAGCAGCGGGTTTTGAAATAGTAATTGAAGCGTAATTAATTTTGAAAAAGTCGCTGTACGCTTCAACGGTGGAATCGGAATGATCGGTTATTCGAATCCTAAAATTAATTCCTTTGTAATTCTCTGTGGTCGGTATAGCCCATTCGTACTCTCCATCGTTCTCAGTTGCGACTACTATGGTCTCTACTAAATCCGTGCATTTATATAAACTCAAATCGACAGACGAGATCTCTCCGTCAGATGTCCATTGTATTGTATAAGTGTTGCCTTCATACCAACTAGAGGTGATATTTGGGTTTGCTACAGTCAATTCGGAGGCAATTTTAGGTTTTTCTAAAAATGATGTTGATTCTTTATCAATTTCCCAAGCCCACAGAGCAGGTTTCTGCAGTATTAAAGAAAAAGTGATCACGTTAAATGTTAATAAAACTATGAAAGTCTTAGTTAACTTCATTCTAATCATTTTGTTGAATTTCAAATTTTCTTGTATTAGTCTTGTTTCTATGAAATCTAGGTTTTACAATCTCACAAACAACCTAATTTTAATCTTATTTTTAAAGAAATAAAAATAGTGTTCTTATTTAATAAAAGTATAATAAACCTTTCATAGAGGAAATATAATAGGTAATAAACATCAGAAAAAATTAATCTAAAGCCCCTGCAACAACGATATACCATTGCGTCATCCAATCAGTATCCTGTTCTCCTAAGAGAACCTGAGGTTCTAATAAAATCCATTCTCCTGCCGCTAAACCTATGTCTGTGAGATCGTCGTAATACCAGTAACCATAGCCTGAAAGAGAACTCAGGTGTACTAACACCATTGCATGAGCTTCTTCATTATTATTTATAAAAAAGCCCACTGCAGAATCAATCCCAACAGCTTCGAATAATATAGCTCCTAAGATACTAAAATCATCACAATCACCAGAGCGAAAACCAAGCGTTTCAACGGGGGCGGAAAATAAATCGTTTAAATCGTATTCATAGCTAATATATTCTACAATAAAATCCAAAATTTTCCTGATTTTTACCGTGTTTGAATCAGAGTTACTCACACTAATTAAATCAACGACATCATCTATCTTATCACTAGCAGTTTTGAAACTATACTCTCCGACCACAGAATTGTAATCTTGTTCTAATCCAGCCCAAGATTTCCTACCAAGATCGTGCAATCCTAAGTCCGCGGCAAAATCTACTTGATCTTGCCAGTATTGAATGGGTTCCTGACCCCAGTATGTTGCTCCAGTAAAACCTTTGCTCTGCCGTAGATTATCGTAATATGAAGCTAAAGAATTCCCGATTCGAAGGCATTGCTCTACTTCCAACTCGTTTTCTAAGTCGTCGTAATTATCTTCTAGATACTCATTCCGATCTTCCAATTCTTCTGAAATTGCGACAAAATAGACAACATTTACCCCTAATATAATTAAGACAACTGATTGCACGCATATTACCACAATTAAACAAATGGGAAGTAAATGCTCTTTCACATAGTCAAAATTTGGTAGTTTCAAATTTGGTTTTCTTAATTTAATATTTGGTTTTTTAAATTTCATCTTTTTCACCTTTCTCATTTAAATTTCTTATTTAATAGATCTTTTTTTTCTATGTTGGTATATCACACTATATTCACTGGGGATACTTTAAACTTTTCTTAGGAAAATTAAATTCCCGTTTTATTGCTTGTTCTTTCCCAAATTTCGTCGAATTTGTGAAGTTTAGATATATTTATTACGAATCTCAGACTTACCTTGAATAACAATTCGTTAAATCGGGAGTGATGTAGTTTTTAGCTTCTTAAGTTTGATATTTTATATAGTAAACATTACGCTATCCATTATTATAGCACTTCTTATCATCGAACGGCTTTACATCTCCAAGAAATTTACTAAAGAAAACGATTTCCATCTCTACAACGATTTGTTCTCTTGGGAGGTGTTTTTCTTCACTGTCAGTATATCAAATGTTATCACTGTGCTAATGATGTTTTTCACTTTTAACGAGCTTATTTCAATATTACTTATTAAAATGAGCTTACTATTGGTTCTTATTGCCTTTTGGATTAAAATCATCCATCTGGAAAAAGTAATGAATATAATAACCTACGAACGACATTATTTTGCAGGTATAATCCCCTGTATTTTTGTTATTATCTTGCTATTCATAGGTGTGCCTATCTTTCTATTCTCGATTATTGTGTTAGTTTGTACTCTCGTCCCGTATTTGATAATGTTGACTTTTTTTCGCAATAGCGATATTTCGAATAATGAATTAGCCCGAGTATTTTTCGGTTCAATATTGATCGGAATTAGTTCTTTCTTTACCTCTGGAGTTTTATTTGATTTCGAAATCGTGGTTCCCTTCCTTGATTTGATTAGTTTCATTGGTTCTCTAATTTTGATAGGGGGTACCATATTCATTTCATTGAGTTTTGGAAAAAAATTATTAACTTAAGAGATCTTGGGATTTTTGGAGAGAGATACTAAAATCCCTAAAAAAACATTTTTTAGGATAGAGTTCTATACTTTAGGTAATTACTTAATAAGAGTTGATGAAAGATAAAGACCATAGGGAACTCAAGTAAGCATAAGATATATCTTTATATCACCCTCGTGATAATCGTAGGTTTAGGGATCGGATTAACCGTTCAGTCCTTAATGTATATCACGCTTGTAAATCAGAACCAAGCCTTACAGGAAGAGTTAGACGAAAAGGATGAGGATTTGGAAGACCTAAATTCAATATTAGATAATATCGAAGATTCCACTGAATTAGGGCTTTACTTCATGCAGAACATCGAATTCGACACGAACTACGGACAAGATGGGTGGACCTACTGGATTCAAATACCCTTTAACACTTACTTTAATTATCGGTTATACAACGACCACTCCGTCTCAAGAACATCGTATCAAGCGTTAGCTAATTCTGTGGAAGATTTCTGCGAAGAAAGCGATGTTCAATTTATAGCTGAGACCGTTAGGGAGTGTTGCGTTAATCAAAATGACGATGAAGAAGTCGCAAACGCCCTTTTAAATTTTGTTCAAGACAAGGGCGAATTCGAGTCCAGCCTTCACTACATTACGGAAGAGGACGACATGCCTAAGTATCCCATAGAAACTGTGTGCGAAGGAGGAGGTGATTGTGAGGATTTATCGATTTTATTCGTCTCACTTCTCGAAAGCCTAGGATTTGACACGGTATTAATAATAATTCCGGGACATTGTTTTGCGGGAGTGGCGTTAGATTCGGCTCCTACTTGGGGTGATGGATGGTACATTACATACGAAGGGATCGACTACTACACCTGTGAAACCACAATAGAAGGTTGGAGGGTAGGGGATCTTCCCGATAGTTCTCAAGTTGATAGCTTTTACCTTGCTGAAGTTATATGTTAATTTATTTTTTTTTTTTAATCTCATGAAGTCGATATTATACTTCTTTTAAAATAAAGCACATTTTACTTGTACTTGTAGTCATTCTTTGCCTTGTACGGTTTAAAATCGTCGCAATACTCTTGATCTAAGATGATTTATTTGATTTATATAAAAACAGGATACCATGTAACTTGTGGAGTGGAAAAATGGTGGTCAGAATAAATAAAAGAAGTAATGAGAAGTTTTTGGGATGCATCAACTTTCCAAATTGTAAATTTACTTATAATCTCCAAAAGCTATATTATCCTAAATGTGGAAAGTCACTCGTAAGAACACTAGGAACTAATGGTGAGATTTTAGAATGTACAGGAGAACCTAATTGTGATTTCATCTTCGATTTTGAAATAAGAAGATAAAATTCTAGCACAATTTTTTATAATCTATGGAAATCCTTTGCGTTTGAAATAAATATATAGTATACCCAATGTAGTCCCTGAACCAACAATTACTGTTATCACACCACCAGTAATCATCATAGGAATGAAGTTATTTTCAATCTTGAATGATGGACAACTGTCAAAAACGCTTAAATCATCAAAATCTCGGATATAGATACAATAATCAGTACCTGTTTCATAATTACCTACTGTCCACTCGTACAATCCATCATTTTCTGTATTTGAAATAATAGTTTCAAAAAATACTGAGCCTTTGTATAACTCGATTTTCACCTCATCGATAAATCCCAATGAAGTCCAAGTTATTGTATATATTTCTCCAGGCTTCATAGTTATAGAACTACTAAGTTTAGTGATTGTAATTTCTGCGTAATTAATTTTAAAAATTGAACTGTAATCTTCAACTGTGGCATCTATGTAATCACATATTTGAATTCTATAATTGCCTCCCTTGAAATTTTCCGTTGGCGAGATATACCAATCATACTCACCATCATTTTCAGTTCCATTTACAATATTTTGAATTAATGTACCACTTCTGTATAAGTTTATATCAACAAATGATATATCTCCTTGTGAGCTCCACTCAATCGTATAGGTATTTCCTTCATACCAACTCGATGCACTATTCGGACTTGATATAGATAACTCAGGTGTAACTGTTGGTTCTTGAGGAGGCGGTTCAGGTTCTTCAGGAGGCGGCTCAGGTTCTTCTGGTGGCGGATTTGAGGGATATTCCACTAGAAGTGTCCAATCACTAGGATCAAATTCATTATCGTAATCGTCTACTACAGCATGCCCTTCATCTAATAATGCTTTGTTAACATTTTTTAGGTAAGTCTCGTCATACCGAACATAAACCACTGCTATAGTACGTCCATAAGGTCCTATACCATATTTATCATCTACATCAAGATAAACATCTTTTTCGTAGATAAGCGATGTCAAATAAGCAGTAGCTTCATCGGCTCCAGGATCTCCTACTTCAGGTGTGTCAATATCTGCGAGTCGTATAGTCTCATCTGTGGAAAGATTGAAAGTATCCCCATCGTAAATATAGTCTACATACCCAGTTTTATCAATCTCCCAAGAGGGTTCCGAATCGTCTTCCTCTGGGGGAGAAGCTGAGTAAGAAAACACTAATCTTGGTCGACTGCTAGTAGTTGAATGTTCCCTCGATCGTATTAAAATGGTTCCCCATTGACTGTATTCAGCATAAATACAAATCGAAAATTGTGATCCTGAAACGCAGGAGGTCACATCTATTATCCAAGTCGCATCGTTATCAATTGAAAATGTCATTAAGTGCGAATCGTGTGACGGACGATTGTTCCATATAATTGAACTCTCGCTCCAACCCGCACTGCTTTCACACATTTTAAAAGTCAGTGATTTGGGGATGCTAGTTATGGTAAGGTAAAGTTTCACTTCATCCCAACCTTGGGTTGTTGAACTTAAGTCAAAGAATAAAAACGCTTCGTCTTGATATGTGTTGCTTCCATCGTTCCAATTACCGCAATACATTTCAGTATTGTCACCGTAGTTATTATTCGGATATTTGCTATACACATGCGCATCCTTACTACTGTAAACAGTTTCAGTATCAGTACTACTTACTGGAGATACTATGAAAAGAGTACAAGTAGAAAAGAGTAAAAACACGATAATTATGTTCTTTTTACTAATCATATTGGAAAATATCTATATTGGTCCTTAAAAAATATATTTTTCAACTTAGTATTTAATACTTTATACGAATGGTGGATGTGATTAAGAATTTGATATTCAATTTCCAGAAGTCGCTTAAGTAAATACTATGACATCACATTTCTAACTTTTTCATTGGCCCTAAATTAAAGGTAAACTCGCAATCAGGATACCCAGAACATCCCAAGAAGTTTCCATATTTTCCAGTTCGAACCTTTAACTCCTTTCCACACTTTGGGCAAACAAGGGGTTTCTGATCTTCCTTGTTGTAGTTATAGGTAAACTTACAGTTTGGAAATCCAGTACACCCGATAAATCCTCCAAACTTTCCTTTCCTCGCGGATAACGCTTTGCCACACTTCGGACACTTTAAAGTATCTTCTAGCGCGGTTAAGGGATATAAATATAGGCATTCGGGATATCCAGTACACGACAACGAGCGATTAGGTTCCTTTCCCTTTATTTCCAAGGGTTTTCCGCATTTAGGGCAGTTAATCTCCTCTTGGTCCTCAAACTCAAGACTGAAGGTGAAATCGCACTTCGGATGCCCCTTACACTGGAAATGTTTTCCGTCCTTTCCGCTTTTTACGACCAGCTCTTTTCCGCATTTAGGGCAGACTAATTGCTCGGCATCTTCCTTCAAATTGAACACATACCTACAC